>JAITBT010000027.1 GCA_031283445.1 Holosporaceae bacterium | reverse complement strand
TCGAAAATCAGGAAATTCATCACAAAACTGATAATTTCAGAATATCAGAATTTTGAGTTCATTCTCATGACCGCTTTGCAAGCGTAACCTCAAACCACCGGCTTTAGCAGGTCGTAGTTTTACTTAACGAAATCATTTACTTGTACTGCATTACCCGTTGGTCTAATGTTAGTTACCATGGAAGATGATAGTTTATTCTACAGCACTATTAGGAATGCCACTCCGGCGATGTCTCAGTACTTGACATTTAAATCACAGTATCCTGGCTGCCTGTTGCTGTTTCGAATGGGAGATTTTTTTGAACTCTTTTTTGAAGATGCCAAGATCGCATCCTCTATATTAAATATCGCTTTAACGCACCGGGGGAAACACCTAAATGAAGATATTCCCATGTGTGGAATCCCGGTTGCTGCCATGGATACTTACGTTAAGCGTCTTGTAAAATACGGACAAAAGGTAGCCATTTGCGATCAGATAGAAGATCCGCAGGAGGCGAAAAAACGTGGCTATAAAGCCGTAGTAAAACGAGAAGTTACAAGGATTTTAACTGCTGGAACTTTAATTGAAGAAAGTCTGTTAAATTCCACTAGAAATAATTTCCTCATGTCCGTTGTACCAGATATCTGCCGGAAAACGGAAAAAACTAAAACTGTAAGTTTTGCCGTAATAGATATTTCTACGGGAGATTTTTTTGTGAATACCTGTTTAGCTGATGAATTTCCTTCTTTTTTGGAAATGTACAGCCCAAAGGAAATATTGATATCTTTAAGTATTGAAAAAAGTGCTTTTGTGAAGTCTTTTGCGACGATTACGACGACAACAATCACATCACTGCCGGAATCAAAATTCAATCCCATTGTTGAAAAGGAGAGGTTGGAACGATATTTTAAGGTAAATACATTGGATAGCTTTGGTATTAAATTAAACAATGAATTATCTTCCTGTGGCGCTGTTTTGGAATATCTCCTCATAACCCAGCGTAATAATTTTTCTCATTTACCTATTCCTAAAAAAATATCGTCTTGTAGTTATTTAATTATTGATCCAGCTACTAGTAAAAGTTTGGAAATAACGACTTCTTGCCGAGGAGAATATGAATTTAGTCTGCTGGGTGCGATTGATAAAACAAAAACTGCCTTCGGATCCAGGGCACTTGCCGCAAGAGTACTAATGCCACTGATAAATAAAAACTTATTGGAAAAACGCCTAAATTGTGTGGAATTTTTTGTTAAGAATGAAAAACTAATGAATTTAGTTCGTGATACTCTTGTGGAATGTCCAGATTTTGAAAGAGCCATCAGTCGAATAAAATTTAATAAATTCTCACCGCGAGATGTGGGAGATATTCGCGAATCCCTGCGAACAATTTGCTCCGTAAAAACTCTCTTTAAAGATATCGAAATGCCAAGCGAAGGAGAATATTACGTTGAGAAGTTGAATGATTTTTCCACGTTATATAATTTATTGTCCACTGCTTTGGTGGAGAAACTGCCAGTCACAAATGCCGCCCATGGCATAATTTCTGATGGATATTCGAAGGGATTAGATGAATTGAAGTATTTGAAAAATCATAGCGAAGAGCTGATTCTGGATCTACAGCACAAATACATCACGGAAACTGGAATAAACACGTTAAAAATTAGGAATAATGCCGTTATTGGCTGGTATGTAGAAATTCCCCTTTCCCAAAAACACAAAATCAACGATCGATTCATGCATAGGCAAACTCTTGTAAATGGGATGAGATACACTACGACAGAGCTAATTTCTCTGCAGAGCAAATTAATGGATGTTTTGGATAGATGGGAACAGCTGGAGGAGAAATTATACAAAGAAATTGTGGGGGAAATACTTAAATCACAGGAAGAAATTGCATATGCTACAAAAGTGTTATCTCTGCTGGATATTTATGCGAACCTCGCACACATAGCCTGCAGTAGGAACTATATTCGTCCGGAAATTTTTGACGATCCCATTTTCGAAATAGAAAATGGTCGGCATCCTGTGTTGGACCTCCACGTGAAAGACTTTACGAACAATGATTGTAATCTAGATATTAGCTCAAAAATCTGCCTTATTACGGGTCCAAACATGGCGGGAAAAAGTACCTACCTCCGGCAAAATGCTTTAATCGTGATTCTTGCTCAGATTGGAAGCTATGTTCCAGCCCATAAAGCAATTATTGGCGTCGTCGATCGGTTGTTTTCAAGAATCGGAGCGTCCGACGACATAGCTAGAGGTCGTTCTACATTCTTAGTGGAGATGATCGAAACTGCTACTATTTTGAATCAGGCTACCGAAAAATCATTTGTCATACTGGATGAAGTTGGGCGAGGAACCTCTACCTATGATGGCTTATCTATAGCATGGGCGACCATAGAGCATCTTCATAAAGTCAACAAGTGCCGCGTTCTGTTCGCTACTCACTACCGGGAACTTACCGTTTTGCAAAAATCCTTGAAGAAAATAATATGTAAAACTTTGAAAGTTCAAGAATGGAATGGAGATGTGATATTTTATCACAAAATTGTAGATGGTATTGCCGACAAATCGTACGGCATCCATGTGGCCAGCATCGCCGGCGTTCCTAAATTCGTCATAAAAAGAGCAGAAGAACTTTTGAAAAATTTTGAATCCAAAAGCGATAAAACTTCCATAGCTTCTTTTCAAGAAATATCCGATCAGATGGAACTATATCATGCTCCAGATTCTAAATTAAAACAGCGACTAGAAGCGCTGGATCTGAATAACATCACTCCTAAGCATGCATTAGAGATATTATATGAGCTAAAAGAACTGGTTTAATTCACTTGTCACCGGAGATGATTTTATCGTAGAATATGAACGATTACAATGGGTTTTTTCCCACGGGATTCTAAGAATACTGTCTTTACCAACTTTTCAACCAACGATTTTAATTTATTGATATCACGAAATTTATCTTTCAAAACGCCCTCTTGAGATAATTTAATCTCCGAGCTAATATCATTTTGGATATCTAATCTGTCCACCTGTTCAAATTCTTCAAATATTCCCAAACATACCATATCTTCTACTTTTATCGATCCTTTTGAGCAGTTCAGACAGATGCTTACAATTCCGTTGGTGGAAAGGAGTTCGCGCTGCTTATATACTGTACTATCCAGTGGGAGCAGCCTATTTCCATCTACTGCTAGCGTTTTAGTGGGAAAATTCTCCACCACTTCAGATGTTTGTTCTGAAAATTTTATGACATCACCATCATTTGGAATTATAATATTCTTTATTCCGTATTCTCTAGCAATTTCGGCATGTTTCCGGAGATGTAATTTTCCACCATGAATTGGTACCAACACATGTGGTTTGACCAAATTATAAAGTCGCTCTAATTCTTCTTTGCTTGGGTGCCCCGAAGCATGAACTTCATAATCTATATTAGTGATAATTTTAATTCTTTGGTCTGCCAGTAGATTCTGGATCTCCATCACGGGTTTTTCATTTCCCGGAATAACCCTAGATGAAAAAATAAGAACATCATCTTCCTTCAGCTTTATAATTTTATGAGTGTCGTTGGCCATTTTGGTGAGGGCGGAGTTAACCTCCCCTTGGCTTCCTGTACAAACCAACAAAACCTTTGATGATTCTAGTTGTGTTGCTTTTTTTTCATCTAAAAACGCTGGAATCTCCGAGAAATATCCGGACAATCTGGCGATCTTTTCCACTTTTTTTAGCGATCGTCCAACGATCACCATCTGCCTTCCATTTGCTTTTGCGGCTAAGTAGCAGGACTCGAGCCGAGCTAAGTTTGAGGCGAAACAGGTTATTAATATCCGATTCTGGGGATGTTGCTTCACTAAATCTATGAGATTCTGGCGTACGTCTTTTTCAGCACAGGGTTGTTGATCTCGAAAAACATTTGTGGAATCACAAATCAAAGCGAGGACACCGTTGTCTCCATAGCTCTTTAATGTTTGCTCATCAGTTTTTGAACCAAAAACCGGATCGTTGTCGATGCGCCAATCCCCCGAATGCAAAACTACACCTTCTGGAGTCGTTATAGCGAGAGCTGAAGATTCGGGAGTAGAGTGAGCGACGGGTATAAACTCTATGGAAAAACTTCCTATTTCTATTTTACTATTCAATGCTATTTTTATCAGGGGAACTTTGTCCTCTAAATCAAATTGTGTTAATTTGTCTCGTATCATTTCGATGGCAAATGGTCTGCCGTAAATTGGACACTCTATCTTGGGCCACAAATATGGAATAGCCCCAATGTGGTCTTCGTGAGAATGGGTTATGAATAGTGCTTTGATTTTTGATTTATTTTTCATTAGCTCATCGGAAGACGGTATAATTAGTTCTCTACCCAAATTCCCGTCAAATCCCATCCCCATATCGACCAAAATCCATTGATCATTGTAAATATAGACATAGAGGTTCATACCAACTTCAGAGCATCCACCTATGGGAATAAAATTTAATCCGCTGATCTTTTTATTCATAATTCACCGTTATACCTTCCACATTCAAAAACATATCTCCACTAGAAATAAATAAATCTTTATCTTGTTTCCCTAAAATCAATCTACCATCATCGCCTATGCCCTTAAAAATCCCCGTAATAGAGTCCAAACCATTTTTAATGATAACTTTACAATTTATTTCGTTAACATATCGTAACCAATAATTTTTTATAAATAAGAAATTCGAAACGCAAAACGCCTCCAACCATATATCCAACTCGATTAAAATACTCCTCCAAACTTCCTCAACCGAGATAACCTCTACACCGGAAATATCTCTTATGCTTATAGCATTTACAATATCAGGAGCGGAATTTACATTCACTCCTATACTTATTATCATCCAATGATCCAGAACTGCAATAAGGATGCCTGCTACCTTTGATCTTCTATAATAGACATCATTGGGCCAATGTAAATGCAAATTATTGTCGGGAACGTAATGGCTAAGAACTTTATGAACCGCAGCGGCGACCGTCAGCGATAACTTCCCTAACTCCGTGTCTGGGGGCAGCTTTTTTATTATGGATGTATACAAATTCCCGGATGGAGATTCCCATATCCGACCACATCTCCCAACACCATCTGTTTGTTTTTCTGCAATTATTATACATTCCTCCGCTTTCCCATTTTCGACTAAACGAACAGCATACTTGTGGGTACTATCCACAGATTGAAGTTTCAACACCTTATGCATCTTATCATTTCTCTATATTATTTTCATTATTATGGGAAAATATTCTTCGTCTAAAAAGTAATCCGATGACTATAAGCAGTAGCACAATTGCCAGAATCAATTCGAAATCCGTAAAAAATATCAAAGAAAACATCGAGCAAAGGAGCAACGATGCTAGAATAAACAAAATTCCCCACAAAACAACAATCGATGCTATCGCTGCAGTGGCTAATAGGCCTACTAGTGCTAGAAAAAGAATAACCATAAAAGCTAAAATCATGTCCGAAAGGTCTTCTTAAAACTGTTGCTTTACTAAAATCATTTTCTGAGTATAGCATTCGAAGCATTATAGAAATTTTCAATGAATTCATTTCCACACGATTCCATTTGTGCCGCTTGTCCCGTCCAGATGACATTTCCTTTGTTTAGAACGGAGATGCGATCAGCCAAAAATTCTGCTACTTTTAGATCATGCGTTATAACTAAAGCCGTAACATTTAGAGATTTAATCGTGTCTTTTAAAAGATTACAAATTTTTCCGCCGGTAAGAGGATCTAACCCGGAAGTGGGCTCATCAAATAGTAATATCTCCGGCTCTATCGCAATAGCACGCGCTAACGCTGCACGCTTCTGCATCCCTCCGGAAATTTCCGCCGGATATAGATTAAAAACTCTCTTTTCTAGTCCGACCGCCAATAGCTTCTCTTCTGCAAGTTGCAGACATTTCGATTTATCTTTATTTACTTGATTCGCACCGAAAATAACATTTTCCAAGATCGTCATGGAATCGAATAAAGCATTTCCCTGAAATAATATACTAAATTTCCGCAAATATTCCCGGGCTCGCTTCTTTTCCTTTACACTAATGCCATCAATTGATATATCTCCTGAGCTAATTTCCATAATTCCAAGTAAACACTTTAACAAGACGGATTTTCCGCAACCAGATTGTCCTAGTATTATGCGCGTTTCTCCTGCCTTTATCTCCAAAGAAATATCACGCAGAACTTGAAGGCCGCCGTCGAATGTTTTACAAACGTTTGAAAAAATTATTTTATTCATGTTCCAAAAAATAATGCAGTTAGAAAGTAATTTAATACTAGTATCCCAATACAAGACGAAACGACAGCGCTGGTTGTCGCGTTCCCTACCCCTCGCGCTCCTAGATCGCTGTAGAATCCGTGATAGCATCCAAATATTGCCACAACAAATCCGAAGGTGGATGCTTTAATCAAGCCTGATATCACATCAATCGTTTCCATATTTTGCACTGTCTGAGCTATATAGGAACCTACAGAAAAATCCAGCAGTGTTGTGGAGACTAAAAAACCTCCCATAACGCCAATAATATCGGCAATAAGCACCAGAAATGGAACCATAAACGATCCAGCTATAATCCTCGGCACTACGAGAAATTTAAATGGATTAACCCGAAGAGTTAGAAGAGCATCAATCTGTTCACTCACGCGCATAGAGCCGATTTCAGCTGCGATGGAGGAGCTAACGCGACCAGCGACCATTAGTCCAGCGAAAACCGGACCGAGCTCCCGTGTGATGGAAATCACAACCACAGACGCAACAGCACCTTCCGCGCTAAAGCGTGTGAAACCGACATAAGTCTGGAGTGCCAAAACCATGCCCGCAAAAACAGCTGTTAACCCGACAATAGGTAGCGAATAAAACCCAACAACCATTAATTGATGAAAAATTTCCTTAAAATAAAATGGAGGAATGAAACAATTTTTCACACCATTCGCCGTAAACAAGGAAACTCGCCCGATCTCGTTCAGAAACGCAAGAGTGTATTTACCCAAAGTTGCCAATGGCTCGCACATTTATTTTCCACTCCTCAAATATACATTTTTTTTACGCGAGGACCAAATCTACACGCAACTTCATGAGGAAGGGTGTCCAATTCTAAAGCCCACTTCTCTAGTGTATAATCCGTATCATTTGTCAAAGCAACCCAATTTCCGATTTTTAAATGAGACGCCTCCACATTTGTGGCATCAAAAACTGAGTAATCCATTGATATTCTGCCGACCATAGGCATCTTCCTGCCTCCTAAAAAACCACACCCGAATCCAGAAAATTTTCTCATAAACCCGTCAGCATACCCTATTCCCAGTGTAATTGTAATCATAGGTCGATTTACCGTGAAAGTTGCTCCATATCCTACGGTATCTCCTGATTTTAAATGATTGACCTGAACAATCCTCGCGAAAACATCCATAACCGGAATCATTGATCCAATTTTGTCTTCACGAACGGAAAACCCATACAATGCTTTCCCCGGCCTGACAGCATCAAAAAAATATTCCTTTCCAAGAAATATTCCATTAGTCGCAGAAAGGCATCCTTTAATATCTCCAAAATACTGTATGACGTTTCTAAAGCGCTCTAACTGAATCCTATTAAGAGGATGGTCCGGAATATCCGCACAAGCTAAGTGACTCATAACTGCAATAATATCTAAGCTGCATTTTACATTCTGGAGATCCAGATCATTTTTTTTATAGGAGTAACCGTTTCTAAAAATGCCAGTATCGACATGAATGATCGCTTTCAGTTTCTTGTTTAGTTTTTTGGCATAATCAATCCATAAATCCGATTGATAAGAATTGTTTAAGACCGGAATCAGTGTATATTGCAGAAACAAATCTTCGCTACCTTCTAATAGACCACTCAATACAAAAATCTGTATCTCCGGCGGAAGATTTTTTCTCAGACTGATTCCCTCTTCGATTGTGGCTACAAAAAAAGCTCTACAACCTTCCTTGCATAACCTTTTGCTCACAGGAATGGCACCAAATCCATAAGAATCGGCCTTTACCACAGCCATTATTTGAGTTTCCGCAGGAAGCTCTTTTTTAATAATTGCATAATTTTTTGCAATACTGTCCAAATTAATGATTGAAACCGCTAATATGTGCGATTGAACTTCGTTTAATGTTCGCTCTATCTGATTATTCACAACTGCTTTTCCTCCCATCAAGGAGATTATCAAACTTTGTATAGCGGCCATCAAAAAATAATCGAACCGTCCCGATGGGGCCATGCCTTTGCTTTGCCAAGATAACTTCTGCTAAATTATAGATTTTTGACATTTTATCCAACCATTCGGCGTGCTTATCCGTTCCGGGTGGAGGCTCCCGACGAGCTTCGTAATACTCCTCCCTATAGATAAACATAACGACATCAGCGTCTTGCTCTATGGAGCCAGATTCTCGAAGATCCGCTAACTGCGGCCGCTTATCATCGCGTGTTTCCACGGCGCGGGATAATTGAGACAGTGCTAACACCGGAATATCCAGTTCCTTAGCTAAAGCTTTCAGCAATCTTGTGACTTCAGAAATTTCCTGCACACGATTCTCATTGCGTTTTTCACCGCTTCCTTGAAGTAGTTGTAAATAATCAATAACTATCAGGTTTAGTCCGTACTGGCGTTTTAACTTTCGAGCTCTTGTTCTTACGGCAGAAATCGTCAAAGCAGGAGTATCGTCGATAAACAGCGGTAATTCTATTAGTCTTTTGTTAGCTTTGACAATTTTAGAGAAATCTTCCTCTTTAATTTCTCCGCGTCTTATCCGCTCCGACGGGATCATGCATTCCTGTGCTAATATCCTGGTAACCAATTGTTCGGATGACATCTCCAGTGAAAAAAACGCTACCTTCCCTCCCCCTTCAGCATTTTTTGCATAGGCTATAGCCGCACTAAACGCCATATTAGTTGCGAGGGCAGTTTTTCCCATCGACGGACGTCCAGCCAATATTATTAAGTCCGGTTTATTTAGCCCACCCAGCCACTTATCTAAATCGAGAAATCCAGTTGTGATTCCCGTGATGCTGCTGTCACTTTCGTAAGCTCTTTTGACCACGGCTAGAGTATCGTCCAGAGCTGCGGAGAATGGGATAAATCCTCCGCGTTTATCGGAAATCGACAGCTCGTACAATCTCGCTTCTGCACTTTCTATTTGATCCGCAGCTTCTATATCTAACTCAAAAGTGGAGGCGTTATAGGACATATTTTCACCGATTAGAACTAATTGCCGGCGCAGATACATTTCGTAGACCAGATTTCCGTAATCTTTAATGCTTGCAATGGAAATCACTGAATTGACTAGCTGGATTAGATAATTTCCATTGTCAATATTCAACAACTCATCATTTTTCTCGAAGTAGGCCTTTAAAGTTATTGGATCTGCCATCAATCCTTGAGATATCAATTTACTGATGGCCTCATAGATTTTTCCATTAATCGGAGTTGCAAAATGTAATGGCAAGAGGAATTCTGCTACACTCTCAAAGCATTCATTACTCAGCATAATCGCTCCGAGAATGGAATGTTCCGCCTCCATGTTATACGGCAAAACCCTCATCTCGTGCCCTTGGCGTAAGTCTATTAATTTCGATTGATTCAATTCATATCTCTTTATGAAGATAGGGACAGTATATAGCTATGATACTATTTTTTAAATACCTCCCATCGCTGGAATTATTTTAAACGGAAGAGTATATTTGCATAATAATGGAAAAAATAGAATAGAAAATACTTTAGTTAGATGGAAGCGTTTATTCGGTTCACCACACCAAATAGTATCTTAAAGTCTACATCATACAATTTTTATAAACCCGTCTTAGGCTTTGTCGAGGGACACTTGCCGATGGTATCTCTACTAAAATTCTAAACATACTTTGTTCATTACATCAATATAGTCACTATATGCAATATCCACATAAAACAATCTATAGTAATCGTCTCATGTTGCAACAATGAGAAAACAAATGTATTCTGCTTTAGAGTTCTTATGAGGTTTTTATGGCAAAAGAGGATTTGATAGAATTATCTGGAGAAGTTATAGAGGTATTGCCGAGTGCTATGTTCCGTGTGAAGCTGGAAAATGGTTATGTAATCTTGGCACATACATCCGGGAGAATGAAAAAGAACAGAATTCGAGTTTTGGCTGGCGATAAAGTAAACATAGAAATGACAACTTATGACTTTACCAAAGGGCGCATTATTTTTAGGTCAAAGTAGTTAATTGTCTTAATTTTTTAAATAATGTACTATTATATTTTAATGTATTGATAGATAGGCGTTTGTCATGGGTGTGAGTTTTGGTAAAAGAATCCACGAGCTATTGAATAAGCAGATATCCGAAGAGTTTAGTTCAGCGTATTTGTATTTAGCCATGGCTGGAGTTCTCAAAGATATGGGTTTGGACGGTTGCGCCGGTTGGTTTCGAAAGCGGTCTGAAGAAAAACTTTTGCAGGGCATAAAAATTCTTTCGCACATGCAGGAACGCAGCACAAAGGTAAAGCTGATGCCTATAGCGGCCCCCAAACAAGAATGGAGAGCCCCCATTCATATTTTCGAGGAAATGCTAAGGCATGAGCAGAAGATTACTATTTCAATTAATGCCACATACGAGGTTGCAAATGTAGAGAAAGATTATCAGACGCAGTGTTTTATCTCGCAGTTTGTAGTTGAGCAAGTAAAAAGAGAATATACCGCATCCAGCTTGTTTGATAAATTACGCAAAATGCAATCTACAGAATTGGGGGTCGTCATGTTTGATGCAGAGCTTGTACAAAGGATATAGGAATTCTCTTTGAGTGAAATTTTGTGCAGAAAAAAAGATCACATTTTTTTAGCCCGGGATGTAGAAAATCGTTCTAGTGTGAATGATGGATTTGGGTGTTATCGTTTCGAGCATAATGCGCTTCCAGAAATTGATTATACCGAAATAGATACGTCCATTAATTTTCTTGGACGTAGTCTGAAATTGCCACTGATAATTTCTTCCATTACCGGAGGAAATATATGCGAAAAAATTAATAGAAGTTTAGCAGGAATTGCCAATGAT
>JAITBT010000026.1 GCA_031283445.1 Holosporaceae bacterium | reverse complement strand
GCTCCGTAGTGCCTCAAATGACAGCAGATATGACAGGTTTTCTCTTCGCTGATAAAGGATACATCAGCAGAGAGCTTTTTCTTCGATTACTCGCCCGTGGGTTGAAATTAATAACTGGAATCAAGAACAATATGAAAAACATATTAATGATCCTTCAGGAAAAATTGCTACTGCGTAAACGTTCTCTCGTTGAAACGGTTTTTGATTATCTCAAAAATAAATTCATACTTGAACACTCAAGGCACAGATCTTTTATCAATATGCTTGTACATATAATTCCCACTCTCATAGCATATCAGCTCAAGCCTTCCAAGCCTGCTGTTCCAATCCAATTCTACATTCAATCTAATCCATAATTCGTGTTCTATGGCATTTTATCTCAATGGAGACAATTAATAGCCGTAGGAAGTGGTTCAAGAATGCTCTCCGTTTTGTGGATTGAAGACTACAGTTTATATGGTTTTTAAGGGCATTTTGTTAAAATTAGATTGCGAGTGTAGGCGTAGCGTCTTTATGTTAACCGCTATTTTAGTTGCAAACTGAAACTCGCAAACTTTTTTGCTACGCGTTGTTATGTATTCAATATTTCAAATAAAGTTCTCGAAAGAGTAGTTTTATTGTGAGTATTATACATTTAAAAACATCGTCTTCACGATACACTTGATTGTATACACGGCAGATTCAGCAGCACTGATTGATGGCGTGGGCCTGCGCTTATTCATGTTTATGTAGAGTTATCTAGCAGAATGGGCAAAGTGGGTGATCGAGTATAAAAGATGATGTTTACCCGAGACCCTTCATAACATAAACATCTGGTATTTTATCACGGGAGACTAATTTCTGGCGTGCCTTGGTGTCCCGAGAGCGATGTCACGCGTCCGTTGTCTTCTCCTAACACTTCGATATGTTTATCGTCGGTATTGAAGCGAACAGTTCGCTGCACTCCTTGACGATCTCGACCTCGCACGATCCATATGCCTCTTATAATCTTTACCACATGCCAATCAGAATTTCCGAAAAATTGATTAAGATGTTGGATACAGGTTTGCCCTTCTTGTGTAATCCCTGCTTTGATGTTTTTACTGCCGGTGGAGATGGACAGAACACAGGGGTTTCCATTTCCATCCCCTAGTACTTTGATATCGCGTAATTCAAATCTTCGTGATTCAGATGATTTTCGTATAATAAATATCGTCTTTTGGTCTCCCGTATTAAAAAGAACGGATTTTATTTCTACTCGGTCTCCATATTCCACTGCCTTCAAGTAATGGTTATTTGCCGCATATATAACTAGTTCATTCCTTTTATCTATTTCGCCAACTGCCCGCTTCGCCGATCCGTCCGGGTTAGTTACAAAGATTTTTCCCGCAGGAGTTGTGTATAGCATACGACCATCTAGTAAGAAAAATATGTTAAGTAGTGGTGCCTCTCCGCAGTAGATAACGAGAGCGGAACTGTTATTAGACATATCAATTGCCTCAAGAGAATTTGCATTACCTTTGGTTTGAACATAGAAAATATCTTTTATATATGGATTACGAAATAAGCTAGCAGACGTAGCTTTTATGTTTCGTATAGTATTCTGTATATTCAATATCTCTCGCTGTTCTCCTGTCGCTAAATTGAGTTTCACTAGTATGATCTGACTGTTTCTTATGCGAATCGCACAAACTATATAGTTGTTATCCAAAAAGCAGACGTTCACAACTTCGCCTCCCAATGAAAGCGCTGTACCCCCTGCTGTCATTCTCCCGTTCACGACAATCCTGACTTCAGCACTATTCCCTTTAATGACGATGCATTTACTTTCATCCGGACTGAAGAAAAATCGGGAATGTTCTTGTTCATCTCGTTGGCCTATACTCCCAGATGGTATTCCTCCCTGTTCACGCTGCCGTGTCTGTCCCTTATGGTTCCCACCCGCACCACTTATTTCGCTGCCAAAACCTTTCGCTAGCCGCCCCAATCCGCTTGTAGCGCGTTCAACGTCCCGTACAGCATCTGCTAGAATTCTTAAATTCTGCTGCGACGCCTGGATACTATAAATTATTAAAAAGTTCCATAAAAGACAAAGTATTCGCATAATCATTCTCAATTGCTAAAACTATTATGACATTTAGGTAGTTAATTATTTGTTAATTTGCGCATATAAATTTAATTGAATCATTGCTTGAGATAATACAATAGCGGCGGCAGTAGCCATATTTAGAGAACGTCTATTCGGAAGCAAAGGAATTTTTACACACTGTAAAATTTTGTTTAAGTCGTCTCCTAGAAAACCATAATGTTCTGACCCAGCAATTAAAATGTCCTGTGATTGGTATTTAAAATCGTAGTATGGGACAGCTTTGGCGCCTATATCCAAAGCTATCAGTCTCCTTTCTCGATATTTTTCATAAAAATTTTCGAATGAATCATGGATTTTATAATCTGCAAATTTTATGTAGTCCATTCCTGCGCGTTTTAACTTCTTATCATCAAATACAAAACCCATTGGTCGAATTATATCTAGGGAAATACCTAGAGCGGATGTCAGACGCAAAAGCATACCAGTATTTGGAGGAATTTGCGGATGATATAGGGCCAAGCGCAACATTACTCGGCTTTTATTTCATGTAAATACCACTTCGAATCTGTCGATGTTTTTTTTCTAATAAAAGACCAAATTTCTGTGCGATCCTCGACGAAATCTGCATTCCCCTCTAAAATCGTACCATCTTCTAATTTCAGAACATTACTTTGCTCCGTTTTAAATTTTACAATTACCAATATCTCATCGGTACTGAGATCAATATCCGTAATTTCGCTGCTGATAAATCTCACCAATGTACCTTCCAGAACCTCGCCGCGCTTTTTCCGGTCTGCGATCGCCATAGAAAAGGCATTGAATATTCGAGGAGATAGTAGATTTTTCAAAGTTTTAGTATCACCGTTAGCATAAGCATGAAAAATCATTTCAAATGCTTTTTGGGATTTATTGAGGAAATCTGCTACTTTAAAAGATGGATAATTTTTTTTGATTTGTAAAATTTTTTTATCCATCTCGGAGATAGTTGTTTCTTGAATAGAGCTTTCGCTCGAAAAATTAGTAGAAACATCCATTTTTTTGTGAAATCCTATACGAAGCCCTAGGATTTCGTTCAATTTTGCCAAAAGAAAAAAAGTTAAAAAAATAAAAAGTAAAACAAACATTTTATGTAGATATTTTCGGAAGAGTAACGCCCCGTTGTCCCATATATTTTCCTTTCCTATCTTTATAGGAGGTGTCGCAAATTTCGCTTATCTGAAAGAAAAGAAACTGACATGCTCCTTCATTAGAATAGATTTTTGCCGGCAGCTGAGTGGTGTTGGAAAATTCTAGCGTCACATGTCCTTCCCACTCGGGCTCCAGGGGAGTTACATTCACGATAATACCGCAGCGCGCATAGGTAGATTTGCCGACGCACAGAACGAAAACGTCTTTGGGTATTTTAAAATATTCCACCGTCCGCGCCAAAGCAAAGCTATTGGGTGGAATAATACAACAATCTGTTTTTCTATCCACAAAACTTCGTCCTGAAAAATTTTTGGGATCGATAATGGCGTTGTCGACGTTGGTAAAGATTTTAAATTCATCAGCTACGCGAGCATCATATCCATATGAAGAAACACCATATGAAATAATCGATTTTTGCACTAATTTGTCCGCAAAAGGGTTAATCATATCTTTTTCTTGGACTAGCTTTTTTATTAATCTATCGCAAAGCATATTTATCTCCTATAAATTTGCTCCACCTACTGTAATTCTATCCAATAGAACACTCGGCTCTCCCACTCCGACCGGCACCCACTGCCCTTCCTTTCCACAGGTTCCGATTCCAGTATCCAACGAGAAATCATTACCCAGCATCGAAATTTTTTTCAAAATACTTGGCCCATCTCCTATTAGCATAGCTCCTTTTAAGGGAGCAGTAATTTTTCCATTTTCTATAAGATACGCCTCCGACGCGGAAAAAACAAATTTCCCGGATGCTGTATTCACCTGACCATCAGAAAAAGACTTGGCGAATATTCCTCTTTGCACCCTTGCAATCATTTCTTCCAGAGTATAGTTTCCTGCTAGCATAAAAGTATTAGTCATGCGGGGAATGGGCATAAACTCGTAACTTTCCCTGCGTCCATTACCGGTGAGATTCATCTGCAGAAGGTTGGCGCTCTGGCGATCCTGTAAAAACCCGACCAATTTACCGTTTTCTATTAACACGGTACGTCGGGAGTCTGTTCCCTCGTCATCGATATTTATAGAGCCGCGCCGGCGGAGCAGTGTACCATCATCAACAACCGTTATATTAGGAGCAGCGATCATTTCACCCAATAGATTATGAAACAAAGATGTTTTTTGATAAATTGAATCTCCCTCTAATCCATGACCTATGGCCTCGTGGAGCAAAATTCCCGTCCAGGCGTTACCCAAAACCACCGGCATTTCTCCAGCCGGCGCCTTTAGTGCCTGCAGTTTAACTTCCGCTTGTCTTAGGGCTTCGTCCACATAGATTTGTGGGCGGGAATGGGTTGGATCGGCACAGCGCAATAATTCTTCATATCCGAATCGTCCACCGCCGGCGCATGTGCCGCTTTCACAAATTCCTCCCTTCTCCACCACAATATGAACGGATAACCGTATCAGAGGACGAATATCCTGCGCTTTTTTTCCATCGTTCGTTAGAATGGATACAACCTGCCATGAACTTTCCAAGCTAGCTATTACTTGACGGATATTTTCCGATTTCCCCCGAGCATAGGAATCTATTTCTTGCAAAATCTTTATTTTGTGTTCCAAACTAATAGAGTTTATGAAATATTTGTGATCATACAGATCGTTTGCTATACTCTTTATCTCTATATTAGAATTCTCTGTGCCTGATTTCACTACTTCCAGAGCCTTTTTTACAGCTCTTTCATCCAGAGAGGAAGAGTAGGAATAGGCAGAAGCCTCATCTTCAAAACTGCGCAATCCGAATCCTCTTTTGTAGGTAAAATTAGGAGTCTGAACTACTCCATTTTCTATTTTTAGGAACTCGGTCTCTCGATATTCCACAAATAACTCTCCCTTCCGGCCATTATAAAAAGCGGAAGAAGCTGTTCTTTCAATCGAAGGCAGATCGCAAATGCTCAGTAAAAATTTATCAGCTTTCATTAGAGACATACTTTTTACTGCTCTTCTGTATTTTTGTGCTTAATTTTAGAAATTGCAGCATCCAGATCCACCTGGGAACAAAAACCGAGTAAGACTGGATCTTTTGGATTCAATTCATTTATTCGAGCATGCGTTCTGTTGCGAATGGAAATAACCGTTGCTTTAGTTGTGGAAAGCAAAGAGCAAATACTGGCATCCGGCATCTCTGGATAAAATTTTAGTAACCATGCAATGGCGTCTGGACGCTTTTGCCTTTTCAGGAGTGGAGTGTATTTCCTCCTGCTTTTTTTCTGCATCGTGATCTGAAATTTAGGAGAAGCAAGAGTCAATGTAGCATTTGGATCGCAGGAACATCTGTCTATTTCTTCCGAAGTCAGCTGGCCTAATTTAATAGGGTCCACACCAACCATGCCCGCTGAAACTTGCCCATCGGCAAGAGCTTGCACCTCCAGAACATGCAGTCCGCAGAACGATGCTATCTGTTCGAATGTAAGACTAGTGTTTTCAATTAACCAAACCGCCGTGCCCTGGGGCATGATAGGAAACGCCATTTTAAAACCATTTTCAATATGCGAAGCATTCTACACTGTTTCGACTGAGATCTCAATAAACATCTATACTTACTCGACTTTGACAAATCAGTTTTTGTTTTTGAGTAAAAGCAGAAATTAGCAAAGTTTTGCCATCAAATTAATAATTTTTAAATTTTATTGAATTAAAATTGCAAAATATACAAAGGGAATGTTAAAAATGTCTCATGAATTACTCTGGACTCCTTCTGAGGAAAGAATAAATGACAGTAATGTTTGTCGATTTATGAAAAATTTAAAGGAATTTTATGGATTTGATGGAACAACTTTCCAGGAACTCTGGCAGTGGTCTGTGACTAATCCGAATGATTTTTGGAGTGCTATTTGGGATTTTAGCGACATTGAGGGAGAAAAAGGACACCGAATTTCAAACAAGGCGGATAAATTTTGGGAACATAGGTACTTTCCGGATGCTCGGTTAAATTTTGCTGAAAATCTACTCCGGAGAAGGGACAATGATCCAGCCATAATTTTTTGGGGAGAAGATAAAGTCCAAAAGGTTATAAATTGGAAAGAATTGTACGATTCTGTTATAAAAACCGCGAATGCTTTGAAAAAAATTGGTGTAGGAAGAGGCGACGTAGTGGGCGGATACGTGGCTAACATGCCAGAAACAACGATCGCCGCTTTGGCGACAATTAGCCTAGGTGCCATTTGGTCGTCTTGCTCGCCGGACTTCGGAATTCCTGGAGTTTTGGATCGGTTTGGCCAAGTGAAACCTAAAATTTTCTTTGCCGTCGATGGTTACTACTACAAAGGAAAGACTTTCGACAATCTCGAAAAAATCAAGAACGTGGTTGATCGAGTAGAAAGTATCGAAAAAACTATAATAATTCCATATATTAGATCTGGACTTCCGACTCTGAAAAGAGGGGAAGTCGTGTCGTTCAAGAATTTGATCGCCGATGAGCAAGCTTCGGAGTTTGTTTTTGAGAAGTTTCCTTTCGATCAACCGATTTATATATTATTTACATCCGGAACAACGGGCGTACCGAAATGCATAGTACATGGAGCTGGTAGTACACTACTCCAGCACAAAAAGGAACAATTACTCCACTGCGATATAAAACCGAATGATCGGGTGTTTTATTTCACTACCTGTAGCTGGATGATGTGGAATTGGGCTACCTCTGTTTTATCTCAGAATGCCTCGCTGATGCAATATGAAGGTCTTCCTCTATACCCGAAAGCGGATATTCTTTTCGATATGGCCGACTCCTGCGGCATGACTTTTTTAGGGACTTCCGCCAAGTATCTTGACACGCTACTAAAAACCGATGCGAATCCTAAAAAAACACATAAACTTGATAAATTGAGAACTATAGGATCTACGGGATCACCGTTGTGTCCAGAAGCATTTGAATTTGTGTATAACAGAATAAAAAAAGATGTTCATCTAAACTCTTTTTCCGGAGGAACAGATATAATTTCGTCTTTTGTCATGGGGAATCCAATTAGCCCCGTTTACTCCGGCGAAATGCAGGGGTTCGGGTTGGGAATGAATGTTAAAATATACGGTCCGACTCAGGAAGAAGTGCCGGTAGGCCAACAGGGGGAACTAATCTGCGTTACTCCTTTTGCTTCTCAGCCAATCAAGTTTTGGAACGATGAAGGGCACAAAAAACTTATTGATTCTTATTTTGGAAAATTCGAAAATTGTTGGTGTCATGGTGATTGGATAGAACTAACCGAGCGCAATGGAGTTTTCATCTCAGGACGCGCGGATACCATACTCAATCCATCCGGCGTAAGAATAGGAACGGCGGAAATTTATTCACAGGTTCAGAAAATAGAGGAAATACTCGAATGTTGTGCTGTCGGACAGCAGTGGAATAACGACGAAAGAGTAATTTTATTTGTCGTACTGCGGAGCGGATTAATCTTAGATGATGATCTCAAAAAAAAGATAAAGACCGTCATAAAGGAAAATGCGACACCACGCCATGTGCCGGATAAAATAATCCAAGTTAGAGGTGTGCCCAAAACCAATAATGGAAAATTAGTCGAAGTAGCCGTAAAAAACGTCATCCACGGGAGGAAAGTGGTAAATGAAGATTCCATCGAAGATCCATCTCTGCTAGACGAATTTAAAAATATTCCAGAACTGCAAAAAGAATGAGAATAACGAACTAAGGCGTAACTGGTTCAGGTGCTGACGCGGGCGCCTCGTTACAAACAGTTGGCTGAGGAGCTAGGGAAACACATAAAAGATGTTTAAGTGTGCCTGGAGGAGGAAAACTGAGAAAGCGGACGCTCGGCACAGATTATGATTATCTGAATGAGTCAGAATTCAATTTAGCTAATAAAAGACAGATTAGATACCCTTATAATAGGAGTTTCTTGCCAAAAGCACCATGTTCTTTGTGCCGTATTTTTGAAAACACGGTACATTGCCTATAGCAAATAATGAAAAGATCGAGTATGATGTATACCATCAATGTGAGGAGAAGAAAATGTGTTGAAAATACTACTAATGAGTATCATAGTTTTTGCTACTAATTGTTATGCAAGGAATATACCAGGAAACTTTACTATGTCGGAAATACTGATACCATGGCGTAAGGTGGCTGGATGGGGCAACCTACGGATATGTGCTGGATGGGAAAAAGAGGAGAACAATCAGACGCAAAATAAATCAAACGCTGACACAGACAGATGGTCGAAACACGTAAATGGAGCGGTTTCGGAAGTGACCACAGCGTATGGATCAAACGTCGATCATAACTTGTCCCGCTCGGGAATAAAGGTATTCGCTGAAGCATCGAACGCGTGCTTGAATGCACAAACGGATTTATGGAACGCTGAAAAATTGAACACGAGCTTGAATGCACAAACGGATTTAGAGCAGGAACGGGAACGAACTTGGCGGAGTATAGCGGGTGAACCCGTGTACGGAAATGTGACGCCTAAAAAGAATCTGGCTGTGCTCGAACTCCGAAAGCTCCTCGAATGGGAACCAACAGAGCAAACGGCGAATGTGCTGGCAGTAGTACAAGCTTGGCAGCGAGCTGAGAAACTCGCGAACGGAAATAATCCACAACAAGCATGTCTAAACGCCCTCCGAAACCTAGAGTTCCACGGACTAAGAGTGACATATCCGGAAGCGCGAGCGGCGATTACACTGGTACTGCTAAACGCTATGCAGAGACTGGCGGGTGAACGCGAAGAAGAAAACAACAGTCCGATCGGAATGACCGACAGACGGCTAGCAGAGCTTGGGCGTGCTATGCTGAGCGATATCTAAACAAAACACGAAACAGGCGAAAGTTGGAGGAAAAAATAGCAGTACGACAAAATTATGTAATCTGACTTAAAGCAGGATAAGGTTCGGTCGGCAACTGCTGTATGATCTGGGTTTGATGACACATCAGAACCAAAACAACTTGGCCGGACCGACGGTGGTGCAGGGTCATGCTTTAGTGGCGGTGTGCTATCGACATCGTCGGCGCCTAACCAAGCATTATCGGTGCCCTTTTCCTGCCAACGCTTTTTTGGCTGCTGAATTTTAGCTGCCAGCCTTCTTGGCTGTGATTTTGTTTATTATCAAAATGTTTATTTTCGCCTTATCTCATTTTATAAATACATTGCTTCGGAATTTTTCTATAAAATGTCACAAAAACCATGATCGGCTCCGTCAACTACTAAGAATCAATTAGCTTTTGCGTCCATGGCTATTCCTATGGCGACAATTTCAGAAAAACTCTGCTTTCGAGAGTTTTTGTTACGGGATTTTATGGTATTTAAAAACATTTTCTGGTATATAATGACCTTGTTACTTTGGTAACTATGGTGATAAACATTATGAATAATAGGCGCTGCGGACCCGGGGGCGGAGCCCGGCATCTCCACCAGATTCTGGGGATGAATAGATTCGACGCACGTTGAAAGGCATGATTTTCATCCGGAATGGTTTACGTTATAGAACCAAAAATATAAATGCGAACGATAATCTTGTCGCATGCAACGATAATATGCAGAGCGAGGCAATTGCTTTCGCTGCTTAATTAGCGTAGACGCGGTTTGGGGGAGCCGGGCAACAGAAATCCCCCGTAGAGTTTTTCTCTGGAAATATTTCCTCTGATATTGGAAAACGGAGATGAGATAGCCCACCTATCGGCCAATTGTCAAGAACAAATATAAAAGTGTCTTAATTTTCGAAGATGATATTTCTTTTAAAAATAATTTTTAGAAGATTCTAGTGAATACTTTGAAGCATGTTACAGCTGATTTTGATCTATTTTTTGTAGATGTTGGAATTTATTATAGTTGCGCATCGCCCTATTTTGTGAGTCCAGGAGATCTTTTGAGAAGTCTGGAATTACTTTAGCCGTATAACAAATATGTTGTGAAGTTAAATAATGGAGCTTTCGGCCTTCAAGCTTATATAGTAACCTATAATGGAGCGAAAAAGAATCTTCAAGAATCTAAAATCATGCAAAATCTGATTGATGATCACATTATGGAACGTCCATTATTTCGGCGGTATGTCGTGCAGCAAAAAATGCTTTGTATAAACGCGAAAACTACTTCTGAGATTAAAAAAAAGGGACAAGACTATTAGCAATACATTAAGAATATGAAAAAGACAATGAAAAGAATAGTATTTCTGCTTGTAGTGATGGGTTGCACAACCCATCTTCCTGAAAAAAATGAGATTTCGGTTGGATGAAATAATTTTTTAGCAGGGAGGTGTAGACAGAGGAATTATTAGAGCTTATGTTGTGAGAACAGTGATATATATTCCTGATTCCAAAAAATTTGAGGTTTAAAAAAGAGCATTCTCTTCAGATTAAAAACATTTTTGATAGAAATTTTTAAGAAATAAAGCGCATGTAATTATTCTTTCAGTAGAAAAATAAATAAAGTTGAAGAGAATTATATTTTTGTTATTAAGTAGTATCGTGTTTTCGTGTTCGTATAGCACAGCATCTCGTACCCATCACATTGAACACTTGTTATTCATCAAGACCACAGGGAAGCGATTCCAACCCTGTATTGATGTCTTCTAGCCGTATTAACCGAGGAACTCTAGCTACGTCATTAAAGTGCCGATCTATGTACTTATACATCAACAACCTGCTTCGTCTAGTATTGCGCGAGAGGTTAAGTAAGTGGATACCGTTTTTCCCACGCAAAGCAATAACAACCAATAAAACTGCTTTTGAAATGTACTTTAATATAGTTTTAGGTTTTAGCAATAAAAGATAAATTCATAAATTGCTAAAATTAATCGAAAGGCAACCTCTTTCTGAGATAATTGTCATATGCGTAGGTTTTTATTTTATTTCAGAAGATTCTTGTTTTTGGGAATTATTATCTGCGACTTGCAGAATTTTGTTTTTGCTATTGAGGATGAAGATCATAACGCCAGCGAACCTTTAAATAACTCTAAGATACACTCCATAGTTGATGCGTCCTTGAAAATAAATAAACATTTCGACCCGGCTAAAAGAAATCTATATATACAAAAATTAAAGAAAAAACGAAATAAGAAAAAGGCTCTGCATCAAGAAGATGAATCTGACTCCGAAGATGAATTTGATTCTGAAGAAGAGTCTGACACAGAGAATGACCGTTCAACTAATCAAGAAGATGCGCGTCGTTCCAAAGAAAAGGCTAAGGGACGCTCCTCTTCTGCCTCGAAAAGACCAACTCATTCCAGTTCCGACGTTTCTAAAAATAAACATCCGACATCGGAAGTTGATTCATCCGACAGCGGTCGTTCTGCTTCCTCTCAAAAATCTCGTTCTTTATCGACTCGTAATAAACGCCGTGTAAAGTCAAAAAGATATCCTTTAAAAGGTATGTCAGATCTGTTAAATCGAGTGTATACCATTAAAACTCCTATGCCATTTCCCTCTGTAACCAATAAATTCTTGAACAACACTTATAAAGTAAAATTTTATGGGAAAAGTCATCCGGATTTCCAGTCCAGGACGGGACCATCGGCCGGATATGTAGTCAAATCATACGGAGCACAACCGCGCGACGATATAGTAGGTACCCACTCGGATAAAATCATACCTACTACCAAGCAATTCACAATAAAATCAGAAAGATATTTCCGTGGCACCAAACCTTGTTCTTCAGGCACAGGGTGCTCGTGATTTTTACTGCCGCCCGCAGATGTGCGAATCTCTCGCCTCGGTTTCCCACTCACTGTTTACCAGCAAACCTGAGATTTTCCCGCTATGCTCTGCTGGTTTAGATCAGTTCGAAGTCCGAGTATCCCACAACTTTATAAACCATTTCGACGCTATTACGGTCTATCTCGATCAGTTTATCAGTGGATAATTTTCCTATTTTCAGCAGCTCCATATCCGTAATGTCGCATAGCTGCAGCGATGTTGGTGTTACGCTCCAGACCTTTTTTATTAAAATCGCTCCTTTGTTAAGGACAACCACAATGGATTCTGGTACCAAATTACTTGATGGTTCAACATATAACGTAGAAGAACTACTGAAGTGCGGGATGAAGTACACGCCTGCTTTGAGGGCCAGCAACTCGTTTTTGGTCGTCAACTCTGTTGGCCGTTGTTTCCACTCTGCAGGCGAACATATCTTGATTACCATTTTTTTTTCATCTTCGTTGTCCGGAGCAACACAATACACAGGCATGCAATTTTCTCGATAAACCGGCTCTGTTCGCCTATTTCTGTTGAACTCAACCTGAGTAACAAGTCGATTTTCGTGAGAAACTTCCTGCAAAAGCTCTGCTGGATCGCATCTAAAAGCATGAGATAGTCTTTTGATGAGATCGGTGTTTAGCCTACGCGAACCAGATTCCAGTCGAGAGAGATACGAAATCGAAATACTTGTAATTTCCGATAACGTTTCTAAAGTATATCCGCTTCTTTTCCGAAGATACTTCAGGTGCGTCATCGGAGCATCTTTTCTTTTTCGGTTCGCTTTCTCACCTAAAGTTATGTCAAACTGATTTACATCATTAAAATCAGTCTCTTTCATTGGACTCAAACTTTGTCTTGCCATATCAACCTCTTCTACTTAGATTATTTTTAATATATACCAAGCGACAAAAAGAAAGTCCATACATATTATGCATAAAAAAAAAACTGTTAATGTATAAAATATTTTATTGAATTATTCTATTGAAAATTAACCAAATATTTCCTTCCCCTCCCGAAACAATAAAACGCATATTGATAATATTATTTTTTTTGAGCATACTAATGAGGTGTTATGTATTGAAAAAGCATGAGTTTTTGTT
Organism: Holosporaceae bacterium; assembly: GCA_031283445.1. Classification (GTDB taxonomy): domain Bacteria; phylum Pseudomonadota; class Alphaproteobacteria; order UBA3830; family UBA3830; genus JAIRMQ01. Next base: position 61,121 of record JAITBT010000026.1, on the reverse strand, counting down.
GTTTTTGTAAATTAAGTATTGAAATACTGAAACAACGGTTTAAGCATGAAATCTTTGAAAAACAATGTATTAGTTTTGCAAGACAAAAAACAATTGTGTAAAATGCACAATGGCAAAAATCATTCATCACAAAAAATCAAATTATTAATGTATAAATCGTATAATCACGCGAAGACTTATCACCCTCTGAAAAGAAAAAAAATAAAATTACACAAACTAAAGTTTGTTCCCGACATCGTTTCTCGCGACTCCATTAGGAATGTGAAAAGTTCAGAAATGATTGAAAATAATGTCTTATCCAAAAGATATTCCGTAAATAGAGACAGACTCAGCAAACAAAACAATTGGAGTAGCAAAGAAGAAATAATAAATTGGCTTACATCCATAGATATAAAAATAAAACGCATAAACACGTTTCAGTTTCTTTTAAAAAACAAGATCTATTCTTTTAATTACATTGCAATTTTTGCAAATAAAAAGCGTTTAGAGCTAGGACTGAGCCCATTTTACATAGAAGGGATCACTGAATATTAATTCGTGGATTTCCATCTAAAAATTAGAACAAATGGATGGCCAATGATGTTGTTGCCGTATGATAATTTATTGTGATAGCTTTTGAACACTTTTAGGATAGATAGAAATGAAATTTCTCGATAGAGTGAAAATTTTTCTAAAAGCCGGAGATGGCGGTAATGGGTGTTTAAGTTTTCGCCGAGAAAAATTTATAGAATTTGGTGGTCCAGATGGTGGCGATGGTGGCAAAGGCGGAGATGTATATTTCGAAGGATCTAGCAATTTAAATACACTCGTCGACTACCGATATCAGCAATATTTTAAAGCAAAACGTGGCGTAAATGGTGGAAGTCGTAACTGTTCTGGAGCTCAAGGCGAAGATTTAATACTAAAAGTACCAGTAGGAACAGAAATTTTAGATGAATCCAATCAAAATATCATTGCGGACATCTTAGCAGAGGGGCAACGCTTCCTCATTGCACGTGGAGGTGACGGGGGAAGGGGAAATAGCAAATTTAAATCTTCAATTAATCAGGCGCCTCGTCGGGCAGATAAAGGGGAACCTGGAGAAGAATTTGGCGTTTGGTTGCAACTGAAATTAATAGCAGAAGTTGGATTAGTCGGGCTACCTAATGCGGGAAAATCGACTTTTTTATCGGCGACGACCAGGGCCAGACCAAAAATAGCCGACTACCCGTTTACCACTCTAGCGCCACAGCTTGGGGTAGTTTCCGTCGCGGGTAGTGAGTTTATTTTGGCTGATCTTCCTGGATTAATATCCGGTGCCCATGTTGGTCGCGGTCTCGGAGATAAATTCCTTGCTCATCTGGAGCGCTGTGCTATTTTAATTCATTTGATCGATATCTCCCAGGAGGATACCTTCGCTGCCTACGAGACTATTCGACGTGAATTAAAAATGTATAGCTGCTGTTTGGATAAAAAACTGGAAGTTATTGCCTTAAATAAATTAGATTCTTTAAATTCTAAAAGCGCTACAACCCTGAAGAAAAGATTTGAAGCCAGATATAAGAGAAAAGCGTATTTAATTTCCGCTTTAAATCCGGATAAAAACCTGAAACGTCTGCTGCTTGATGTTTTGAACCTTAGAAATCATTGCCGCGAGGGCTAGCCGCCCGTGTCCATTTGTTCTAGACGCTTATAATATTATTCCTAATTCTTTAAATGATATCGTTCCATTTTTCCCAATTATTACATGGTCCAGCAGAATTATATCTAGTTTTTGCCCAATCTCCTGCACTATTTTGGTCATGATTATATCCTGACGAGATGGTTTAGGATCTCCGCTGGGATGGTTGTGTATCATAATAATCGCGCCTGCGCCGTATTCCAGCGCTTTTTGAATTATTTCTCGGGGATATATAGCTGTATTGTTTATGGTTCCTTCCTGCATCAAATCTTCAGAAATCAGCTTATTTTTATTATTAAGAAACATGATGCGAAATTGTTCTTTTTTTAAATGCCCCAAAACGTTTCTGTAATATTCTATAATTTGTGAAATGGACATTATTGTTTTAGATTCGATAATTTTTTCCCAAAGCGTGCGGCTAAAAATCTCACGCATTAGTGTTATCAAACCAATGCTAGATTTTCCGCAACCATCGATTTTTCTTAGGTCCGCAAGGTCGGCTAAAATTATTCCACGTACGGATTTGAAACAACGCAAGAGAGTTTTTGCTAATGGTTTCGTATCTCGTCGCCGAAATACATAAAAAAGCAACATTTCTATGAGTTCATAGTCGGACATGTACTCCGGATGAGAAGTAAATCTTTCCAGCAACCGCTGTCGATGCCCTAGATAGTGCGGTTTTTCATTTGGCGATTTCATGGAAAGGTTTGCTTAATCCATTGGAAGAGAGAGTAAAGATTTCGCAACCATCCTCTGTAATCCCAATTGTATGCTCAAACTGAGCCGATAAAGAACGATCGACAGTTATAACGGTCCAGCCGTCCGAAAGAAGTTTTGTTCTATAGTCTCCGATGTTTATCATTGGCTCGATGGTGAATACATGTCCGGGTTCCAGTAGCAGCCCGGTTTTGGGCTTGCCGAAATGCAAAACTGCCGGCTCATCATGGAACACCCTACCTATTCCGTGGCCGCAATAGTCTCTAACAACGGAAAATTTCCTAGATGTAACGTAGGTTTCTATGGCATGACCAATGTCTCCGAGATAGACTCCAGGCCGTGCGAGGCTTATGCCTAGCATCATTGCCTCGTAAGTCACATCAATCAATTCATGTACTTTTTCCGGCACCTTTCCCACCACATACATTCTGCTTGTATCGCTATACCACCCATCCAAAATAATGGTAAGATCAATATTTAAGATATCGCCGTTGTTTAGTTTTCTTTCCGATGGAATTCCATGGCAGACCACATGATTTAATGAAGTACAAATAGATTTTGGATATCCGTTATAACCCAGTTGTGCGGGAATAGCATTGTGCTTAAGAATCTCCTCTTGACATAAACGATCCAACTCCAGAGTTGTAATGCCTTTTTGAATGTAGGGGGTGATATAATCTAAAATATAAGCAGCTAGTTTCCCGGCATTGCGAAGACCAACAAAATCCTGTTTTGAGTATACTTTGCACTTGGATGACATAAAAACCTCGTCTAAAAATACTATTGAAGATATTAATTTAGCACTAATAATACTAGGATTGTTTCAAAAGAATACATAGGTATTTCTATACTATGGTAAATAATCGCCTAAAAATATTTTTGGGAAAGCAATCAATGATTTTTTTACTTCCCATTTAACTTACCGTCTTTCCAGTTGTATTACTTTTTCATATTGATCTACATCTCCGTTAAATTGTTTGACGGAACCATTTGCGATAATGAAAATTGAATTCGCAACTCTATTCAAAAAATTACGATCGTGAGTTATGAGAATCACTGCGCCGCTGTAGGAAATTAGTGTTGAGATAAGTGATTCCCGCATTTCAATATCCAAGTGGTTAGTTGGCTCGTCCAGTATTAACAAATTCGGAGCATCCAGAGTGAGCATGGCGAAGACCAGACGAGCGCGTTCTCCTCCGGAAAGCTCCTTGATCAGCTGGAAGACTTTGTCTCCGGAAAAGCCGAATCTTCCGAGGTGCGAGCGAATTTGTTTGTCGATGGAGTGTGGCATCATTTCTTTCAAAAAATCGTAGAGAGATTTCGTTACATCTAGTTTTTCAAAAATATCCTGTTTGTAAAAGCCGATTTTCAGCCTATTGTGGGCTTCGCGCGTTCCACTTTTTTGACACAGCTCTCCGGCGAGAAATTTTGCGAAAGTTGTTTTTCCATTTCCGTTTGCTCCGACAATGGCAACGCGATTATCCGCCATAATGGTTCCGGAGATATTTTTCAAAACGATCTTATTTCCATAGCTGAGCAATACTTTTTCGTAGGATAATATGTTGGAAGAAAGTACTGGGTTTGGTTCCGGAAAATTAAATGCAATTGTTTGATCATCTTGGTCAACTGGAAGAAACTTCATTTTAGAAATTGCTTTCAATCGGCTCTGTGCCTGTCGAGCTTTTGTGGCCTTCGCTCCAAATCGTTCCACAAACTCAATCATATGCCTGCGTTTTACTTCCATTTTTGCATTGTACTCCTCGGCGTTTTTCTGCTTAAGCGAATAGGTGTCGATGAATGCATCAAAATTCCCGTTATATCTAGTGATTTTTTTATTTTTCAGATGAAGAATTGCATCTGCAGTGTCATTTAAAAAATCTCTATCGTGGGATATTAAAATAAAACTCTTCGGATAGGTGTTAAGAAAGTCCTTTAGCCAATCAGAAGTCTCCAGATCAAGATGATTAGTCGGTTCATCCAGCAAAAGTAAATCCGGTTCCTGGAATAAAATCGCACCGAGGGCTATGCGCATGCGAAATCCTCCAGAAAAGTGAAGGAGAGGAGTGTTTTGAGCTTCCTCGCTAAATCCGAGTCCCTTGAGTACAACAGCGGCTCGCGATTCTGCATCAAATGCATTGATATTAATGAGTTGATCGTAAATTTCAGCCAATAACTCTGGACTACCGGCATTCTTTTCCAGTTGTTGCAGTAATTCTTCCCGGCGCTGATCCTGAGATAGCAGAAATTCGCGCGGAGTCATCTCACCGTCCGGCATTTCCTGCCTCACAGCTAGGATGAGTTTGCCGTTTTCCAGCTGAATTTTTCCTTCGTCCGGATCTAATTCTTTTAGAATAATCTTAAATAGAGTAGATTTGCCGCTACCGTTACGACCAACAAGGCCGACACGCTGTCGACCGCTGATTTGCAGATCGACTCCATCCAATATCTGCTTTCCGGCGACGCTAAAATTTATATTTTGTAATGTGAGCATGACAACATTTCAATTTCATCCAAAAATTTTCATCCTGAGAGATTATCATAATTGCTGTTGGATATGCGCACAGAATTTCAACCACACAATTCCGTGTTTCCAGATCGATGCTATTGATTATTTCGTCCAGAATTAAAAGCATCTGTGGATGGGCAGCGATACCAGCATCATCCACCTTAAAATCCATAAATTTGATTCCCCAAAAATATATGGCCAATTAAACAAGTTTTATGCGAAGTCCATCCAGATAATTATTCAGAATTAGCTGACAGGCTAGTCGTGAATTCATGGTAACGCCACTGACTTTATCTAAAGTATCTTCTTCTAAATCTGAAATTGGTGAGAGTTTGTCTTGCAAATTTTCTATAAGCACGTGGCATTTCCCGCATGCTCCAAATCCTTCGCAAGCACTAGCAAGGGGTATATGGTTTTTTTCGGCAACCTTCAGGACAGATTGATTAGCAGTGAATTGCACAGTTTTCTCTTCACCATTTTTTAAAATAAAAGTTATCTTCATTGTAGTTCTCCCGCCAAGTCCGTTACAGCCCTTCCACTCAAGCGCGCATTTATTATATCATCCAAGAATGGGCCAAATAACTCCTCTATTTTTTTTCTGGAAAGGAGAATGTCTTCATATTGATCCGTTTCTAAAGCAGTTTTTAAATTTACAATCCCAGATTTTGCTATTTCCTGAAAAGAAAAAGGAATTTTATCGACCATCGACTCCCAAAATTTTACCATTCTTTGAGATTCGATTTTTAAAGAAATATTTCTAGCATGAATAGAGTCTTGCTCTTGATTTTTTTTCGCTTTTTCTAGTAGAGATACTATTTTATCCGGGGACAATCCAGAGGAAGGATCCACGACCACCGTTTGTTGAACGGATGTTTTTTGATCACGAGCTTCAATTTGGAGCAATCCATTTACATCAACAGAAAATTTTACTTCAATGCGAGGCATTCCAGCAGGCATAGTAGGAATTCCCGTTAATTCAAAATTTGCAAGAGATTGACATTCGCTGGCCAGAGGTCTTTCTCCCTGTACCACATGAAATTTTATGCCTGTCTGATTGTCCTGGTAGGTGGTGTAATATCGCTTTTCCATAGCGGGCAGGGGAGTATTTCTATGAATAATTTTATCTACGCCGCCGCCTAAAGTTTCAATTCCTAGCGTCAGTGGTACAACATCGATTAAAAGCAGACTATGATTCTTATGAACTATAGAATCAGCGTAAATTGCCGCTCCAAATGCAACTACTTCTTCGGGATTTATATTGTCCCAAATTGTGGTGGAAAAATGTTTCCGCACTTTATCACGAACCAATTTTAATTTTGTCATACCTCCAGCCAGAGCGACACCATCTAATTCAGAGGAATCAATGTTTGCATCAAGTAAAACTTGATCAGATATTTCCATAGTTCTTTGCAAAAAATCACAAGAAACCTGCTGTAGAATATTCTGAGACAGAAGGAATTCATAGTCTCGGTTTTTATAAGTGTATTTTTTTTTGATATCCGCAGCGTCATTCAAATTCTCTTTCAAAAATTTTGCAACCAGCTTTCCGAATATTTTCTCATTTGCATCTATTTCCAATTCATGAAGTTGAGAATTGTAGTCTAATATGGCGAGGTCTATATCATCTCCTCCGAGGTAATTATCTCCACCGGTAGCAAGAATTTGAAAAATACCGTTCCTCAATCGCAAAACAGAAAAATCGAAGGTACCTCCGCCAAAATCATAGACCGCAAAAATACCATCTTTTTTTCTATCCAACCCAAAAGCAAGAGCGGCAGAAGTTGGTTCATTTATCAGGCGCAAAATCCTAATGCCAGCAATGGAAGCTGCATGTTTTGTGGCCGTTCGCTGGGCATCCGAAAAATGCGAAGGTACTGTTATTACAGCAGCATCGATCTTTCTTCCAAGATCTCTTTCCACATTATTTTTCAGATATGACAAAATATCTGCAGAAACTTCAATGGGACTTTTTTCACGAAACATGTTTCCTGTTCCCATAAAACGCTTCACAGAAGATACCGTAGATTCTGGGGAGACCTCTGGGCTATATATAGCCTCAATTCCAATAATTACCTGGTCTCCAGAATAATTTACAACAGACGGTATTGTAACATTACCATTAATTCTGCAAGTAATCGGCCTGCCGTCTTTCATATATGCCACTCCGGATGCAGTTGTCCCAAGATCAATTCCGACCGTAAGCATCTGATCTAACCTTTTCCAAAAAAGAATTAATAAAACGCAATAATCCGTAGTTTTTTTGAAAAGCATCCAGATTATTCTCAAGTTTATATAACGTTGCTATTAGTTCCGAAATCCGTTTGGCCAATTCTTCTTGGAATTTTTTTTTACTCTTTAATGTAGCTAAAGTTTCGTACTTTTCTCGTAAATTAAACGCCTCCACTGAAAATTCCGGATCCAAAACATCTTGATATTTCCCGTGAATTTCTAGGAAATGTTTTGCTCTGTCTATCGGATTCGAAAGGACTTTATAGGCTTTATTCAAAAGCGCAGACTTTTCGAATTCTACCTCATTGGCATCAGGATGAAAGCTGGACTGTTCTTGCAAATATGCTTGAACTAAAGCATTTTCATCGATTTTATACCCAACCGGAATTCCAAATTTTTCGAAATAGTTCATAATGGTCAGAAGCAGCACTCCCTGTCGCAGGTAGCATCTGTATCCATACAAAATGACTTTCCACATCCGCAACGAGATTTTGCATTTGGGTTTTCAAAAACAATATTCCCTCCCATGGGACTACTAATGAAATCGACAGTCATTCCGGAGATAAAGGGAACAACGTGGGCAGCGATATATATGGTCACGCCGTCTTCTTCCAGAACTAAATCGCTGGAATTGATCTCTTTTACAAAACTAAATTCATAAGTTAAGCCTTGGCATCCCCCTGGAGCTACATCTATTCGAACCCCGAAGCAACCTTCTTCTGCTATCGATTTTTTCATAAAATTGCTTGCTTTGGTTGTAATTTTAATAAACTTTTTCATTTCATCCATTGTTTTTATCCCAATAGTTTTTAATCGCCTTCTCTACCGCTTCTTCTGCTAGAACGGAACAATGAGCCTTTACCGGAGGCAGAGATAAATATTCTGCTACTTCTTGATTTTTTATGCCAGTTGCCTCTTTCAGACTTTTCCCCTGTATCCATTCCGTCATCAAGGCACTAGAAGCTATCGCAGCTCCGCAACCATAAGCTTTAAATTTTGCCTCTGATATTTTACCATCATCATCGACTTTTATCTGCAACTTTATGACATCCCCACAGCTAGGTGCACCTACCACTGATGTCCCAACATTTCTATCATTATCATCCAAACTTCCAACATTCTTGGGACTATTATAGCGATCCATCACTTCCTTCGAATATTTCATGTTTTCTCCTACCAAAGCGGACTCATAGCGCGCAACTTATTAACAACCTCAATGATTTTAGAAGATACATAATCAACTTCTTCAAAAGTTGTAAACCGTCCAAAACCTATACGCAAAGAAGAGTGGGCAAGATCCTCTCGGATGGATATCGCCTTTAAGACATAAGATGGTTCCAGTGAATCTGATGTACATGCAGATCCGGAAGATACACAAATATTTGGCATACCTAACATAATTCCCTCCCCCTCGACCCCTTCGAAGCTCAGGTTAATACAACCAGGAATTCGGTATTCCGTATCTCCGTTTAAATAAACTTTGCTCAAGTTGCTAAAAATTTTTTCGAGAAAATAGTCCTTTAACTTTGTTAACTTTTTACTCTCCTCGCTCATTTCTGCTTGAGCGATTTCGCAAGCCTTTCCTAGACCTACGCAAAGCGGAGTTGGCAATGTACCGGACCGCATACCGCGCTCTTGCCCTCCTCCAAAAAATATAGGACTCAATCGCACGCGCGGCTTTGAACGGACATACAAAGCTCCGATACCCTTGGGACCATAAATTTTGTGTCCAGAGATACTCATTAAATCTACCTTTGAGGCGTCGACTTCTATTTTTCCAACAGCTTGAGCTGCATCCGTATGGAACAGCACTCCATTCCTTTTGCAGATACTACTAATTCTATCAATAGGCTGAATAGTACCGATTTCATTATTCACCGTCATGATAGAAACCAAAATAGTTTTATCATTTATTGAGTTTTCCAGAGCCTGTAAATCAATAATACCATTTTTCAGAACGGGAATTTTAATAACTTCAAATCCTTCTCGCCCTATGCTTTCAAATGTCTCTAAAACGCATTTATGCTCTATAACGCTCGTAATTATTCTATTGCCTTTTCCTCTATAAAAACGCGCGACTCCCTGTATCGCAAGATTATTAGATTCTGTCGCTCCGGATGTGAATATGATCTCTTTAGGATCATCAGCTCTCACAAAATCAGCAATCTTCTTTCGCGCAAATTCAATGACTTCCTTCCCACGCGAACCCATCACGTGTACGGAATTAGGATTTCCATAATCTTTGCAAAAAAAAGGCAACATTTCATTGAAAACTTTTTTATCACAAGGGGTTGTTGCTTGATAATCCATATAAATAATGTCAGACGACATATTCCACTCATTATCATCTCGCGAGAAAAGGTATGATAAATTCATTAACTATTCAACTATTATTTTTTTTATCATTAGCATTATTCGCAATCACAAAACATACAATTACAAGTTTTAGTTTAATTTGCTATCAATAATATAAAAATATCATCTTTCACATATACTTTATTTTTTTTTTAAATTGATTCTCACTTCTTTGTTTATTAAAAAAATATAAATATTTCATTGAGTTAATCGCAAAATAACACTCTATTCGCAATAGGTATATCTTCTCGCTTTTAGACGATTTTCCTTTAAAAAATAAGTTGACTTAAGGTTAAGTATTTTTTCTGCATTTTGAGCTTTAGCATATACCATAAGTTGTAAAAATTTCCCAAGAATCTAGCAAAATATTCATAAACTTTCACTGCAATTTGAGCTTTTATTTTTTTAAGAAACTTTCTACAAAGTGAACTATTTTACGTGGCTACAATCTGGAGATATTTTTTCTAATTGAAAAATACAATTTTTTAAGTTAACGTTGAGCCGTTTGTGTATTTTTAGTGGAGATTTATATGGCTGATTACTCTGTATTAAAAACGAAATCTTTTCGAAATAGCCTCGACCTATATATAGGAAAGCGAGTAAAAGCCCGCAGGTTTTCTCTTGGAATTAGCCAGGAGAAATTAGGAGGCTATTTGGATATTACATTCCAACAGGTTCAAAAATACGAAAAAGGCATCAACAGAATTAGTGCTAGCACATTATATAATATTGCTAACATATTAGGAGTAGAATTGTCTTACTTTGTGGAAGGATATCAACAACAACCATCGGCGCTAGGAGAAGGAAGTAAACCTACTTACGAATTAGATCAATTCCCCAAAAAAGAAACTGCTGAGTTATTGCGCTTTTTTTATAAAATCCCAGATCCTTCCGTTAGGAAAAAAATAATGGATTTAGTAAAGGCAATTGCATCCACTCAAAAAAATGACTGATTTGAAAATGCTATTCTTGCTAAAATTTCGCAGCATGTTATTTTTATAGTGAGTAATTTCAACGGAGATAATGAAGATATTCTTTGTTTGCTCTTCGAATACTAAATCGAAAAGCGCTTTCCGCTTCATGGTAAAGCAGTATGGTCAAGCAAATGTAGAAGAAGCGGAATGCATAGTCGTTCTCTCGGGGGATGGAATGGTTTTAAAAGCATTCCATGAGCATTTTGATAGAAAAATTCCTGTTTATGGAATGAATCGGGGAAAAACCGGTTTTTTAACCAATAAATATTCAAAAGAAAATCTTACAGAAAAAATTCAGCAGGCGTTGGAAGTAAAATTTCATCCATTAAGGATAATTATAGAAAAGAAAAACGGAGAGACATTTAGTGATATTGCCATAAACGAAGTCTATTTACTTCGAGAAACTCACCAGTCCGCAAAGATTGCCATAAAAGTTGATGGCGTCCTCCGAATGCAAGAACTAATCTGTGATGGCTTGATTACGGCGTCGCAAATTGGCAGTACCGCCTACAATTACTCAGCGCACGGACCAATTATTCCGGTAGGTTTCCAGCTTATGACGCTCACTCCCATTAGTCCATTTCGGCCCAGGAATTGGCGGGGAGCAGTTCTACCATCGGAAACCATACTGGATTTTGAAGTCTTGGATGGTGCCCGAAGGCCAGTCTGTGCCGTTGCAGATTATATAGAATTTAGGCAAGCAGTTAATGTAAAGGTCTTTGAGGATAGAACTGTAACTTTATCTCTGCTACTGGATAAGAATAATTCCCTCGAAAGTAAAACTCTCAATGAACAATTTACAACTTGATTTTCTAGAGAAATTTATACACAATACCTATTATTTTATGGAGTTTTACAATGGCCAAAACGGCAGCGATGACAGTAAAAATGCTGAGCACGGCGGATACTGGTTTTTTTTACGTCAAGAAAAGAAATCCGAGGAAACAGCCAGAAAAAATGGAGATGAAAAAATACGATCCAGTTATTCGAAAGCATGTACTGTTTAAAGAAACAAAAATCAAGTAGTATTTTTATCTGTTTAAAATAAAAAATGCGCGCAGATTCTCTACGGAGAGTATGTTTATATGATGGAATGAACTAGGGGCATATAATGAGAAGCGACATCTCCGGGTTTCCAGAGTTTTTACCAAATGAACAAATCGTATTTAATAGAATAATCGACACTATCAAAGAACAATTTGAATTTTATGGTTTTGCGCCAATGGAAACCGCTGCGGCGGAAAGAATAAGCACTCTTTTAGCCAAAGGAAATGACAATGAAATTTACGGACTCTACCGTATTGCAGATGAAAATAGTAAAAAAAGCATCGGGCTGCGCTTTGACCTGACCGTACCATTGGCTAGATATGTGGTGTCGAATGCGGGGCAGCTGATATTTCCGCATAAAAGGTACCAAATATCTCCTGTTTGGAGAGGAGAGCGACCGCAGCAGGGAAGATATCGGCAGTTTTATCAATGTGATATCGATGTCATAGGAGATGGAAATTTATCAATAGAATACGATGCAGAAATCATATCTATAGTAATAAATGTACTACGTTCACTGGACATTCCCGACTTTCATACTAAATTAAATAACAGAAAGATATTGTCCGGCTTCTTGAAAACCATTGTCGCAGAAAATGAAATTGTGGAAACAATAAAATTAATTGATAAAATTGAAAAAATCTCGCCGGAAGAATTTGACAAAACAATAGAGAAATTTATAATTTCTCCTGAAAGGATTCAGCAATTAAAGACCTTTTTGAATGTAGAAAAAATTGGTGATAACTTTGAGATACTGAAATGGTTAGAAACCATGAATCTAAATGAAGAATATAATTGTGGAGTTGTAGAATTAAACAATATCTTGCAGCTCTTAAAAAAGCTTAAAATTGAAGATAGTCTTGTGAAGATTTCCCCGAAGCTGGCTCGCGGGTTGACCTACTACACAGGTACAGTTTTCGAGACGATATTTGATGGTAGCATGCGTACGATTGGAAGCATTTCTGGAGGAGGCCGGTATGATAATCTCACGGAGCTAATGTCCAACAGAATTTTTCCGGGAGTAGGTGCTACCATCGGCATTTCTAGATTAATTCCTAAACTTATGGAAGAAGGATTCTTAAAATCAGACAAGCTGTCTCCAGCAACAGTTTTAGTTACTGTACAAGATCGCAAATTCATTGGGAATTACATAGAAATCGCCCATGAGCTAAGAAGAATAGGTATAAAAACAGAAACATATCTGCAGGACAAAAATCTGGGAGCACAATTGAGTTACGCCGATAAAAAAGGATATAATTTCGTGGTTATGGCAAATGAGATGGAGCTTTTGGAGAAAAAAGCGATTATCAAAAATCTCAAAACTAGGGAACAAAATATCATCCACTTCGAGAGTATGGAAAAAGAAGTTCTGGAATTTCTGAAGAAAAAATAGGGTATACCCATGAGAAAAAAAAGAATTTTGGCTGAGTGGATGCCGGAGATAGTTGTATCCATTCGCAAACATTACTCGCTACGATCCTTTTCCAGCGATATCCGAGCTGGTTTGCTGGTGTCCGTAGTAGCATTCCCACTTTTTATGACATTCGCCATTGCCTCCGGCGCATCTCCTATGATTGGAATTATTACCAGCGTAATTGCTGGGTCGCTGGCTTGTCTCTGCGGAGGATCGCGCTTTCAGATAGTTGGACCAACAGGAGCATTTGCCATGATTGTGGCAGATATTATAAAAATTCATGGTTTTGAAGGCATGACCTGCGCGCTCATTATGGCTGGCATTCTAATGATTATATTTGCACTGCTGCATATTGGTGATCTTATTCACTATGTGCCATACCCTATCACTGCAGGGTTTACCGCTGGTATTGGATTATCTATTATAGTGGCACAGCTGGGTAATTTTTTAGGTCTACAGCTACAATCCGTTCCGGCAAACTTTTTTTGTAGATTATCTTACTATTTCTCACGATTAGATACGGTAAATGGCTATGCGCTAGCGCTGGGATTATTTTCTCTGATATTTTTAGAAATAATGCAAAAATATCGCCCACAATTTCCGCGTTACCTGGTGATACTTCTAATAGGTATCGGATATTCATCTTTCTTTCCTAACGTCGGTCTGGAAACGGTCGGTAGTAAGTTCGGTGACATAGCTCATAATCTGCCGGTATTTTCTGTACCAGAACAATTTTTTTCATTTACAAATTTAAGGAAACTTTTTCCGGCTGCTTTTGCAATTGCATTTCTGGGGAGTTTGGAAAGTTTGCTGGGAGCTGTAATTTCTGACAATCTATCTGGGCAAAAACACAGATCGAATATGGAATTATTCGGGCAGGGCGTAGCAAACCTCGGTTCGGCGGTGTTTGGGGGAATTCCCGCCACTTGTGCACTAGGTACTACATCGTTAAATGTAAAAGTAGGGGCTCAAACGCCGGTTGCGGGATTATGCAATGCATTGCTGATCATGCTATATGTTTTTTGCCTGGGGGATTTTATAAAAATCATACCACTTTCCTGCCTGGCCGCAATGCTATTGACGACAGCTTGGAATATGGCAGCCTTGACGAAAAATAAATACATATTCTTGGCACCCAAGAGTGATAGCTCAGTTTTTATACTAACAATACTAACAACATTACTTGTGGATATTGTTATAGCCGTGGAAGTCGGGCTGATCATGTCAGCATTTCTATTTATTAAAAGATCAGTGGAGACTACGAAAATTGAAATCTGCTCCAAAACTATTCACAACATCAAGGGCAAAACCTGTGAATGCGAAAGTCTGAAAGTATGTGGTCACTTATTTTTTGGTGCAGCACCAATTTTAAACAATGCGCTCAAGTCATTACCAAAAACGCACGACATTATTTATATAGATATGCAAAATGTCCCCTTCATTGATGCTACAGGAGCAAAAGTCCTGAAGGAATTTGTGGTCGAAGCGAAAGAAAAACATATCCAAGTGATTATAGGGGGTCTCGATAATCGGATACGCAAGGCACTACGTAAGATGGACAGCAGCGGAGAGCTGCAGGGGGCTTACTCGGACGATGTGTCCGAGGAGCCTTCAGCTGTGCGCGGGCAATAAGTCAGAGTCAGTACCGTCGGTGTACTCTGGTAGAACATAGCTCGAAAGCGAGTGTACGCTGCACGTATATTTGCAAGCTGTTCATTCTGTGAGTCTATCCACCATTCGACAGCACTCGAGCCTAGCCCGTATTCGGAGCGCAGGGATCGACCCAACCCTGGTAATGGTACCCACAAGTTCATTGCACTCGAGCCCAGCCCGCGTTCTGATCGCGAGCCGCGTAACGAGTTTTCATCCGTGAGTGGTTGCATCAAACGAATTACCCCTGGAGCATTTGAACCTTTCTCCCGCTGTACGACAGTAGCATCCGACAGTTGACAAGTCAGAAGTGCTATAGCTATGGTAAGTACTTTTTTCATAACATCTCCTAAAAATAAAAAAACATATACAGAATTCTTATAACGAAAGCAAGAAAAATATATACCAAGATTTGGTTGATATGCAATGAGTATTTTATGATTTTACTAAAAAAAATACCTCCATTTTGAAAGTACAGATTGATAGCATATTATTTTGTTCAACGGTAGAAATCATAAAATCTTACCGAGAGAATTGTAAAATATTAGGGAATAATGGGTTTAGAAAGCAAAGGGCCATTAGGAATGGAGATCATGCCTAGATCATCACAGTAAACTGAGCTGGTAAGTTGATTTTTATGACGCCACCAAATGCGCATACGAGAATAGAATCACTGGTAAGCATAGGTCCGGGCTTGGCTAGAACAGTAGGTTTGGTAGGTACCCAAATACCGGCCGGCGTTGGAATACAAGGACCGGGAGTTAAAATACCGAAAGCAGCAGCAGTCAAGGCAGCAGTCGTAGGATTTGCCAGGCTCATGCAGACGCCAAAAGGCGCGATATTTAAAAAAGGAACCGTGTCCATACAAGTCCCCATTGGACCAGCGGATCCCATAATCATCGATGCCGGCAAAAAGGTTAATGCTCCAGGTGCTGCTCCGAACGGGCACATAGTTAACGCTCCGCAACAAACCCCCAAGCCCATTGACACCTAGCTTCTTTGTGAAATTGATGCTATTCCTCGAGCGAAAATAAGTAAAGCCGTAAAAAACGGACAGAGAACTGTCTACCAAGAATAGATTCAGCGCCGCAAGATGACTGCTTTCGCAAGCGCCCAATAGAACCTGTACGATCGTTTTCAGGAATTCTGGCGAAGAGCTGGGAATCAACACATTTTGTTCTGTTGATCTACCTTTGCAGGATAGCCCTGAACGGACTGAGCAGGACGAAGACCAGCTCGTACATGTGGGCGTAATATTGCAACTTGCAGGCGATTATCCCGACAAGTAAAATACCTCAAAGGATACAAATTTTACGATGACACCAGGAGTGGATTTTCTGCTATGTTATCCAAGAGAAGACATGTAATAGATAAATTTCATACCACAATCATGGAAGAAATATTCAACAGCACGTACGCCTTACCATTTAAGTCCCGGTCTAAACTCGCATGTTGCTTGTCGCTCTGCCAGTTCCTTATATGGGCGAGCTTGTTCTTCTAATCTTTCGCGTTTCGCTTTAGCTACTCTTAGTACATTCTGTATAGTCTCCGTCAAATACGAGCATTTATTCTGTAAGTCAGTGAGTTTTTCTTCAAGTATTTCAATATTACAATCAACAAGAATGTCAGCATAAATATCCATCCTCTTTTGATTATCAATAAGGTCCTTTATCGCGCCCTCATATACCATTTCCTCTACGCTATGTAAAGCGGAATCAGGATGTTGTCGATAAAAATATAACGAACTAGCCTCGGATATCGGAATCAGTAAAGATGCATCTTCCCCATATTGATCTAGTAATCGGTGCATTGTTTCCAAGTAATATTCCTTTTTAAAATAAGTTGGATCTTTTATTTTAGCAATGATCTCTTCTTTAAGTTTAAAAATCACAGGAACATATCCGCGGGGATCAGTAGACTCTCCTCGGCTCACTGTTCCATCAGGATTATAGTAAAAGTCATCGGTAAGAGCTAGTTGTTTATCAGTAAGATCTAGTTGAACTGAAGCGAAATTCGATATATCTAACTTGTTGTTCAGTCTTTCTAATCTGTCAATCGTATACCGACTGAATTGACAAATACACCGTTCACAGCTTACCACAGAAGACGCAGTCAATAGGGCCGCTGTCATTTCAATACGCAACAAGTCAGGATGGATAATATCATCCGTATCCAAAAATTGAAAAAACAATTTTCCTTTTGAGTTAGCGTTTGAAACATAGCTATTTCCAAGTATAAGTCGCTGTAAATCAGTAACTAACAATTCTTGTCTCGTAATAGAGCACTTTTCATTTCTATCGTTGTGAGCGATACTCCATTCCTCCAAGCGGAATGAATGCAACGAACGCCTAAGAGCTACATGGTCCCTCTTTCCCACCGGCTCTGTCCAGCCACTATCTATTCTAAACAGATTATATACCGGAAAAGGCAAGCCTTCCTGAGCACGACAAAGCGAATATACGAAATCGTCAGAAAAATTTTCATTTTTGTATACGGGACACAAGTTCACCAAACAACAATCAGAAAAATCAAGTTCCCCAGATAAATCAAACGACTTTGGATGTTGCATGGCAGAGCAGCTACCCATGAACAGAATGGCCAGCAACCAATAAAAAAAGAACTTTACGTTTTTGCAACTTTTTTTTGTGGATTTTCTAATTTTGCTTCTTGCGCACAAGATATGCCTATTTTTTTCCATAATATTGCTCCTGCAGACGGTTATATTAACGACTCCCATAATAATAGATACTATTATGAATACTTTATCCAGTAATATATATATATTTTATACGCAATTTATCTTTGGATGCGTTTCTCGCTGATTTGTAGAGATTTTTTGTTTGAATCGCAAATATATGTATTTGGAGATACGGAAGACGCAGACGGTTATATTAAGCGAACGAGCAGCGATGATGGTGAGGGAAGTTGTGGCGTATTTCTGCGACATAAAGTTTTGAATTTTTGTGGACGGCATAGTATAATAAGAGAGGAAGAAGATATATCTCGAACAATAAAAAATAGGAACAAATATTATCACTTGTAATTTGTATAACTTGAAAGGTAACTATTAGCTGTGAATATTTTTGTTACGGGAACGGACACAAATGTGGGGAAGACAGCAATTTCTGCCTGGCTTTGTATGCATACAAACGCGAATTATTGGAAGCCAATTCAAACCGGAGATAATTCCGACAGTGATATAATTGCAAAATTTTCTCGGCACACAAAAATAATATCGGAAGCATATAAATTAAGGGCGTCACTGTCTCCTTACGATGCTGCAAAATTGGAAAATGTGAAAATCGATCGAAATTTACTTGCTAGAGATTTGCAAAACACGATCATTGAAGGAGCTGGCGGAGCACTCGTTCCCATCGCAAAAAATTTTTTTATGGCAGATCTTATAAAAACGTGCAACGCGAAAGCCTTAATAGTTGCGAAATCGCAACTGGGAGTGATTAATCATCTGCTGATGACAGTGGAAGTTCTAAAGGTCCGCGGAATTGGGATTCTTGGCATCATTATGAATGGAGAGATTGAAAGTAACCTAAAATCCACCATCCAGGAGTTTTCTGGACTAAAAATACTCTCCATTATTCCCCATAGCGATAATTTAATTGAAACTTTGCGAAATATCACACTACCATTGGAAACTTTGGAGATATTAAAATGATTTGGAGGCCTTTCACCCAAGAGAAAACGGCTCCTCCCGCGATAAAAATAATCAGGGGAAATGGTGCGTATCTGATTTCCGAAAGTGGAAAAAAATATCTGGATATGATATCCAGCTGGTTCGTTAATCTACACGGACATGCAAATCGGGAAATCGCAGAAGCTATAGGACAGCAAGCGAGAACGCTGGAGCACGTTATTTTCACCAGATTCACCCATGATCCAGCAGAAAAATTGGTTGAAAATCTCGGGAAAGTCGTTCCGGAAAAATTAAATCGATATTTTTTTTCGGATAACGGATCAACGGCGGTGGAAGTGGCGCTAAAAATGGCCTATCAGTATTTCAAAAACGTCGAAGAAACCGGCCGCACGCTCTTTCTTTCGCTGGAAGGCGGCTATTACGGAGACACATTTGGAGCCATGAGCGTCACCGGCGGAAATTCCAAATACCATGCGACCTTTTCCGAATTATTTTTCAAAACCGTCATAGTCGACGTTCCTGAATATTATGACGGCGCAGAATCAGTGGAGGAAAAAGAAGACGAAATAATCCATAAACTGGAGAAAACCCTGAAAGAAATCGGAGACAAAATCTGCGCGCTCATACTGGAGCCGTTGTTACAGGGATCCTTTGGTATGCGACTTTATCGATCTGAATTTTTGGAAAAACTGGTAAATAAAGTGAGAGAATACGACATTCTCGTCATCTTCGACGAAGTAATGACTGGATTCTATCGCACCGGAACGATATTCGCCATGAATCAAACCAATGTACTACCGGATTTTGTCTGTCTTTCCAAAGGACTTACAGGAGGTTTTTTGCCGCTGGCGTTGACGATCACAACGGAAAAGGTTTACGAGGTGTTTCTGTCGGACGATAAAAGAAAGACATTTTTGCATGGACATTCCTATACGGCCAACCCCATCGCTTGCGCTGCGGCCTGCAAGTCTCTAGAAATTCTTTTTAGAAAAGAGATAGTTACAAAAATAAAAGAGATTGAGGATTTTCACATAAGTCACAATATTCGCAATTCCGTCAAAAGAAGAAGCATTGGCATTATGACAGCCTTCGACACTGAGTCCGAAGATAAAGCTAACTCTGTGATAAATAATGCATTGGAGAACGGAATTTTTTTGCGTCCGCTAGGAAAAACGATCTATCTATTCCCTCCATATTGCGTGAACGCTGATGATTTGGCTAGAACTTATGATGTAATCAATAAGTATTTATAGGAATCTTCCTAATGGAAATTACTTTCGAAAAAGCATTTGATATTTTTAATTATCCGTTTTTTAAGTTATTGAGGATTGCTCATGATGTTCATGTACAAAATTTTGATGAACAATCGGTGCAGATCAGCGATATCTTGAGTGTAAAAACCGGAGGATGCTCAGAAGACTGTGCCTACTGTGCTCAGTCAGCCAAAACCGGCGCCAAAATGTTAAAGCAACCAATGCTGAACCCGGAAGTAGTACTGGAGGCAGCCCGCAGAGCCAAAGAACGCGGAGCTAGTCGCTTTTGCATGAGCACTTCTGGTCCCTGTTTATCGTCCGACGACGAATTTGAAAAAATATGCGGAATAGTGAGGTCAGTGAAGGCTCTTGGCCTGGAAACCTGCGTCACTCTCGGATTTTTAACAGAAACCCAGGCGGTGAAACTGAAAGAATCCGGGCTGGATTACTACAATCATAACGTGGATACCTCTCCGGAATTCTATCATAACATCATCTCCACCAGAACCATCCACGACCGCATCAGGACGGTGGAAATCGTGCAGAAAGTTGGCATCAACGTCTGCTCTGGCGGCATTGTAGGCATGGGAGAAACCAACGAAGACAGGATTAAGATGCTGGTTTTGCTAGCGAATCTGATAATTCCGCCCCGTTGCGTGCCCATAAATAAACTGGTGAAAATTCCAGGCACCCGTGTCGATGATTCAAAACCCATAGACGATTTCGATTTCGTGAGGATCATTGCGCTGGCGCGTATTCTGATGCCGAAATCCTATGTAAAAATTGCCGCTGGACGCAACACGCTCTCAGAATCAATCCAGGCTCTGTGCATATTCGCCGGCGCTAACGCATTTTTCTCCAGCGAAAAACTGCTGACTGTCGATAATATAAAAGACAATGCCGACAGCCAACTGTTTCGCAAACTAAATCTCAAAATAGAAGATCCGCAGTTGTAATTTTATTAGAGTTGATAAGGAGTTCATATGAGTTTGAGGAAAAACATAGCCGTCGTAAACCTTGGCACACTGTTGGAATGGACGGAATTTACATTTTTCGCTTACATGGCGGATGATTTATCGCATTTGTTTTTTTCTGATGATGACTTTACCTTCGCTCGCCTAAAAATTTACAGTGTATTCGCTGCCAGCTATATCATGCGCCCGGTCGGAGCAATTATTTTCGGACACATAGGCGATAAATATGGACGCAAAACGCCAATGATAGCTTCGCTTTTTCTAATGGCCTTAGCAACCTGCGGTATAGGAATATTACCGACGTATGACTGTATAGGCAGTGCTTCCTCATTTTTCTTGATTATTTTCAGAATGATCCAAGGGATTGCAGTTGGTGGAGAATTTAACGGCGCAACAGTGCTGCTTACGGAATACGATAAACGTTATCCATTCCTTGCCGGCTCTTGGACTTCGTTTGCGGCTTCAGCCGGCATGGCACTTGGCAGTCTAGCAGCTACCATCGTATCTTACTTTAATAACGACTTTCTATGGCGAATTCCGTTTCTGCTAAGTGCTATAATTGCTCTTGCTGCTATATATCTACGCCGAGATATGAAAGAAACTGACGATTTTTGCAGAGCCAAAGAAAATAACGAACTGTTTAACCTCCCTATATTTGTGGCTTGGAAACACAACAAAGCTGGTCTGGCTTGTTCTGCCGCTTTTTCCATATTTGTTTCAGTTTTCGTTTACACTGGAAATATATATTACAGAACCATAGCAGTGACTGTCGGTGGTCTACCTGCAGAGCAAGCAGCAACAGCAATTACAGTTGGAATTGTGCTGGACACCGTATTAATTCCTATCTTTGCTTATATAGCGGACAGATTTAACGGGTCCAAGCTATGTTTTTCCGGATTATTTCTTGCTTTAATTCTGAGCCCTTTAATAATGTCTCTGGCTTCTGACGGTAATTTCGCCCACGCCATACTGGGACAACTAATATACGGCATTCTGGACGCTCTCGTCTCCGCCACCGCATTTACGATACTGCTTAGGCAATTCAAAACCGGCACAAAATACAGCGGTAGTAGCATAGCCTGGTCCGTAGGTACCGCCATATTCGGTGGAACTGCACTGATGATAGATGAATTTTTAGTCGGACACTTAAATTTACTGTATGGTCCCGGCTTATATATGTCATTTAGCGCACTTGTATGTTTGATCACCGTTGGATATATTTGTAAAAAATCTATTCAAATTCAAAGCCATTAAAAAAAAGAATTTTCAAGCAGTTATTAATAATATTTCTTTAAATAATTTACAGGATCATTGTGTTTCTGCACATCCACGTCGACGGCTATCTCTCCTTCTTTTAGCAAAACAATACGGTCTGACATTTTTACCAGAAAATCCAAGTCATGTGATGCTATTATCATAGTAACACCAGAAGCGCTGACGGATTTCAGGAGTATAACCACATCCATAACCGTCGCTACGTCCAAACCGGAGGTTGGTTCGTCGCAGAGCAACAGGCTAGGATTTATCATAAGACTACGAGCTAGAGCTACGCGTTGCTTCTGGCCACCGGATAAAGATTTTGGATATGATTGCTTCTTGTCTTCCAGACCCAGATCCCGGAGGAATTTGTTTGCCCGTTGTTCGTTTTGGCCTCGATCTCCATTTAGGTTTGGTGCGTATAGTAAATTTTGCCACACCGTCATATGCGGAAATAGCTGAAAGTCCTGGAACATGAAACAAGTTTTCTCACTGCATTTTATTGTTCCTATATCCTGCGTTTCCAGATCTTGGATACACCTCAGCAGTGTTGTTTTGCCGCTACCTGATGGTCCCGCTAAGCCTAATCTCTTTCCCCTCGATATCTCCAGTGTCACTCCTTTCAATATTTTAGTACCATTATATGATTTGTGAATGTTATTAATTTTTAGCACTTAATTTTCCTGTTTTCGATTTTTTTCCCAATAAATTCAATCAATACTACTAATAGGTAATAATAGGCGCCAGCAATACACAGTGGTGCGAAATATTCATACCGCTCCGCTGCTATGATCTGAGACCTCCTCATGATGTCCATCCCCCCGATAGTCACAATTAAAGCCGTTTCTTTCAGCAACGCAATTATTTCATTTATCATAGCTGGATAAATGTTAGCGATAACCTGCGGCATTATGATGTCTTTCCACATATAGTATTTTGGTATTCCAAGAGTTCGTGCTGCCTCGAATTGTCCCTGCGGCAAACTTTCTATGCCCGCCCGTAGTATTTCAGAGATATATGCTGAACTATTAATGCCAAATGCTACGATGCCGGCTGAGAGTGCACTCAGCTTTATGTCTAGAATCCCTGGCACGGAAAAATATATTAGGCTCAGCTGTAAAACAAGCGGCGTCCCCCTTATGACGGAGATAACACGTTCAATCAAAAATGTGCAAATCTTGCTGATATCACTGACGCGAATTATGGATAACAACGAGCCGACTACTATTCCCATCAGGAAACTGCCCACTAATAGCTGCAATGTTATCGCTAATCCCGCACCAATGTACACGAAGTCTGAGATTAACTTATCCATGCTACTCCACTAGCCATTTTTTCTTCAATTTTTCCACTTCTCCGCTGGATATAAGTTCTTTTAGAGCTTTATCTATTTTCTCTTTCCATTTGGATTCTTTTTTCATTGCTATTGCATACCATTCCCCTGATGCCGCGATGTGGACATACGCCAGGTTTGGATTTTTTTTACAAAAAACAGAAGCTTGTATTTCATCGATGAAAACACCACCCACAATACCCGCTTTCAGCGACTCTACTGCCAGATTATTGTTATCCACAAGGACAAGCGATGCAGACGGGACATTTTTCTTCATCCATATTTCCATTGTGCTTCCCAATTGACACGCTATCTTTGCATTTGCCATTTGCTCTGGCGTTGTTATAGGTTGTTCCTTTCTGTATATGATAGCGAAATTCTCTGAATAGTATTTCACTGAAAAGCAGCAGTTCTTTTCTCTTTCTTCTGTTGCAGCCAGTGCCGAAATTGCGGCTTCAACATGTCCATTCTGTACGGACACCAGTACTGCCGGTAGTTGCATGTCATCAAAGACAGCTTTCATGCCCAGTTTATGAGCTACCGCTATCGCTAACTCTATATCGAACCCAACCATTTTTCCGTTGTCATAGTACTCAAAAGGTGGATAATCCGCACAAACTGCAAATTTTATTTCATTTTTTTCACTGTTCTCTTTACAACCCGGTATCAAAGCAAATGCGACCGAAAGCAATATGTATATATACCTTTTCATAATTATACTCCTATTGGGAATCTATATCGAAGGTAATGCTGCGCTTATAATAATTAAAGATATATAAAATTGAAAGACCGTTTTGAATGAGTTTCGTTATACTTTCTTTTTCTATCAGTATGCTGGAATCGATACTCAATTTGCTTTTCATTTTACAACTATAGGAACATCCGACATAAGTTGTTTAGGTAGTATTTTTATACCTACCCGTTCAACGAGTTCATATGTTATTTTGTTATTATAAATATTCGTTACTATGAAAGAACGCTCTTTCATATCATTTTGCAATATCGTGTTCAGTTCATTAAAGCTATTATTTTTTAATTTTAAATCTGCCAATAAAAATACATTGCTCTTATCCTCAAGTGATGCAATAAATGCAAAAGCTTCTTTACAATTCGTATAAAAAACTAAATTTAAATACTTGAGATGATCTTTCAATAAAGTTTTCCAAACATCATGAATGGAAAGTTCTGCGTCCACAATTATAACTGTACTATCTCGGTGTATCAGGATTTGTTCTGCTATCCAGCTTGGCTGCTTAACTATGGGAAATGAAATGGTTACAGCTGTACCTTCTCCTTCTTTTGATTCGACAAATAATTGTCCATCGTAAAGCTCTAATGTACTCATTACTTGATCTAATCCTATACCATGTCCCTCTGCTTTAGTTGTATTGACAGGTATATTCCCATTAATTCTATGGATTAATTCCTGATTCATTCCTTTGCCGTTGTCCTTTATGGTAATTTTAAAACTTTGATTTTCTACTTCTGTTGTCAATATCACTGTGCCGCTTCCATTTTCGTAAGCCTCTACGGAATTGTTTATAAGGTTAGATATCATGCGACCAAAATTTGATAAGTCTCCCTTTATGAAAATGAATTTTGTAGCAGGATCCGGCAAATAATTCAGCTTAATTTTTGATTCTTTATATTGATACCTTTTATGGCTTATCAGTTCCAGCAATGCTAAAGAAACCAAAATATATTGTTCTTTCTCTGAATATGCTTCGTTGCGATCCTGCATATATCTATTCAGCAAATCACCAGCAATATTTCTGATACTAGTTACTATACTCATCAATGTGGCGTAATAATTCTCCGAAAGACCTTTGCAATATTTTGCAAAATATTCCAAACTAATTAGGGGAGATGTGATGTCATGCACAATTCTGGCAGTAAATTTTTTAAATTCTTCCTGCTCATCTATTTTTATTTTTTGTAATTTATTCTTAATTTCTAGCTTTTCAGCTTTTTTACGATCCGTGATATCAATAGAGACTCCAAGCACTCCTATAATTTCTCCATTGTCATCCCGCAGAGGCACTTTTTGAGACAGATAATTTCCTGGCTTGTTTCGCATCATTGCTAGTTCCTCTCCTTCGTATGGTTGCCCCGTTTCAATGATGCTTTTATTGATTTTGTCTAGTGCAATGGCCTCTTCTGACGCAAGCAAATCAGAATTAGTTTTTCCAATGATTTCGTCACGGGATTTCAATCCAAAATTCCTCGCTTGCAGCTCGTTACACCCCATATAAATGTTTTTGCTATTCAACCAATAGACATGTCCTGGGAATTTTTCGATAATGGAGCGGAGTAGACTCCTTTCTATGTTTGTTTGTTTCAACGATTGTGATGGCTCGCTTCTGTCTCTGTGTTCCTTTTTTTTTAAATACCTTATACTTTGTACTGCGTCTTTATTCTCTACCGCATAAGAGTGGCCCATATGAGAAGCATTCCTGTAGTCCATTAGAAAGTCGCTGATATTAACAAACGTGCTATTGCAAAAATGAGGGGACAGCCACTTCACTGCTTTTTGTAGATTGGGAAAATTGTGAAATAACGCTTTAATCGCTGGATTATCATTTCCCACATGAATGAGGTAAATGGATTTATTTATATGCAGTAGAGGTAAGCTTAATATCCACGAAATCTCTTCTAGAATATACAATTCACCGTTTATTTTATCCGTACTATGCTTATCTGCATATGCTTCTACACTTTTTTGGATGGCAATAGCAAAATCCGCATTGTGTTCCCTCTTCTCTTGCACAAGATTTTTACAGTCATTATAATACAAATTTCTTTCTTTCAAAATACAACTTTTCCAGTCTTTTTTTTCAAAATCCGGCAAATCCTGTGCATAAAGACTAACCCACGCTTCTTGTTCTTCTTCTCCTTTGATTGCGGCACAATTTATTTCGTTTAAGGTGCATTTATTAAACGATCTGGGGAGATGATTATAACGATTTAGGTACCCTGTCCGGATTTCATACTTTTCGCAGGATGACATGTCGAATTCTTTGTAGATCAAATCTATGGTGGATTGTATTCTCTTTTTAATGAAATCATTTTCAGTATGACTTTCCCAAAAATATATAACAGCATTGCCGACAGGCTTTTCGGGGGCAAAATTCCGAAACATAGCGACCACAGACTCGATCATATCCGAATCGCAAAGATCATTTACAAGAGCAATGTTATTATTTATCACCATGCCTCCTATATTTTAAAGCAGTCGTTGACACTCCGTATAATATATAATTATTTTTAAATAAAAATATCAATTACTATTTTTTATTTTTTATTTGTTCCGGGTAGTTGCTCTGATGAAGTCACACACATATTTCCACGATTGATCGTAAAAATTGTAACAAATACCATTGTAATGGTAAATTTTTTACATACGATGTCTTGAATTGATGTTATTATATGTTAACATAGGTTCGCTTCGGATGAAGTGTAGTTTTTAAATTAAGTTGGAGTTGGAAAATGATGAAAACGGTAAATTTTGTACCTTTAAAAGACCGAGTTCTCGTGAAAAGAGTGGATCAAGAAGAAAAAACTCCAGGGGGAATCATAATCCCGGATACTGCAAAAGAAAAACCTGTGGAAGGCGAGATACTTGCTGTGGGAACAGGCCTTCGCGACGATAAGGGAGTACTACATGCCCTCGATGTGAAGGTCGGTGACCGCGTGTTGTTCGCAAAATGGGGAGGCAATGAAGTTAAAGTTGATGGTGAGGAGTACATCATACTCAAAGAGTCAGATATTCTGGGTATTCTAGGTAAGTAGGGAGGTAACAATGGCCGTAAAAGAGATAATATTTTCGGATGATGCGCGCAATAAAATGCTGCGCGGTGTGGAGGTCCTGGCTAGGGCTGTGCGCGTAACGCTCGGGCCTAAGGGCAGAAACGTGGTGATCCAGCGGAGCTTTGGTCTACCGAAAGTAACCAAAGACGGAGTCACCGTTGCTAAAGAAATAGAACTGTCAGACAAATTCGAAAACATGGGTGCCCAAATGGTGAAAGAGGCAGCCAGCAAGGCTAATGACCTGGCCGGCGATGGAACCACCACCGCAACCGTCCTGGCGCAGGCGATCGTGAAAGAAGCAGTCAAGGTGGTGGCCTCAGGTGTGAACCCAATCGATTTGAAACGCGGCATCGACGTTGGGGTAGCCGCCGTCGTCGAAATGCTAAATAACGTCTCAAAAAAAATATCCACCAATGAAGAAATTCTACAGATCGGTACAATCTCAGCAAACGGTGACACCTCCGTCGGAGAAATGTTAGCTAAGGCGTTCGAGAAAGTCGGAAAAGAAGGAGTTATCACTGTAGAGGAAGCTAAATCTCTGGAAACTGAATTGGAAGTCGTGGAGGGAATGCAATTCGATCGAGGATATAGCTCTCCATATTTCGTAACAAATGCGGAAAAAATGGTCTGCGAATTGGATACTCCGGTCATACTAATCCACGAGAAAAAACTTTCTGTTCTGCAGCCTCTGTTGCCAATCTTGGAAAAGGTCGCTCAGTCGGGAAAGCCTATGCTGATCATAGCCGAAGACATAGAAGGAGAGGCTTTGGCAACCTTGGTGGTGAATAAACTAAGAGGTGGTCTAAAGGTCGCCGCGGTTAAAGCTCCGGGATTCGGTGATCGCCGAAAGGCAATGCTCGAGGATATAGCTACCTTGACCGGGGGGCAGGTCATAAGCGACGAACTCGGCGTAAAGCTCGATAGCATCGATGTGAGCGTGCTGGGCACCGCTAAACGAGTCATTATCGATAAAGAAAATACCACCATAGTAGATGGAGGTGGTGCTAAACATAACATCGAAGCGAGATGCGGCCAGCTGCGCCGACAAGTGCAGGATACTACTTCAGACTATGACCGAGAAAAACTACAGGAACGTTTGGCGAAACTCTCGGGAGGTGTGGCCGTGATCCGGGTCGGGGGAGCTACCGAGCTGGAAGTGAAAGAAAGGAAAGACCGGGTCGAAGACGCTATAAACGCTACTCGAGCTGCGGCTGTCGAGGGAATCGTCCCGGGCGGAGGCATCGCGCTGCTGAAAGCTACAAAAGTGCTAGCAAATAAAACTTCTCATCGTTCCGAAGATGAAAAACTTGGAGTCGAGATTCTCAAAAGAGCGATCACGAGCCCGGCTCGGCAAATTATCGAGAATGCCGGCCTTGATGCTTCGCTACTTATCGGAAAAATACTGGAAAATGATGGCTTCAATTACGGCTTCGATGCCCGTAAAGGTGAATTCGTAGACATGATGAAAGCTGGTATAATAGACCCGGTAAAGGTCGTTCGAATAGCCTTGCAAAGTGCAGCGTCTGTAGCTAGTGTGATGGCGACAGCCGAATGCATGTTGGCAGAATCAACTGAGAAAAAACCGGACACGCCGGCAATGCCAGGTGGAGGAATGGGAGGGTTTGACGGCTACTAGCGGTAATCTATTGACCGAGAACACCCCCAGATCAAGAACTCTAACAAACCTCCCGCTTCTATTTGCATTTCTATTCCTAACCTATGGGTTGCCGGGAGGTTTTTCTGGCTCTGGTGTCTCTTGAAAATGCCGCTAAACCGAAAAAAGCGGTAGACATTATTAGCAAATGTTAAAAATTTATTAAGAATTAACTTTCTGTTAACTTTTTGAGCATACGATAGGCAGCGTAATTGCCAAGATGTCCTTGGGATTACGAATTCCTTGTTTTATAAAAATACCCGGAAATTAGTGTAATGAGGATACTTAGAATAACGTTGATTTATTCTAGATATACTCAAGTATATGAAAGTTACCGAAATTCATTGTTGTCGCTGTTGTTTTGTTCTGAAAAATGGAGAGAGCAATGAAAAATTCTAAGAAAACAATTTTTAGGTTTTTTATTAGTCTATTATTCGTGTTTTCTTGCTCAGCAATGCGACCCCCGATAGTATTGAAAACAGGTGAGTCATCACAACAACAGAGATTATGTCTTCAAACCAAACCAATTATGCCAGATGTGCCGCAGATATCTCGTAGTTCTTCTAGTGATACCCTATTGGTAAGAACTGCTCAGCCTGCGCAAATTACTGCTCAAAGTAGCGCACCTATCTTCTGGGTGGAAAGACCGCTTTTACCGATTTATCACCAGGAGACGAAAATAATTTTTTCGATAGATGGAGGAGGCAGCAGAGGAATTATCCCTCTATTTTATACTATGGAACTGATGAAAAGATTGAGAATTCCTTCACTGGGGCCGTTGGTGGATATGTTTGCGGGAACATCCGTCGGAGCACTGATTTGTGCGGGAATTGCTTTGGGGCAAGAAGCAAGTATGTTTGAAAATTTTCACAGCCTTGTTGAGCGTACTTTTTCAAAGAGCAAATTGTCCATGAAAGGTGTATGCAAGCCTCTTTATAAAAACTCAGAAAAACTGAAAGTAATCAAGGAATTTACTGGGGAGAGATCAGCAAGAGAGTTGGGAGTAGATTTTATTGTTCCATTTTTTTGCTACAATACTGGAGAAGCGATGTATTACAAAAGTTTTTCGCCTTCATCTGAAGATTTTAAACTTGCTGATCTATTAATGATGACCAGTTCCGCCCCAACGTTTTTCAATCCATATTTTTGTTTCTCTTCGGATTTAAAGAAATATGAAGGAGGTGATGGCGGAATTTTTGCAAATCATCCAGGGGAAGAAGCATACCACTTAGCTAGAAGCAGATACCCTTTTGCAAAGTTAGTTATGATTTCTTTCGGTACTGGAACATGCGATAAAAGCGCAGAATTTAAATATTACGAGAATCGTGGATTAATATTTTGGGCAGAAAGACTCCCTCATTTATTCATTGCAGCTGCAACAGATAATACAGAGAGATCTTTGGTTAACTTATCGCAAAAAGATAGTAATTTCCATTATCATAGAATTCAACTTCCTTTGCGATCAGGAAATATGTCTTTGGATGAAAATTCCCCAGAGAAATTAGATCTGTTGATATCGGCAGCAATGGCTAATATAGGACCTACTGGATTTGCATATAATCCATTTTCAAGTGCTTTATCTGCTCTTCAACAGAAAATGCAGGGATAACTTTCTAAAAAGATTTGTTATCCTTTGAACAGTGCCACAGATTTATGGATTGTATAGAACTTGTTTTGTACAATCCATGATGAAGTTCGGTATAACACACATTCTTTGGTACTAATATACTAGATTCGTACTATGTATACATGGTCGTTGTATTCTTATCATCAGTATAAAAACATATCGCATCTATACTAAGCTAGGTGATAACAATGTTGTAAATATTTTAGCCTTTCTTTACAAAAAAGTAAACTTAATCAATTAGGATTTAAACATAATTTTTTTGTGTCAGGTTCTTAATGTTGAGCAAAGTTAAGACGGTATTTAAATCAACAGCTCTTCTGTGGGTGTTTAGTTTAATTCCTTTGTTGATATGCGTTAGATATATGAAAAACGCACTGGAGTGTGATTCGAAAGAATGTGTTGATGCTTTTATGGTTACAGAAGGTATCGGGTTATCTAAATATATATCATTACAATTTGAAAATACTGTGAAAGAGATTCACGCGATCGTTGCAGAGGTGTCGACTCCCAATCCGAAAAATGCGAACTTTTTAAAGAAGAAGCTAAAATCAGTCTTAGAATACAATAAAAGCATTAGTTCCATAAAAGTATACGATAATGACAAAAAACTCTTGGCAAGTTCTTTCGATGATAACAACATAGATCTAGCTGAGGATAAGGAATTGGATCAACTGGGAGATAATATATCGTATACTCTTAGGCAATTAAAGAACGGGACTATAATTTTAAAATATACTATAGCCAAAAATTTTCAGCAGGAGTCCGACAGTAGTAAAAAAATTTTTTTTGAATTTACTGTAAAATGGAATCGTTATGAAAAATATATGCTTAAAATTCAAAAAGGTTCTTTCCCACGAATGTTTTATATTATTTCTCCGGATTTTAATCGCTACATCTCTCTGAATTCCCTTCCACGGGGAATAGTGAGTAATCGATCTGTCATGGTATTGGGAATTCATCTATCGCAAAAAATAAATGAAATACCTATTGGATTATCCGAAAAAAATATCGAATCCATAAATTTTAGATTGTTTAAAGACGAAATTTTGATGCCTAGTAAAATGAAAGGAAGTAAGTTTTTTATAGTCATTGCAACAGACATTATGGCTGTCGAAACTATATCCAATAAAATTCTCGGCTCTATTTCATTTATAAAAACACTTCTGATGATTATATGGGTGTTGATATGCTTAATTATCACTAGATTCTATATAAGAACAAAAGAACAACTAGAGATCACAAATGTGATTTCGGATACTACTCCTCTGGCCATAATCATATTTAAGGTATCCGACGGAAAAATCGTAAGAATTAACCTTACGGCTTCGATATTATTGAGAATAAAAAAGGAAAATGTCGGAGCTGTCAATATGTGGAATTTATTCATCGAAGAAGATGACAAGAGTTATATAACCAACGCTATTTCCTCCAATATCAATGTTTCGAATTATGAAGTATTAGTACAAAGCTTTGAAGGTGGAAGTTTTTGGTCAATATGTTCTGCTAGCCCAATTATAATAAACAATGGAAAATATGTTGTGTTGGCGATATTAGATATAAATCTTAGAAAAGAGATGGAGAAAAAATTAGCCAACAATGCGGCTTTTCTGGAGAAACAAATTATAGAAAGAACGGCCGATTTGGAAGCAAAAGCAAAAGAGTTGGAAGAATCCAATACATTGTTGGAAAAATCTAAGCTTGTTGCGGATGAGGCTAATAAAGCAAAAAGTAAATTCCTAACCAATATTAGCAATGAATTGAAAACTCCGCTTAGTGCCATAATCGGCTATAGTGAAATCCTGGAAGAGGAAGCGATGGATAGGAAAGATACGGTTACGGCGGAGGATTTGCGAAAGATCATCGGCTCCGCGAAGCATTTACTATCATTGATTGATGAAATTCTTGACCTATCCAAAATTGAAGCTGGAAAAACTCAACTATTTTTTGAAAATTTTGAAATAGTCAATCTCATTAAGGAGGTGGAAGGAGTTGCAATGCCACTTATTGCAAACAATAATAATTCTCTTTTTCTAGAATACCCAAGAGATCTTGGAATTATGTATTCGGATGCTACTAAAATAAGGCAATGTTTGCTAAACCTACTCAGTAATGCCGCTAAATTTACAGAATTTGGTAAAATAACACTGAGGGTTACTCCTACTACAAGAAGCGAAGGGAGTTTTATTGAGTTTTCGGTAATTGATACCGGAGTTGGTATTGAAGAAAGCAAAGTTAATGCTGTTTTCGAATCCTTTCAGGAGAATGCGTCTAATAGTTCGTCCTCTGGTTTGGGTTTATCTCTTACAAAGAAATATACTGAATACTTAGGAGGGAATATTTTCGTGGAAAGTACGCTGGGCTGCGGATCAACGTTTTCTATTAGAATTCCGAAAGTTTGCAAAACTATATCCAATGAATTCATAGAGGTAAAAAATAAAAAAAGCGACGAAACACTTGAAGATCCAGAGAGTTTTACCACAAATGTAGACACTTGATTTTATCAAAAATTAATATTAATGCGTATTTTATCTATTACATTAAATCAATGCGTTATATGGTGGGCTCTGTTTGACAATGTTATTTCTCTTGTATAAAATCCCATTAAAACTAGGTTAAAGGTCATGAATCAGAACTTTACTCAGTCTGTTATATTAATTTTGCAACAGTCACAGCAGGAAGCTACTTCCCATCATCATCAACAATTATCTCCATTTCATGTGCTGAAATCTATATTAAACAACGCGAATGAGCATATTATATATAAATGTCTTCAGAAAATCGATCGAGATAGGCTGGAGAAACTGTGCGATAAAAAATTGTCTCAGTTGCCAGAAGTATTTGGAACCACGAATCTGTCAGTATCATCTGATTTGACTGCGATATTTCAAAAAATGTCGGAAAGAGCTGCGAAGCTCGGAGATAAGTATATCAGTCTGGATAATTTTATTTTTTGTATTTTTTTCAACGAGCCAATAAAATCCATATTTCTGGATTGTGGTGGAGTATTAGAAAGTTTAGAGAATATAATAAGAGAAATACGAATGAATAGAACTGTTGATACAGAAAGTGCTGAGTCTGGTTTCGATGCTCTTAATAGATACGCGAAGGATATTACCCAGCTCGCCAACGCAGGAAAATTAGATCCAGTAATCGGTCGAGATGAAGAAATTAGAAGAGCCATACAAGTATTATCGCGGCGTACAAAAAATAATCCGATCTTGATAGGCGAGCCCGGCGTCGGGAAAACTGCTATCGCAGAAGGGTTGGCTTTGCGGATAATCAAACAAGATGTTCCAGATTCCATTAAAAACAAGAGGATAATGGCATTAGATTTGGGATTATTGATTGCCGGAGCAAAGTTTCGAGGGGAATTTGAAGAACGGCTGAAGGCTGTTCTAAAAGAAGTGTCCCAAAGTAGTGATGTGATTTTATTTATTGATGAAATTCATACTATGATTGGAGCAGGACAAGGCGATGGAGCGATGGATGCATCTAACATGTTAAAGCCAGCTCTTGCCCGAGGTGAATTACACTGTATCGGATCGACAACATTAGATGAATATCGCAAATATATAGAAAAAGATACAGCTTTCGCTCGTAGGTTTCAGCCAGTCTTTGTAAATGAACCAACAGTATTGGATTCGATCTCAATATTACGCGGTCTAAAAGAAAAATATGAGCTGCACCACGGTGTCCGCATCAGCGATTCTGCAGTAATTGCTGCTTGTAATTATTCTCATAAATATATTAGCGATCGTTTCCTTCCGGATAAGGCTATAGATCTCATGGATGAAGCAGCCAGCAGATTAAAAATGGTCATGGATTCCAAGCCAGAGGAAATTGATGAGCTTGATCGTAGGATAATGCAATTAAAAGTCGAACAGGAGGTTTTGAAAAAGGAGACGGATCCTTCATCTCGGGAACGTTTAGAGAAAATTCAAGTTGAGTTGGAAGGGTTGGAAAAGAAATCTGTCGAACTAAATGCCAATTGGAATCTCGAAAAGAAAAATATAGATGAGATAAAGAGTATAAAAAGTAAGATCGACGAAATCAAAAACGATGCTGAAATTGCTCAGCGAAATGCCGATTTCGCGAAGGCTGGCGAGCTACTATACAGTAAACTGCCATCCCTACAGAATAAATTAGTAGAACTTCAAAATGAACAATCTGCCACCCAGAAACACAGCGAGGTAACGGATGATGACATTGCAGTCATAGTTTCCCGCTGGACCGGAATTCCGGTGGAGAAGATGCTGCTAGGCGAGAAGGAACGTCTTTTATCTATGGAATTGAAGTTGAAGGAGTCTGTCGTTGGTCAGGATGAGGCCATTGGTGCAATTGCGGACTGTGTCCGTCGATGCCGGGCTGGCATTTCGGATCCTAATCGCCCAATGGGATCGTTCCTCTTCCTGGGTCCAACCGGCGTCGGAAAGACTGAATTATCTAAAGCACTGGCTCAGTTTTTGTTTGATGATAAAAATAGTATGATCCGCATAGATATGTCGGAGTATATGGAAAAACATTCTGTTTCCCGACTCATCGGCGCTCCTCCTGGATATATCGGCTATGAACAAGGTGGCGAATTGACGGAAGCTATTCGGCGGCATCCTTATTCTGTAATCCTCTTCGATGAAGTGGAAAAAGCTCACAATGATGTATTTAATATCCTCCTACAGGTATTGGATGAGGGGCATTTGACGGATGGGCTGGGGCGAACTGTGAATTTCAAAAACACCATAATAGTGTTGACATCCAACCTCGGCTCCAAATTCTTTCAAAACAAAACTTTAACGAGGGATGTGATTGTCACTGAAGTAATGAACATAGTAAAATCAGCGTTCCGACCGGAATTAATAAATCGATTGGATGAAATAATAGTATTTAATAGCTTGTCCAGAGAAAATATGACAGGCATTGTAGAAATACAATTGCATAATCTTGAGGAGAGATTGTCTGAAAAGAAAATTACTATTGCCTTTGATGAAGAATTGAAGCGCTGGCTCTGCGATATAGGGTTTGATCCTCTTAATGGTGCGCGCCCCTTGAAGAGATGCATTCTCCGAGAGCTGTGCGATCCGCTTTCTCAAAAGATTATTGCCGGCGAATTGTCGGAAGGGACAAAAGTCCTCATGAAGCTTCAGGACAATGTGGTTAAAATTATTTCCTAAGATTTTCCTATTTTTAATATGGATTTAACCAAAAACATGCTAATAAGAAGTTTAATAACAGATAGGAGTGATCTCTCGAGATGTGTTTTATTCGAAAAGTATTTCTTTTCTTCCTATTAACATCTTGCTCGACGACACAGGACAATCCAGATCCTCATAGAGAATTTAATAAAGATGCGCTGGAATTTAATTTAATTGTCGATAAAAACATATTAAAGCCGGTTAGCTCTACATATAAAAAAGTTACTCCAGACCCGGTGCGGGAATCCATATCTAATTTTCTTATTAATTCAAAAGAACCATTCTTTTTCTTAAATTATTTAATAACCGCCGAAGCAGAAAATGCAGCTAATTCACTCTTTCGATTTCTTATAAACTCTACTTTCGGAGTATTAGGTTTTTTCGATGTAGGAGAACGAATAGGACTGAAAAAGAATGAAACATCTTATAAAAAGACCTTAAAAAAACTCAGTATTCCTACCGGTGATTATTTGGTTTTGCCTGTTTTGGGGTCTTCCTCAACGCGGGATGCCATTGCTGAACCTATTTCTTGGTTTGCAAATCCTGTCGGGTATTTTATCGGTTTCCCGTATATGTTTGCGATGTCGGTCCTTTCTATAATCCACGAACGCGCTGAAAATTCTACACTTCTGGATTCTACAATCCGTGATGCCATTAACATATATGCAATAACCCGAAGCTTATATTTACAAAAGTACGGCTTTCCAGAACTAGATATTGATGCAGATTCTTATTAACAAAATGTGGGACAGCTGTGACTTTGTAGACAATCTTATCCACTAGTTCTAACTAGCCTCTGAAAACCAGAGGATTTCAAGCAGATAAAAAGGTGTTTTAATCTATCGGTTTTACGTTTTCTTCAAATTCATTATTTGAAAAATCAAATATTTTACAGATAACTTTTTTAGGGACTTCGTGCCGGATAAAATTCCGCGCTATATAATATTTACAATTTAATGCGTGAGTATCGCATCCAAAATTATATATTTTTTCAATTATTTTTATATAGTTTTTATATCTTAGAAATGGCAATTTTTTGAAAGAAACATCAGTGTTTTTTTCTTTAAATAATTTATTGAAGATGACATTGTATTTTGCATAATCTTTCCATATACATCCGCATCCGATAATTGAAATTTCATTTCCAATGGAGAGTTTGGGATCCTTTACGGAACTCTCCGATATTCTTACAAAATTTCCATAGCCAAACAGATTATTATTTACGCAATCTAGAATAGTATTCATGTCGACTTTTTCTGCGTACGCTTTTCTTGCAAATTTCAACTGGCAGGTTAAGTTAACCATGTCGTATATTTTGTTTTTTACTTCGAAAAAATCATCAATACATTCGACTATATCTCGATCTGGAATTGCGCTAGACGGTATTTTCCTGCGAACGGCGGTAAATGCATCATCTTCACTAAAATTATGATCCAAGCAAGTGCAAGTTTTAATAACATAGGAATTTATTACATTTATCATCTCAGCGCAGAAATCTACCATTTCTTTTTGAGTGGTTTCTGGCTTTTTTTCTAGCAAAATTTCACATGGCATTTCTGATTTTTTTTCATTCCGTGTCGGGCGTTTTTTGGTCTTTGCATAGGTATACTCAATACCAATAAACTGCACTCCGATTGCAGCTGAGATGTTTTCAACGGATTCAAGATTTTTCCTTTTATCATCGACAAAAATGATTTTTTTAAACTTGCATGGTGAAATTATCGCAAGAAAGGCTTTAAGTACTTCACCTTTATGTGCTCCACTTGCAAATAACATACCGTCGACAAAAGCAGGATTGGAAAAATTGTAAACCGATGGTTGCTTTTCGGGAATGTTTAAAAATTTTATTTTAGAAGAATCTATCCATAATTTTTTAAAGTCAATTCCAACCTGCAGTAATTGATTTCTTTTCAAATTGTTGGCAGCGTCTTTTGTTTTTTGTTTCTCAACTCCGCAGGATGTAAGCAGTAACGTTTTTATTTTCCGAGATTGCAGTGCCGTAATCAGCAGAGGCCATTTTGGATGGACCAATTGAATTTTCATATTTGGGGTTGATATATCGTTTTCAGCGTTGAGCATCTGAATAGACACTAGATCGATCGGTTCCAGTAATACATCGTTTAGATCGAAAATTACGAGTGTCTCATTATCAGCTTTTGCAAATTCCGCTTCTACATTTTCTATCTTATCTGTTGTGATGACCTTTGCGTCCGAGCAAAAATTTGAAAAAGAAATCATTAAAAATATAATATAGCGCACAAAATAGCTTATAAATAATTCCAAATACTACACAGGAGAAATTGAGTATGCAATGATGATTCTGAGAATGGATCAACAACCACATGTTAATTTTGTAGGATACGTTAATTTTTAGAATTTTTACCGTAATTTTATGTATTCTAAACAGTAGCGATTTACTCGGATTATTACTTTCGCTTCTAGGTATTTTTGGATAATGACACCCCCACCTCCTCCACCAGGTACCATAATACTCGAGAAATGTAAAATTTCCGTTAATTTGTAAATATTTCTTGCAATTTTTGCAGTTTCTCCGATTTTAACGATTTTTTGACATCTTTCTAGTATTATGCAAGCTGGTGAAAGAGATGTGCGACTTTTGACCGCATGTTTCCGTATTAGTGAATTCCTCAGCATCACTTTTTTTTGCTTTTGCTGTGCTTTTTATTAATTCTCCGTTCATTTGAAAAAGGAGGATATGTTTTTTAAACAGAAATCTATCTTTTTTAAGCGGCACTCCTCCTCATCCGCCAGGTACCATAATACTCGAGAAATGTAAAATTTCCGTTAATTTGTAAATATTTTCTGCAATTTTTACAATTTCTCCGATTTTAACGATTTTTTGACATCTTTCTAGTATTATGCAAGCTGGTGGAAGAGGTAAAGCGCTACTCAAAAAAACATATCCTCATTTTATAAATAAACAAAAAAATAAATAAAAGAACAACTTTTAATAGAATCTAATGTCAATCGATGAAAATTCTTTCCGGGAGCAAAATAATTGCTGCTTTAACGATTTTTCTATTTATTCAAAGAAATCTATCTTTTTCAAGTGGCGATCCACCTCCTCCACCAGGTACATAGTAGCGTAGAAGTGTAAAAAAATCGTTAAAATCGGGGAAACTGTAAAAATTGCAAGAAATATTTATAAATTAACGGAAATTTTACACTCTTTAAGTACTATGGTATCTGATGGAAGAGGTGGGGGTGTCATTATCCAAAAATACCTAGAAGCGAAAGTAATAATCCGAGTAAATCGCTATCGTTTAAAATACATAAAATTATAGTAAAAATTCTAAAAATTAACGTATCCTACAAAATTAACATGTGGTTGTTGATCTCTGTTCTTTCGTTACCGATCTGCTTTATAAATCTATTACGGTATTGGGGAAGCAGGCACAAGATTAATAGCCGGAGCAGAATCAACGGGCAGCGTTTGATTGACAGGAAAACTTTGCATCGGAGATATCGGAACCAAGGGAGGCGAGACCGGTTGCAGAGATGGAACAGAAAGAAGTGGTGTTTCTGGAATATCCCTTTCAGCATTTTCCGGAAGTCCAGAATTCGTATCAGTAGCATCATAGAGAGTTTCTATAATCGATCCTCCTGATATGCTCACCATTCGAGCCGCAGAAAAATTATGTTTCTGCAGCCATTTAATCAATCGTTGAGCATTTTCCTCTTTTTTGAATGGCCCACAAAATATGAAAGATTCGCTGTCTCCCGTTCGGGAGGATTCCAGGTGCGCCTTATAGCCTTTAGCCAAGAGAAGTTTCTGAATTTCAAAAGCTATTTTGTTTTTAAAATATCCAACAAACACTATCCTTTTTCCATGTAGACTGTTCGAATTTAGTTGAGTTTGAATATTTATCTTCTGCAAAGTTCTTTCGGGAGAGCAGTTATCATCGGTAGTATGGCTAGCCACTATTTCGCTTAATAAAGAATCGATAGATACGTGAGCGGAGGTATCTGCAGTTAAGGTATTCTTGTGATTTATAGCATCTGGAATTGCAGAAGAGGCTGATTCTGCTGCAGATGCTAATATTTCCATAATTTTATCTGATATTGATGTGGATTTGGTGTCGACGGCTGCTTCTTCAGCTGCAGTGGAAATACTATTTCCATCATCGCTCTTTTTTACATTTTCTGCCGAAGATGAAGTTGAGGATGGAAACACAGTTGTTCCGGTGAAAAAACCCGCGCAGAAAAATAATCCTCCAAGGGTTATTAGAACGATGATTCCTAATATAGCAACAATTTTGTTCACAATTTTTATTCCACAACCGTAGTAATTTTCTAAAAAGTTATTGTATTATTCCATACGCACACTACCAAAAATATACTGAAAAAGAGTTTATATATGGTAAATTTTGGCCTCAAGGAGAAAAAATGGAAAGAACAGATAATTCTGTTGTTATATTGGCTGCCGGTGTTGGTTCTAGATTTCTATCCAATATTCCTAAAGTATTCCATAAAATAGGAGGACTGTCCATGCTGGATCATGTGATTAGGACTGCTAAAGAAACAAAATCAAGCAGAATCGTGGCTATTTTGAGTCCGAAATATAAGGATGCAAACTTGGCTTTTACCTCTGATATAAAAAAAGCATATCAAGATATCCCCCGTGGCACTGCCGACGCTGTGAAATGCGGCCTGAAATTATTACCTGAAGATTCGGAAGGGTGGGTATATGTGCTTTACGGAGATATCCCTCTTATTTCTTCAGAAACTTTACAGAAGTTATCCCTAATTTCAAGGGAATGTAGTAAAACTGCTGTGGTTATTCTGGCGATGGATTCTAATGGCACCAATGATCTAGGAAAATTGGAAATAGACGAGCATGGAAGGGTTAAGAGCATTATCGAAGCAAAAGATATTTCCGACAGCAACAGAATAATTCCTCTCTGTAATGCTGGTCTATTTATCAAAAAAGATATTTTAAAGCAGTTTATAGAGAAAATAAAACCAAATTCCCTAACTGGCGAATTTTATATCACAAAAATAGTTCAGTTAGCCTACGAAGCTGGTTATGTCTGCAGATATCATAAAGGAGATCAAAAAGAACTATTGGGAGTGAATACAAAGTCAGAGTTAGCTACTCTGGAGAAAATCTTTCAAGAAAGAGAACGACAGAAACATATGAAAAATGGAGTTACTCTCATTGCGCCGGAAACGGTATTTTTTTCCTATGATACTCATATTGAAAACGATGTAGTTATATATCCGTATGTCGTATTTGGTGAAAATGTTTGCATAAAAAGCGGAGCACAAGTCGGACCTTTTGCACATTTAAGAGCTGGAACAAACATTCAAAATGAAGTGAGAATAGGAAATTTTGTGGAAATAAAAAACAGCGTCATTTCGGAAAAATCGAAAGTGAATCACTTAAGCTATATCGGTGATGCCTATTTGGGAAAAAATACAAATATTGGAGCTGGTACTATTACCTGCAACTATGATGGATTTAGAAAACATAAAACTGTAATCGGTGAGAATGTTTTTGTTGGATCAAATACAGCGCTTGTTGCTCCTGTGGAAATTCAAGATGACGTCGTTATCGGTGCCGGGAGTGTTATAGTAAAAGATGTAGCCTCCGGATCTTTAGCCATCGCTCGCAGCGATCAAAAGAATATTGCGAACAGAGCCATAAATCTTAGGAAAATGAAAAAATGTGCGGGATCATAGGAATAACAGGAAGACTTGGCGATAATATCGTCAGTAAGGTAATCACCGGTTTAGAAAAACTAGAATATAGAGGCTACGATTCCGCTGGAATTGCGGTAATCGCCAATGGGCAAATTGAAAGACTTCGGGCAGTTGGGAAATTACAGAATCTAAAAAACAAGCTGGAAGATACTCCGATTTCTGGAAATGTAGGAATAGGACACACTCGCTGGGCAACCCATGGAAAACCGACGGAGCACAATGCTCATCCAATTATATCAGAAACTGTTGCCGTTGTTCACAATGGAATCATCGAAAACTTTAGAGAATTGAAATTTGATCTACAAAAAGAAGGCTTTGTTTTTGAAACTGAAACCGATACTGAAGTCCTAGCTCATTTATTACAGCGGGAAATAAATAAAGGATATCAGCCAAGCGAGGCCTTTAAAAATATTCTTGGACTAATAAATGGCAGCTACGCCATAGCATCAATATTCTCTTCTCTTCCCAATACAATAATTGCAGTCAAGCATAAAAGCCCCCTAGTTGTTGGTTTTGGTGAAAATATATGCGTCGGATCAGATATAAATTCAATATCCGCAGTTTGTCGGGAAGTAGTATATCTAGAGGATGGAGAATATGTGGAAATTTCTGCCAATGAAGCTTTATTTTTCGATAAAACTTTCCGGCAAATATTTCCTGTAAAACAGAAAATACCTCTAGATTTTGTTAATTCCGGAAAAGGAAAATACATGAACTACATGCTCAAGGAAATAGTTGAGCAGCCAAGTACCATAAGAAAAACTCTGCTTCACAATAAAATAAATGGAGAAATATTCAACGGAATCTCCAGGATTTTAATTCTCGCCTGTGGAACATCGTACCATGCAGGTATGATTGCCAAATACTGGTTCGAAAAATTTTTAAAAATTCCAACCGATATTGAAATTGCATCCGAATATAGATACAGATTTCCTATTATCGGAGAAAATATTCTGGCTATCGCCATCACTCAGTCAGGTGAGACCATCGATACTTTAGAAGCTGTAGAATATGTTCGAAAAAACAGCAATTCTCGGGTGATGGCCATCGCAAACGTTAAAAATAGCGCAATTTCCAGGATTTCTGATTTTATTTTTTATACAGAAGCCGGAGCGGAAATTGGAGTTGCATCTACAAAAGCGTTTTCAGCTCAATTAACGATATTGGCTAACCTGGCTTTTTATAACAATGAATTTTTGATGCAAGAATTTCAAAATTTACCGACATTGTGCGAGGAAATTCTTGGTTTGCAAGATAAGATAGAAAATTTAGCCAAGAAAATATGCTCCGCTGATAGTGCAATATATCTAGGACGAGGATCTCTGTATCCGATAGCTTTAGAAGGAGCTCTAAAATTAAAAGAAATTTCCTACATTCATGCAGAAGGATTCGCCGCCGGTGAGATGAAACACGGCCCCATAGCTCTGGTGGATGACGATATTCCGGTGATATGTCTTTGTCCACATAACGAATTGTTCGAGAAGACCTCTTCAAACATACAAATGGCTCTCGCCCGTGGAAAAAATATTATTATTTTTACAGATCCCAGCGGAGATAAATTATTATCGCCGGAAGCTACAAAAATAATTCTTCCGCAAATTTTCGATGAATTTGTTCCTATTTTATACGTAATACCGCTGCAATTACTTGCGTACCACACTGCACTTCTGCGAGGCATGGATGTAGACAAGCCACGCAATTTGGCTAAATCCGTAACCGTGGAGTAAATAATGAGCGAAGAATTGGAATATGCGAAATCCATAATAAAGGAAGAAATAGCTGGCCTAGAAGCAGTATATGATTCTTTGGATAATCGTATTATTGGTGCGATAAAACTGCTTTATGAAAAGAAGGGCCATGTCATTGTCTCGGGCATGGGAAAGCCAGGTCACATCGGTCGGAAGATATCGGCGACTCTATCATCGACAGGAACACCGTCCTTTTTCTTGCACCCAGGGGAGGCTAGTCACGGAGACTTGGGAGAAATTTCTACCAACGATGTGTTATTAGTTCTTTCTTTGTCCGGGAACACTCAGGAATTAATACCAATGCTTTCTTATGCCAATCGTTTTGGCATAGATATAGTAGGGGTAACCTCCGATCCCAAAAGTACTTTGGCTCAAGCATCCTCCGTATGCATAACCATGCCAAAGATTAGAGAAGCATGTCCTTATAATCTAGCACCCACAACTACCACTACCATGATGTTAGTAATAGGTGATATTATCGCCCTGTGTTTACTAAAGAGAAAGGAGTTTAATCGAGAAGATTTTAAAAACCTACATCCGGGAGGAGCACTTGGGAGACGTTTATTAACCGTTGGGGACTTAATGCATTCGGATATTCCGGCTG
The DNA here is from genome assembly GCA_031283445.1 of Holosporaceae bacterium. GTDB lineage: Bacteria > Pseudomonadota > Alphaproteobacteria > UBA3830 > UBA3830 > JAIRMQ01. The sequence goes on along the minus strand of JAITBT010000026.1, from coordinate 17,747 downwards.
TCCAAGAACAAGAATTAATGAAATCAGTCTTACTGGAAATGACAACAAAAGCCTTTGGGTGTGCATGTGTTGTCAATGTTCACAATAAGATTATCGGAATCATCACAGACGGCGATCTTAGAAGGGGTATTTGTTCGAATTTTTTAGAGATGAAAGCATCCGAAATAATGACTAAAAATCCCAAAACCGTTTCCAAGGAAATGTTTGTGCAGGAGGCCATTAAAATAATGAATGAGTATAAAATTACAAGCCTGTTCGTAACAAAAAATGATTTTCCTTGCGGGATTATACATGTTCATGATTGCTTGAGAGCAGGTCTTGTATAAGAGAAGAAGAACTAGGATCAAATTAATATCAATTTTATTTGCTGGTGGAGCGGTTGCTCTACTCGTCGTGCTGGCGATTTTTCTCCTAGATACTAAAAAAATGTCACCTGGGGAATTTTTTTTAAGCCGTAAGGGCAATTCCTTCTCTAAGGTGCAATTCAAAACTTATGATCATAATAAAAAGGAAATTAGTCTACAAGCTGACGACGTTTGTGAAAATGAAAAAAACAATTATACTTTAAAAAATATGCTTTCTACATTTGCATTGCCCAATGGAAAAATTTTAATTGTCACTGCGAACAGTACCAAAGTTCACCGGAAAGACAAAACTCTATGCGAATTAATTGGAAATGTAAAACTATCAATGGAATCTGGGCTGCGTTTAGAAACGGATAAAATGTTCATTGATTTTACTAAAAAAATCGCTAATGGTGATACCGAAATTATCATATCCCAGGATGATACGAAACTATTTGCAGAGAAGTACATCTATGACAGCGAGAGCAATATTCTCACGCTAAAGGGCAAAGCTCGAGGGCTTTTTGGAATTAACAAAATAAGCTCCGATGAATTAATTATTCACTTAGACAATACATGTGGGGAAAACATAAAAAGCATACTAGCCACAGGGGATGTTGTTTATAGCGGGGAAATATATACATTAAAAGCGAAAAAAATTCGATACTCGAACGATAAAATTGAAGCTTGGAGCGATGTTGTTTTGTTTTTCAAAAAAAATGGAAGTGATTGTGAAACTCGGGCTGATTTTATGCAAGCAAGCATTAAGCGAGGAAAGATTGACAGTATCAAGGCAAATGGTTCTTTGATAATAAAAACGAAGAATGTTACAATTCGCGCCCAGGAAGGAATCTTCAATGGGGAAAAAATAAAGGTCATCGGCAATGTTATTATTTCTGAGAAGCAAGGAAATATTTTCGGAAACAACGCAACATTGAATTTAAAAACCGATGATATATCTATTGATAAAGCAAGTGGCATCATAGTTAATGGAATACATAAATGATGAAAAAAAGGATTACATGCCAAAATCTGAAAAAGACCTTGAATGGCCGTGTTATTTTAAATGATATTAGTTTTGCAGCCTCCGAAGGAAATATTACAGCGCTTTTGGGGCCAAATGGAGCCGGGAAAACAACTACGTTCTCAATATTATGCGGACTGATAAAACCAGATTCCGGACGGATATTCTTTGATCAAAAAGAAATTACAGAACTTCCTATGTATAAGCGCGCGCGCCTCGGTATCGGATATCTACCGCAGGAGCCATCGATTTTTCGTGGATTAACTGTGGAAGAAAATGTCTATGCTGTTTTGGAAAGTAGTAAAAATAGAGAAGAGAAAAAGCATTTACTTCTGGAAAAGCTTTTGCAAGAGTTTTCATTAGCAGCCATTAGAAGATCTCCAGCCATAAGTATTTCTGGTGGGGAACGGCGCAAATTGGAAATAGCAAGACTATTGGTGACAAATCCAAATTTTATTTTACTAGATGAGCCACTTGCCGGTATTGACCCTTTGGCTATAGAAGAAATGAAAAATATGATTTTGGGTCTTAAGAAAAAAGGAATAGGCATAGTTATCACGGACCACAACGTTCGGGAAGCTATTCCGCTGGCCGATTATATATACATATTATTTAATGGAAAGATTTTAATCGAAGGCACGCCGCAAGAAATAATAAATAGCGATGTTGCTCGTAAAATTTACCTCGGAGAAAGCTTTTCCGATTATACCTCTTCTCATGAGAGAGAGAATTGATCATCTATTATTAATCAATCAGCGACACACTCTAGCGCAATCTCTTCAATATTCTTTAAAAATACTTGCAATGAACAATTTAGAATTGCAGGAATATATTGATGAAAAAGTTCAGAAAAATCCATTTTTAATAAAAAAATACAATTATAATAATTGCTATAATTTTATCGAAGAATTTCCGTGCAAGGAAAGTATGTGGGACAAAATTCTCAAAGAGGTTTCTTTTTTACAATTTGGCGATTTCGAAAAAGAAATTACTGAAATGATTTTTAATAATATCGACGGTAATTATCTAAGCAATGATTTATTGTTATACATTTCTAATGAAAAAAAAATAGATTATCTTGACCTGCTTCAAATCATTCATAAACTTCAGAAAACATCATTTGCGACTATGTTTGCTTTTAATTTACAGGATAAATTAAAAATTTTTCTAGAAAACAAAAAGCTATACAACGACAAATATAAAAAATTAGTTAATAACATAGATCTAGTTTTCTCTCAAAATTGGTCTGTTCTAAAATCAAAATATGGATTTCAAAAGGACGAACTATTTGCCATTATTTCCAGTTTTAAAAATGCATTTATACCGGAATTCTCTCCTGAAAATGATTATTTTTCCCAGAGAATTGACCTCCTGATGGAAGAGGAATCCCTAGAAGAGTTTAATATTGTAATAGACAAAAGTAGCTATACAGAAGTCGATTTAGATCACAAATTGTATACGGAATCTATCCGGAAATGTCGTTTGGAATTCGACAGAAGATATATAAAAAACAGCGCTCAAAAAGCAAAATTGCTTATCAAATCAATATATTTCAGAAAGTTTACTCTTCTAAAAATTGCTAAGGAAATTATCTATCGGCAATTAAATTTTTTCCTAGGAAAAGAATTATATTTGATGCCCATTCATCTGGAGGCTGTGGCAGATTCTATATTCCTTCACCGGAGTACGGTTCATAGAGCTATAACCAACAAATATATATCAACGCCCAGAGGAATATTTTCATTAAGATCACTGTTTTCCAAAGCGATAAAATCGAATGAAAATAAAATCAGTGATCATTTGGTAAAAGAATATATGAAAAAACTAATAGAGAATGAATCTCCCCAAAGTCCATATTCAGATGACCATATCGTAAGCATACTAAATACCAAAGGAATAAATATTTCCAGGCGTACTATTTCAAAATACAGAAATAATTTGAATATTCCAAATGCTGCCAGCAGGACAAAATTTTACCAATTACACATCGAATAACGAGCATAGTTGCACCGAACTTCGAAAATTACTTATAATAAGTAGTTTCGAAAACCAAAGGTATGAATCCAATACGTATTGAATTGAAATAATTATCTGGTATGATCATTCGTTTGGTTTTAGCTACGGCTGGTTTTAGATATTGTTGTGTCGCGGATGGAGGAATAAAGTGCCAAAATTAAAAACTAAAAGTGCTGCAAAAAAGCGGTTTGATTTCACAGCGTCAGGTTTGGTGATAGCAGCGGCGGCATTTAAAAGACATAATCTGAGGAAACGTCCGCAAAAAATGAAAAGGCAAACACGGGGAAGAATGGTTTTAAATGCGTGTGATGCAAAGAATGTTGTCAAATACATGCCGTATAGATAGGAGGGGGAATGTCGCGGGTTAAACGGGGTGTGACTACGCACGCCCGGCATAAAAAGGTTCTGAAACTCTCGAAAGGCTTTAGGGGGCGTTCTAGTACTTGTTATCGCTCTGCGTTGGAAAGGTTGGAAAAATCCCTCCAATATGCCTACCGAGATCGCCGTAATCGGAGACGGGATTTTCGGGCACTCTGGATCGTTAGGATAAACGCAGCGGTACGGGAGCAGGGATTAAAATATTCTCAGTTTGTTCATGGATTGGATAAGGCAAGCATCTCTGTCGACAGAAAGATCTTATCTGAGTTAGCTGTTAATAATAAGAAAGCATTTTCGGAAATCGTCGACAAAGCGAGAATGGCTTTGGCCTGACTCTATCGGGAGGTCGCATGGATGATAAAATTTGCGAATTACCAGATGATTACAAGCCGTCGGAAAACGAAGAATTCATGAATGACCGGCAGCGGGAGTATTTTCGTCGGAAGCTGCTTTGTTGGAGAAATGACATCGAGCGCGGGACAGAAGTTATCATGAAGTATCTTTCGGAAGAGGGTAAAACCTGCACAGACACAGCCGATCGTGCGTCCACCGAAACGGATCTGGCCTATGAGCTAAAAAGCAAGGAACGGGCTCGGAAGCTAATTAGCAAAATTGATGAAGCTCTTCTGAGAATCAAGAAGGGAACCTATGGTTATTGTGAGGAGACCGGAGAGCCCATAGCCCTGGGGCGCTTAGAGGCGAGACCTGTAGCCATGCTAAGCGTCAAAGCCCAGGAGCGTCATGAAAAACAAGAGCGAATACAGAAGGATGAAGAGTAATGGATATGGTACCCGGACTGGAATCCGAAAGAAACAAGAAATTGGAGAAGAAAAAAAAATTTAAGGAAGATTTGCGCTTTATAGCCGTCTTTGTGTTCTTTTTTTCATTATTAAGATTCTTTGTTTACGATTGGTATATAGTACCATCTTGTTCTATGGTTCCGACCCTCCTGATAGGAGATATGCCTTTTGTGGAAAAGTTCGCCTATGGTTTCAGCAAACACAGCATCTGGTTCAGCCCTCCTCTGTTCTCTGGAAGAATATTGTTCAGAAATAATGTAAAACGCGGAGAAATCATTGTATTTAAACATCCTCAGGATGATAAAAATCCAGAAAATAATGGCATAAATATAGTAAAAAGAGTCATCGCACTGCCGGGTGACACGGTTAGTGTGGAGAACGGGGTCATTAAAGTGAATGGCGTCAGCGCGAAATTGACTTATCAAGAAAAGATGATATATCACGATACTCATGTCAAAAGGTTCGAAGAATTGAAACTTTATGAAGAGCAATTGCCGCTTTCGGATGAACCACCGCATACGGTAGCCTACTGCGAAGGGATGGAAGAATCGGCACCAAACCACTTTGCAGAAGTCCAAGTGCCGGAAGGACATTATTTTGTTATGGGAGATAACCGCGACTGTTCGAAGGATACGCGTTGTGGCTTAGGCTTCGTTCCGGCGGAGAATCTGATGGGAAGAGCGCGGTTCATAGTATACTCTATAGCAAACGGCGTTAAGCTCTGGGAGTTTTGGCTCTGGATCCAAAATATTAGATTTAGTCGCCTCCTGAAGAGGATTATTTGATGGTCACGCCGGAGAGCGTAAAAAAATTACAGAACATAATAGGATATGAGTTTAAAAATATAGACCTTATAGCAATCGCCTTAATCCATCCTGGATTAAGAAAGAAGAGTTGTAATTGTAGCAAAGATTTTGAAAGATTAGAGTTCCTGGGAGATCGGGTTCTAGGGTTGGCATTAGCAGACTTTTTGTACAAAAAATTTCCATCAGAAGATGAAGGAGGCCTTGCTCGAAAGATAGCGATCTGGGGAGGAACGGATTTTCTAATTGATTTAGCAAAAAAAATAAAAATCATTGATTGCTTTTCTATGCCGAAGGACTTTTTTATATCTATCAATAAAAATTCAGCATCCATAGCAGACATGATGGAGGCGATTCTGGGATCGATATTTTTAGACTCTGATTTCAAAAGGGTAATGGAAATTGTTGTGAAATTATGGGAAAATAATATTAATGAGGCTGAGGTAGAAGAGAAAGACCCAAAAAGTCGACTCCAGGAGATGACGCAATCGAAGGTGCAGGGGTTACCATCATACAGCATGATCAAAATGATGGGAGTAGCGCACGATCCGATCTTCGAAGTAGAAGCGAAGGCCTGCGGCGAGACGACAACCGGATATGGAATATCAAAAAGGAATGCCGAGTGTGATGCGGCGGCTAAGCTTATAAAAAAACTGGAAAAGAAAATTTGAAAAAATGTGGTTTTGTCACAGTATTAGGGGAAACTAATGCGGGAAAATCTACGTTAATTAATCAGTTGGTGGGACAAAAGGTATCCATAGTATCGAGAAAAGCCCAAACGACCTTATCTAGAATAGAGGGCGTAGCTATTTTTGGAGAAAGTCAAGTTATTTTTATTGACACTCCCGGCTTTTTAAAGGATAGGCGCGTCGAAAATTTAGAAAAAATAGCGTGGGATGCATTTCGGGAAACAGATGAAATTCTATTCCTAATCGACGCCTGCAAAAAGAACTTCAACACAAGTATTGGATTACTAAAAAAAATTCACGAAGCAAAAAAAGTCTCGTTGGTAATGAATAAAGTAGATCTAATCTACAAACCAAAGCTTCTGGAAATCGTTGGAATTTTCAGTCCTATCCGAAATTTTGAAAATATTTTTATGATTTCCAGTCTAACGGGAAGTGGCATCGATCCGATACGAAATTACCTGGCATCCACGATTCCGGAAAGAGAATGGTTCTACGATGCCAATCAAATTACAGATTCTTCCTTTGAAAAGTATGTTTCTGAGATCACTCGTGAGCACATATATCATCGATTACATCAGGAAATACCGTACAAATGCACCGTAAAAACAGAAAATTATCAAGAACAATCGGATGGAAGTATAAAAATTGTTCAACATATCTATGTGAAAACTGACGCCCATAGATGTATATTTCTTGGACACAAGGGCGGAAAAATAAAAGCTATAGGAGAAGCTGCACGCAAAGAATTGTCTCTTTTGTTGGAGAAAAAAGTGCATTTATTTTTGCATGTTATGTTAAAAAAATAGGTATCATTCTTAAAAAAGGAACCGGAGTTGCAATGGCAAGAAAATAGCATCGTCTTATCCTCAAAATTGTTCACGGAAAATTCCAGAATCATTACGGTATTCAACAAAACAATAGGAAAAACCTTCGGTCTGGTAAGAGGCACAAGGACTCCAATCCAGCACGGAGACATTAGCCATGTACGCTGGAATGGGCGCACGTCCGAGCAACTGGGAACGTTTAAAATAGAGAATATATTCTCTCCTTTTATTTATGCTTTAAATAATTCTTGGGGAATTTTTATCCTAGAAAGTGTTTGCTTTTTATGCTCCAAAGGACTTCCGGAAAAAGCTCCACACCCGGAATTATTCGATTCTCTAAAAGAATTGCTTCCATCAATTTCCTATGCTAATGGATTGGCTAACTACGCCCTCTTTGAAGTTAAGTTTTTATCGAATGTTGGGTTAGGATTAGATCTTTCTAGATGTGCCCTAACTGGAAGAAGCGACGATTTGTTCTATGTTTCGCCTCGCACCGGTCGTGCAGCTACTCAAGAAGCAGGAGAAAAATATAAAGATAGGCTATTTATTCTTCCTCAATTTTTAATTTCTAGAGATGATAATCCTACAGACCATGATATTTTTCGCGCTTTATGTATAACTGAACATTTTTTAAAGATGTATTTTTGTGGTATAAACAATGGGAAATTGCCACTGTCTCGCTCCTGCTTGATGATGGAATTATCTAAAAATATCGAGGAAATAAAAAGTGAAAATTAGCACCGTAAAAGACGAGAGAGAAAAAAGAGTTGCTATCACTCCCGAAACCACTAAAAAATATGTCAGCCTTGGATTTGAAGTTATAATCCCAAAAAGTATTGGTGACAGTGCAGGATTTTCGTGTGAAGAGTACGTAGCAGCTGGTGCTACCATACATAAAAAGAAATCTATTCCGGATGCTGATCTATATCTTTGCGTGAAACCTTCTCTAAAAGAAGAGCTAAAACTTCCATCAGGATCTTATTTGGTGGCGATGTTAACGCCGCCCCGAAATCAAAAAGTTCTTGAGCAAATGATAAAAAACGGTATTAATCTATGTGCACTGGAGAAAATCCCAAGAATTAGTCGCGCCCAATCTATGGATGTTCTGTCTTCGCAAGCAAATGTAGCTGGATATCGAGCAGTCCTAGAAGCTTTAGTCGAGTATCGTCGCGTTGTTCCGCTACTGATGACAGCGGCAGGCACAATTCGACCGGCGAAGGTTCTAGTACTGGGAGCAGGGATAGCTGGGTTACAAGCCATCGCGACTGCCAAAAGATTGGGAGCTGTCGTTCACGCCTTCGATGTGCGCGCTGCCGCAAAAGAGCAAGTCGAAAGTCTCGGAGCAAGTTTTATCGAGGTAGAAGAACAGTGTGATGGAGAAACTACCGGTGGTTACGCTCGGGAAATGGATGAAAATTATCAAAAACGCCAGGCGGAAAAATTATTGCAGGTAATACGCAAGATGGACATAGTGATCACCACAGCTCAGATTCCGGGAAAACCAGCCCCGAAATTGATAATCAAAGATATGGTAGATGCCATGCCGGCTGGAGCCGTAATTGTCGATATGTCTACGGAAACAGGAGGTAATTGTGAATTATCTGAGGAGGATAAAGTTATTAAAGTCGGAGAAGTTAGCATAATCGGTTATAGCGATTTGGCCGCTCGAGTTGCACAGGACGCCAGCCAATTATTCGCGCGCAATGTTTTTAATTTTGTGTCACTAATGATCAAAGGCGGAAAGATCGATATTTCAGATGAAATTGTCAAATCCACTCTAGTTGAGATATAATATGAACAGCGAAATTCTAAGCAGTATTATAACCAAAGCAAAAAAATCCGGAGCTGACCAAGTTGATGTTTTATGCAAAGAGAGAAATACAATTTCTGCCTCAACACGCCTCAAAAAGCTAAAAAAGATTGTTCAGGCTGATGTGATTAGTATTAAAATGCGCGTTTCCATCGGAAACAGAAGTGCGGTAGTTACGACGGATAATCCGAATGATTTGGATGGTGACTCTTTTCTGGAAAAAGCCCTTCTAGCCGCTAGGAATGCACCGGAAGACGCGGTGATATTTCGTCCAGTTCCGAATGAACTATGCAAAAATTTCCGGTCGATGGATATATGTGACAACTATAGACCATCTTCTGAAGAATTAATTTCGACTGCTCTGGAATGTGAAACAATAGCTCTCCAGATTGCGGGTATTACTAATTCAGAGGGAGCGGAGGCTAGTCATTCCTATTCTAAAATCACTTTAGCAAATAACAATGATTTTTTTGCCACCTACGAACAAACAAATAATCTAATTTCCCTGGTAACTTTAGCTGAAAAAGACGGATTTTTGGAAACGGCCTACGATTTTTCTAAAACTATTTATTGGTCAGATTTGAAAAGTCCCGAAAGAATTGCTCAAAAAGCAGCAGAGCTAACTCTAAAGAAACTGGGAGCGAAAAAAATTCCCTCCTGTAAAGTACCAATAGTTTTTGATCGAATTGTTTCACAACATCTGCTGACTAGTCTTGTTGATGCCATAAATGGAGCGGCAGTAGCCAAAGGCATAAGTTTTCTAAAGGATAAATTATCCAAGAAAATTTTCAGCCATGATCTTAGTATTGTGGATGAATATGCTATTCCGCGAGGGCTGCGATCTTATCCCTTCGATTCAGATGGATTAGAATGTTCTGATGTAATCATACTAGAGAACGGTATACTACGTTCTTTTTTGTTAAACACTAGATATGCTCATCAGTTAAAAATGAAATCGACGGCTCATGCATTTGGATTTGAAGGAATTGCTCCGCACAATATTTATATCAAAAATGGGAAAGAATCGTTCCAAAGTCTTCTACGAACTATAAAAAAGGGATTATATGTAACGGAAGTGTTAGGGAACGGTCTAAATCTGATTACCGGAAATTACAGCCAAGGTGTAGCTGGATTTTGGATAGAAAATGGGGAGATAACCTATCCAGTTAATGAAATTACCATCGCTGGAAATTTTATAGATATGCTTTCCAACTGCGTTCCAGCTTCCGATCTTGAGATAGAATATGGGGTTGATGCCCCAACTTTGTTTTTGGATGAGATGATCGTTGGAGGCATGTAAATTTCTTACCCCCCTGCAAAAAAGAACTTGACATAGATAATTTGGCGGATTATACTTTTGCAAGATTTCAAGAAGGAAAATAAAATGAAGAATAAATTGAGAATAGGGCTCAGTTTGGTGGTATTGTCAATTGTTGTATGTGAAGGGGAAATTGCCGCCGCGGCGCTGGTGCCGCCTCGGCCAGCTGTGGCGGCGCCAGCACTGGCCGCTGCATTGCGACCACTTAACCCATATGCTGTGGTAGCACCGGCTCCGAACGCAGGTCAAGTACTGCCAGGAGTGAATCCACTGAACTTCACGGATGGCATGAGCGCTAGACAAACGCTTGGAACAGGACTGTTCGGGCCAGGGGAACTCGGACGGCTGCGGTTGCGCGAGTATACTTTTGGTCCAACGGGCGAACGTAATATGTCGTACCGCCTGAGCTATCCGGATGAAACTATAGAGGAGGCTGGACGTGAACTGGTGGCCTTCCTGGGTAACACTGCACTGACAGGGTGGCAGCTGATGACGACAGCGGCTCAGCTGGCGGGCGCATTGGTACTGACAGTAGTGGCTCCCCTTGGACTGGCCTGCGGATCGGGAGCTGCAGTCAGGCAACTACTGCGTACCAGCTGGACCTCGGTAGGTTACGGAACGAGAAGCGCGTTAAGCTGTGTGTGCGCTGCCGTGGGAAACTTGGTAGGGGCTGCAGTTAAAGCGGGAACGGCTGCAGTTGGGTGCATATTCAATAAAATAAACTAAAGAGACTGTGACTGACGCGCAACACAAGGGGCCAACCACAGTGAGGACCTGAATTGCCGCAAAGCTCTGCGAGGCAAAAAATGCATTCCGTAAAACCACGGGATGCATTTTTTAATATCTTTATCTTAACGTTTTTTTTATAATCAGCAACTACAGTAGTGAACGGTGGTATACAACGAGATGTTAGCAAAAATATTTAAAAGCGTTTTCGGTTCGCACAACGACAGGGTGGTGAAGAGCTACCTGCAAATAGCACAAAAAATAAATTCTCTAGAAGCAACAATCGAAAGGTTATCGGACGAACAACTGCGGGGAAAAACACAGGAGTTCAAAAGTCAGATAGCAGACGGCCAGACTCTGGATGACATATTGCCGGATGCCTTCGCAGTAGCCAGGGAAGCAGCGCGTCGCACTCTAGGGCTGAGACCATTTGACGTACAGTTAGTCGGAGCAATAGCACTGCATCACGGCAAAGTAGCGGAAATGAAGACCGGAGAGGGTAAAACGCTGGTGGCGGCTCTCGCCGTGTATCTGAATGCTCTGGAGGGGAAAGGAGTACATGTAGTAACCGTTAACGACTACTTGGCTAGACGCGATGCCGAATGGATGGGAAAGATCTATAAATTTTTGGGACTGAATGTAGGAATAATTGTCCACGGCTTAACTGATGCTCAGCGGAAAGAGCAATACGCATGCGATGTCACCTATGCCACCAACAATGAATTAGGATTCGACTATCTGCGGGATAATATGAAATTTTACTCAGCAGAATTGGTGATGCGGCCATTCAATTATGCTATCGTGGATGAAGTCGATAGTATTTTGATCGACGAAGCACGTACTCCACTAATAATTTCGGGAGCTGCTGAAGACTCAGCAGATCTGTACGCGAAAATTGATGCGGTGGTGCCGAATTTGGAAAAAACAGATTATGAAATCGACGAAAAGCACCGGTCGATTACGCTGACAGAATTGGGAAACGAGCATATCGAGCGACTGTTGAGTGTTGGTGGTCTATTGCAATCAGGCAATTTGTACGATCTTCAAAATATTGCACTGGTCCATCATGTTAATAACGCACTGAGGGCACATCATCTATACAAACGCGACGTTGACTATATCGTAAAAAATGAAAAAGTAATAATTATTGATGAATTTACTGGCCGAATGATGGAAGGGCGCCGCTATTCGGACGGGTTACACCAGGCTATTGAGGCAAAAGAAAAAGTAATTGTGGAAATGGAAAATCAGACACTGGCTTCCATCACTTTTCAAAATTTCTTTAGAATGTACAAAAAATTGTCTGGAATGACCGGCACTGCAGAAACCGAAGCGCAAGAATTATCCGAAATATATAAAGTGGAGACGCTGGTGATACCGACTAATGTAGCGGTAATGCGGCAAGACTTCGATGATGAAATCTATAGGACAATGCGAGAAAAATATGATGCTATAATTAAATTAATTAAGGAGTGTAATGAAAGAAAGCAGCCGGTTTTGGTGGGAACTATTAGCATTGAAAAATCTGAGCTATTATCTTCCCAGTTGAAAAAAGCGGGTATTCCACAGAATGTTTTGAACGCCAGATACCACTATGTCGAAGCTCAGATCATAGCCGATGCCGGGAGGCCCGGAGCCGTAACAATCGCCACAAACATGGCTGGTCGGGGCACCGATATTAAACTGGGTGGAAATCTGGAAGTTCGTCTGGCACGGGAGCTTTTGGGAGTAGAAGCACCAGAATTGCGGAAGCAAATTCAGGAGAGCGTGGAGAAGGAAATCGCTGATGATTTTGACACAGTCAAGAATGCGGGTGGATTGTATGTAGTTGGAACGGAACGGCATGAAAGTCGCCGCATTGATAATCAGCTGCGGGGGCGATCTGGGCGGCAAGGAGATCCTGGAGCGTCTAAATTTTTCTTATCTCTAGAAGATGATCTAATGCGAATTTTCGGAGCCGAAAAACTGGATTCCATGCTGCAGAAGTTGGGCATCGAAGAAGGGGAAGCAATTACACATCCATGGGTTAATAAGGCATTGGAAAAAGCGCAAATGCGGGTTGAAGCTCGTAACTACGATATACGAAAGCATCTTTTAAAATTTGACGATGTAATGAACGATCAGAGAAAAGTCATCTATAAGCAGCGCAGTGATCTAATGGATGAAACTAAGGACTTTAGCGAAGAAATTGATGATATGCGCCTGGATGTGGTCAACAATATAATATTCGGAAATGTACCGGAAAATATACCGCCGGAATTTTGGGATTATAAAGCACTTAATAATGAGCTGGCAGCTAATTTCGGGCCAGATATATCATTGGAGAATATAGAAAATTTAACTCGCGACAATGCCGTAGACTTAATATTCGAAAAGATAAAAGAAAGAACTAGGAATAGAGAAAACCTATATCCGTCAGAAATGATGCACTACATGGAACGCACTGTGTTGCTACGCTTTATCGATCAGTACTGGAAAGAGCATCTACTGAATCTTGATAAGTTACGTCAGGGGATCAATTTGCGGGCCTACGGTCAGAGGGATCCGCTGAATGAATACAAACAAGAAGCGTTTATGTTGTTTGAAGCCATGTCCTCTATCATAAGGAAAGAAACGGTTAGAACCTTATCGTTATTCGATCTGCCGAGAGTGGCACCTAAAGAGAGTAGCATCATCCCTCCGGAACAGCATGAAATAGAAGAAATTACGGCGACAGAAAATGAGGATTCATCGCCATCGGGAATATCACGGAATTCTACATGTCCTTGCGGAAGTGGAGAAAAGTATAAGCATTGTTGTGGGAAAATAGAACTGGATGATAAATGAGAATGAGTATGTAATATCACAACTTTCTCCGAATAATGTTTTACCGCCAGAATTACTGGAGACAGGTTCCGGACGTTACGATTGGTATATTACAGCAGACAAGATTTTCAGAAGTAAGGTAACAGGATTAGAAAATTTTGCCAAAATCTACGGCATAAAATTCCAGATATCAAAATTTTCGTTGTTGAATGGAAAGAAAAGTTCAGACTCGGCCATGGCGCTCCAGAAGGTCGAAGTTTTTCTAGAATCCGGAAGTCATTGTGCAATGATCCAGGGGCGCATGGCTAAAAACGCGATGATCCCTAAAATTATCATTAAAAAGATATCATCCTCGATGGGTAAAATTGAGATTTTGGAAGAAAAGGAATTTTCCTCCTGTGTTATAGATGAGTTCTCAATTACAGGAGAGATCGTTTCCTTTTCATTTCATTATCTGGTATGTTTGGACTCCTACACGGACTTTCATATAGACGGCACCAAATACGGAAATGTAGCCAATCAAGTGAATATTGCAGATAAAGACTAAGAATAAAGAAACAGAAAGGAACTAAAGAAATGAGTAATTTTAGAGTGAATGAAAATACAGATCCTGCGGCACTAGTTGTTACCACACCCATATATTACATAAATGGAGAACCGCATATTGGTCATGCTTATGCTAGTATTGCAGCAGATATCATTGTTAGGTTTAAAAGATTAGATGGCTGTGAAGTTCATTTTTCTACCGGAACTGATGAGCACGGCATCAAAGTAGCGAGATCTGCCCAAGCAGCAAACGCAGACTCTTACGAATTTTGCAACATCATGTCGGGAACCTTTCAAAACATGAACAAGGCCATCAATTTATCTGAGCATGATTTCATTCGAACGACGGAAGAACGTCATAAAAAATCCGCCACAGCTTTTTGGAAATTGTTGGAAAAAGATATATACAAGAATACCTACGCTGGTTGGTATTCAGTCCGAGATGAAGAATATGTGCCGGAAAGCGAAATCGTTGACGGAAAAGCACCGAGCGGGGCACCGGTCGAATGGGTGGAGGAAGATTCGTATTTTTTCAGATTGTCTTCTTATCAAGAAAGATTACTGCGGTATTACGAAGAGAATCCAGACTTTATCGCGCCGCCGGCGCGGAAAAATGAAGTCGTTAGCTTTGTAAGGAACGGATTGAAGGATCTGTCCATATCCAGGAGCAAGTTTACTTGGGGGATTCCTGTCCCTGATGCCGCTCCTCACGTTATGTACGTCTGGGTAGATGCTCTCACAAATTACATTACCTCCCTGGGATTTCCAGAAAATAAAGATAACGTTTCCGCAATGATGAGAAACTGCATCCACATTGTCGGAAAAGAAATTTTGCGGTTCCATGCCGTTTATTGGCCAGCGTTCCTGATGTCCGCAGGAATATCATTACCAAAACGAATTTTTGCACACGGGTGGTGGACACATGATGGCCAGAAGATGTCAAAATCATTGGGTAACGTCGTTAATCCATTCGATACTATCAAGAACTATGGCCTGGATCAGTTACGGTATTTTCTATTTCGGGAAGTTCATTTTGGTGAAGATGGAGATTTTTCGGAAAAAGCTCTCCAAGATCGCACATCGTATGATCTTGCTAACGACATTGGGAATTTGGTGCAGCGGGTTTTGGCATTCATTCAAAAGCTCGGAGGATTTTTAACAATAAATTATGATTTCACACCGTCGGAAAAGATCTTGTTTGACAACGCACGGGAACTGGTAGGTAAAATGCGAACTAAAATCGACAAACAAGATCTTCATGGAGCTCTGGATACCGTTTGGAGTCTGATAGCGGAATCGAACAAGTTTGTAAACGATATGAAACCCTGGGTATTAGTAAATACCGATACGCTTAGATTAAATGCAATTTTAACGGTGCTCTGCGAAAGTATTAAAGCTATTGCTTTTGGAATTTCTCCATTTATGCCGGATACGGCCAGTAAAATTTTCGGTTTTATAAATACGAGAGGAGAAGCATTTATAGAATTGGAAAATAATTTTACGGATCAAAAATTTCCAGTTCCAATTCCATTATTTCCCAAAGAAAAGTAAATGTTTTTTGTAGATTCACACTGTCATCTTTCGTTTTCGCGCTTTAAAAATGCATTTAAAAATAGCGAAAACGACTTCTTAGATACGTATAGTGTTGGCATGATCATAAAGCGAGCTCTCGCCGTAAATGTGAAATATATGCTTGTAATTGGAACAGAATTATCCGACATAGAGGAACTTCGTGCGATAACCGACAAGTACCCAGGTATATTTCGTACAATTGGTATACATCCATTGGAAGCAGCAGTGCATTGTCAACGATACAGCTGCAATGAGATCTCTCGCATTTTGGAAGATAATTACCAAGATTCGAAAACCGTAGGTATTGGAGAAATTGGTTTTGACTATCATTATGAAAAAGAAAGCCAAAAACAGCAAGATAAGCTTTTTAATTTGCAACTAGACCTGGCCAAAAAGTACAATCTTCCGGTTTCCATTCATTCCCGAGAAGCGTCCGACGATATCATTGCGGTATTAAAAAGCCACCCGGGAGTAAGGGGTGTTATTCATTGCTTTTCTGGAGAAAAACACTTTGCAGAGGAAGCTTTAGATCTAGGTTTTTATATATCCATTTCGGGAGTTATAACTTATAAAAGTGCAACTGAGTTACAAAATTCTCTCAGATACATACCGTTAAACAGATTACTGATTGAAACAGATTGTCCTTTTTTGACACCAGCTCCTTTTAGAGGAAAATTAAATGAGCCTGCGTTCGTAATTCATGTAGCAGAGAAGATTTCAGAGCTACTGCAAGTGTCCAAGGGAAAAATAGCAACTTTCTCTTCTCAAAATTTCTTCAATGTTTTCTCTAAAGCTACTCCCATCTAAAGTCATTAAAGAAGCCACCAATATTCCAGATGTGTTGAGAACAGAACAAAACCCCGCTAACTAGATGGTAGAGCCTCTATCCCTCTGTCTGTGGTGTTACGGGCGGGAGTTTTGTGATGTAAGAGACTTCACCTCGAGGCGTACAGCATTACGGGTGGGAGTATCTCGACGAAGAGGCGGAGCAGCGGTAAGGTTTAATAAAGAGTCGAATCAGAAACCATCAGGAGCATGGACGTTAGGTAGTAGCCGTAGGAACTCATCCGCATTCAGTGAAGTACCTTCTTTCCAAAGTTTTGTCATTGATTCTAGGTTACAGTCAGCAGTCTCACGCGGCTGCTGAGTAGTTGCAGGTAACAACGGAGGAGGAGGCTGCGGCTGCAGGGAGTCATCTCGCATCTCATCAGCACCACCCAAAGCATCTGTATTTAGTGTAGCTAATCCAGCTTGGATATCATGTCCTTCACGGTTAATCTCTATCAATGGCAATGGTAGCGGCGCTGCCTCGTCAGGGGCAAACGGATTCCCAGGTATGAACGGCCCAGGCGTCCGACGTCGTTTTCCTTTCTTGACAAGTGATTTTTCGTTTGCCTAGTCATAAGCGTGTCCATCTCGTAGTGCGTAATAGGTTACTAGTTAACAATTCAGAAGAGATATTATGGAGACTAGTATAGTAAGACCTTATTGTTCATATAAGGGATTGGATCTGAGATATTTAAATAAGAGGATCAACAAAACGTTAAAGCTAAGCGAGAAGAACTTTTTACTCCGATTAATTTACTGGTCGTGCAGAGGAGAATATGGAGTAAGGAAAGATGGGAAGATATGGATATACAATACGCTATCGTCTTGGTCTCAAGAGCTAAATGTTTCCATATTCACTGTGAAAAGAGCAATAACTGCATTAAAAGAAAAAAGGTTAATAGAGCGTAGCTTTTTTTCAGCGAACAAAAGAGATAGGACACTGTTCTATACATTGAATAAAGAAAATCTCGAGTTATTCTTAAATGAGCCAATGGGTGGCGAGTTGAATATAACAAAAACAATTAAAAATAAATCTATAAATCGGGCTCAAGCCGAAAACAGATTTTTAGATAAATTTGAAACGAATTGCGGAAGTTATAAGAATATCGAAAAAAATCAAGTAATTCAGTCTAAAGAAGATAACATTGTAATAGATATGGAGGTCATTTTTCATGAAGAGACTGGTATCAGTCCCAAAATAAATAAGAATCTTGCCAGATTTTTTCATGCAGCGTTTAATTTAAAATTTAAAACACTAAAAAAA
>JAITBT010000007.1 GCA_031283445.1 Holosporaceae bacterium | reverse complement strand
TGAAAAGCTTTTACCAGAGTCTGATTTCTCTATGAGATCTGCTCTGTTACAATGGGATCTCCATGATGGTGCCATCGAAATTGGAATGAATAAGGTCCGACTGGACGATTTATCGATACCGAAAGTTTCTATTCTTCCGGATTATAAAGAGACCATTAGACAACATAAACTGGTGGCAAAAACCGTTTCTATTATTAATCCCAGGATCGGTTTGAATATATCCGATGATTTTAAAAATGTTTCTATAAATCCAAATTTTGAAAAAGGAGAGAACGATAAAACATTTCTGGAACCATCAGCTATTTTCGATAGCATAAAAAGTCTATTCGGCAATGATGTAGTGATTAAAATTATAAATGCTGATGTTTCGGTTCTTGAAAACGGCGTCAACTGGAAATTTAAAAATGTATATTGCGCTTATAAAATCGGAGAGAAATTTCCGGAAACACTAAGCTGTACCACGTCGATTCCGGAACAGAAGTATACTTCTAATATTAAAATAACAAAAACCAATACGAAAAACAGATCAACATATGACATTGTAATTGAATCTATAAATCCGTCTAACATAAACGCAGCCTTTGCCAAAAGAAATATACCGCTGGATAGTAGAATATTCACTGTCCTCGACGGTCATAATCTGCCGGTTTCCGGTACATTAAAGCTCGATTTCGAAGGAACGAAATTCATTAGTGGCAAATTCGATTTAATTGGGGCTGCTGGTTCCATAAAATTACCTCTGAGAAGCGCACTTTCTATAAACTTAGGAAAAAAAATTGACAATGGAGAAATTTCCGGCAGCTTTTCGGAAAATAATGCCCAAATTGATTCCATTAGTATTTCCTACGGAAATGCAAGATTGCACTTGACCGGCGTAACTATTCCACTGGAGGAATTTAAACTTTCGAATACCCTCAACATTTGCGGTACTCTAAGCCTAACGGATATAGATGTAGAAGAGATGGAAACTATCCTGCCGGAAAATATCTCGAAATCTGCTATCACTGTGTTTAAAAATTATCTGCCGGGCTTTAGGTTGGAATTTTTCAAAACCGATCTTAAAGGAACAGTCATGTTGGATGATGTAATAACCGGGGGAGGATTAGGTGTTGGTCATAGTATTTTCAAAATAAAAGATGCGAAAATTCCCATCGGTGATTATATGGCCACACATGTAGATGCAATAGGGGTTATTTCCAACGATGGTATAGATGTAAGACTAACAAATGCAATCTTTAAAAATACAAAAATAAATAGTGGCTCATTCTTTATTTCAAATAAAGATGATTCCTGGGTAGGAAATGTAAACGCTACTGTTCCTCTTGGCAGCATTTTTTCCTATGCCCATGATATTTCGCGGAAACTAGCTTCCATTCCATTTGAAAAAATGCATTTAAAAGATGATGCAAATCTTGATATGAAATTAGTGCGTATAAAAGATAATCTACAGATGAATGATCTTCCTTTTAAAATTGTAGAGGGAAACTGCCTAATTAAATCTGACAACGATAAAAAAGAATTGAGATTTTTCTGGAATGACGAAAAATTATTGATGAATGGAAATATAATTACAGATAAGAATAGGATTAACTTAAAAATGAATGAGAGCCTAAGGGATCATACCGGTAACAGCGAATTCATTTTCGTATCGAATTCGGATTTTTTAGATGCATTAATTCCTAGCTTTAGTGGGATTTGCAAAGGAGATTATACATTAAAAATCAACTCCTCTTGGAAAGACAAATCTGAGGAGCATGATATAGATCTAAACTTGACCGGCGCAACTATGACAGTGCCCATGATCGGAGATGTTAAATTAAAAAAGGAAGAAGGACGGTTCTTGGCTCACGTCTTGGCTAATGGAGAAAATTTTGAATTTTCGGAGGTAGCTCTGGACACGAAGAACAACAAAATCAAAGGGAAAATGTCATTTGATCGAGAAGGACATTTGCGAAAATGTTCTTTTGATGAATTTAAGATCAACGGAAGTTTGGCTAAGGTGAACGTTCTGCGAAATAAGGATAATTTACTCTGTTCTATTATTGGAGATAGGCTAGATGTTGGTAGAATTTTCTCAAATTTTGATAAAATTGACAAGGATGCAACTATATCAACCTATATAAATTTAAAAGAAATGATTATTTCTAATATTCATAAAATTAAAAATATCAAAGGTAGTATCGATATAAAATACGGAAAAATCATAGGTGGAACTTGCTATGGTGTTGTTGGAAATGATACGACATTAGCTCTGGCAGCCAGAGGCATCGACGGAACAACAGACACGCTACTAACGCTATCAGGGTCAAATGCCGGTGAAATTCTCAAATATTTGAAAATTACAAATACGGTTGACGGTGGGAAAATTAGTTTTAGTGTAAAGTCGTCTAGAGATACTTCCCAATTAGTATCTGGAACATTTGAGATAAGCGATTTCATTGTGAAAAATAATAGTCAATTGCTTAAATTGATTTCCCTTTCTTCACCAAATTGGTTGGCGAGCTCGGACAATTTTTCAATCGGTTTTAACTCTTGTTCGGGAAATTTTACTATTGCTCACCCACAAATAGTTCTAAAAGATGTGAGAGTCGTCGGTCCGACCATAGTAGTATCCTTTGATGGAACCTATGATAGAATAATGGATAATCTTAGCATCAGCGGTATGGTAGTTCCCATAAATACATTTTTGAATAGCCAGAATTCAACTGAAATTTTAGTTGCTGATTTTACTCTGAACGGTTATTTGGGGGAACTGGCACTTTCCGTACAACCTTTAAAATATGTTCCCAATGCCGTCGTGGGCGAAACATTTGGAAATCTAGCTCCGGATATACTACTATCTGCAAGAGCAGTAGAAAGCATAAGCAACAATGTTGTTCCGCTAGCGGCACCTTCATCAGATCCATTTTCGCAGAGTGCTTTCGATAAAAAACCAGATCCACGCAAACGTAGAACTGATGAGAAACACGGTGTCAAAATCACCCGTGGAATTAAACCGGCCTAATCTGGGAGTTCGAATAATTATTGAAATGCTGAGAGAACGTATTGAATACTATAAAGAAAAGGCACAAAAAAATTTCATTATTGTTGCTATTTATTTAAAAATACGCCACCGATTAACCGTGAGCGGTATAATGATTATAGAGACAGTTTTAACTATTCAAATATTTTTCTGTTTAATATTTGTTATAATTGAATTGATGAAAATTAACATGACCCAAACCGCGATAGATGCAATGGTATCTAAAGCAACTTTTGATTTTATTGCTACCGGAAGAAATAAAAACTTCAGCGCGATTATTGAAGAATACCGTCCCACCTATATCCCAAAAGATAATATTAGATATTGGTTCAGATTTTATCCGAATCTGGCGAATTTGTGTCAAAAATCACCCTATGGCGGAGAAGATATCACTTGGCCTAAGTATGAAGATGGTAATCAGTATCTTAGCCTTGGTAATGAGCCTTATGAATATGTTCCAAGCTCTGAAAAAATGGTGGAAGTTGATGCAAGCACTTCAATAAACGATTTTTCATTGATGACATCTTACATTAATGATGGAGCTACTCCTGTGGGGACAGCATTTGTTCTTACAGTCGTTTGTGATTATCCATTTTCAAATCCCTGCGTGAAGGTCTTTTTTTCTGGTGGACATAATACTCTGTATTCGGATTCCAAAACTAAAGGAACAAGATATTTACTCTGGGGACGTGGAGTTGGAGTTGTTGGAGGGATAAATATGGAATAGAGTATGCAAGTGGTACCGGAGGAGGTTATTTATTTACCTGAAAAAAAGAAATATAATCCTGCAAAATTAGAGTTTAGGAGTTGCTATGAATATCAAGCTACCATTTGATAAAGACGGATGCAAAATCGCTGGGGTTATGGCCATAATCGCCGTATGTCTCGGATATCTAGGTACAAATATGGGATGGCTGGGCTTTCTGGCAACGATTGGATGTTTGGCTTTTTTCCGAGATCCAGAACGTGTTCACCCTTCTAATAGTTCCGTCGTAGTCAGTCCGGCGGATGGTGTTGTGCTAAAGATTTCCTCTTGTCTGCCACCTGAAGAACTGAGTCTTTCCGGTGAATGGACAAAAATCAGTGCGTTTATGAGCATATTCAATGTCCATGTAAATCGTGCTCCTGTTGCCGGTGTCATAGGAAGAATACTTTACATTCCTGGTAGATTTTTTAATGTAACTCTTGATAAAGCGAGTGAGTATAATGAAAGACAAGCTATTTTCATGCGAATGGCTGATGGTACCGAGATTGTATTCGTTCAAATTGCCGGACTTCTGGCCCGACGGATTCGCTGCGATGTGGTCGAAGGCCAAGAACTAGAACAGGGACAACGGGTTGGAATAATAAGATTTGGTAGCAGAGTTGATATTTATTTACCAAAGGATGCTAAAGTGCTAGTCGAGGAAGGGCAGGTCACAGTCGCAGGAGAAAGTATTTTGGCAAAATTGAATGGGAAAGGAACAAAAAATGAGAAAGAACATCAAAGAAAATAGCGAAGTGGAAAATGAAGTAAAGGATGAAGAGGATGTTCCTAGGAAGGGAACTATCTTAATACGATTTTTACCAAGTACCATTACTATTTCGGCTTTTTGCGTGGGCTTAACCTCCATAAGATTTGCCCTGTTTCATAAGTGGGAATTAGCGGTACTTTGTATTTTTGTATCAGCTGTTCTAGATGCTCTGGATGGACGTGTAGCTAGATTATTTGGCCAAGCATCAAACTTCGGTGCACAGCTGGATTCCTTGTCAGACCTGGTTTGTTTTGGTGTGGCTCCTGCTATTATTCTATTTCTGAAATCCATTCATCTATTGGGAAGCGTCGGCTGGGGCGTATGCATGTTCTTTACCGTTTGCTGCGCCCTTAGATTGGCCAGGTTCAATGTAGATATGTTGCTGGAAGGGGAAAAGTCGGGGCTGGAAAAGAAATATTTTAAAGGTGTACCTGCACCAGCAGGAGCAATCCTGGCAATATTTCCAGTAATTTTATTCTTTCAAACCAATAATTATATATTTCTACATCCAGGATTTATGTCCTGCTGCCTATTTATATCTGGATTATTGATGATTAGTACCGTAAGAACATTTTCTTCCAAAATGATAATCATAAGCAGCGGCTCCGCAGTCATCGCGCTGCTAGCCATCAGTTTTTTTATAATTTGCCTGATAACAGAAGTTTGGTTAACTCTGACTGTTCTAGTAACGCTGTATCTAATCTTGATTCCATATGGAATTTATGAGTACAAACGATCCCAAAAGAATGAAGCTCTCTTGGAGACAACAACAGAAACTCCTCCAGAAGAATAGATGAGAAAATATATTTTTGCATTATTTTTGGGCTTACTTGGTATTCTGTTGCTACGGAATAAGCATAAAAATTTCGAGGATTCGATTATCCACAGAACGCTGCGAGGAGTGGAGTTTGGTCCCTACGACAATGATAAAAGATTACACATTATCGTAGGCATAGACTATATTTCCCATGAATTAATCGAGATATTCGAAGACATAAGTGGAGTAGAGGTTATTGTTGATATTTTCGACTCCAATGAAATACTAGAAGCGAAATTGCTGGCGGGTGGAGTGAAATACGACATAGTGTTTCCCACGGCATGGCCACATTTCGCTCGGCAATTGAAGGCGGGTATATATCAAAAATTGGACAAGGAACGTTTGGATATGTCCATTTTTGATGGTGATATTTTAAGAAGGTTGGCAGAGTATGATGAAGATAATAACTGTGCAGTTCCATTTCAATTTGGAATATCTGGAATAGGAATAAATGAAAAGCTTGTGGAACAATTGGTAGGTAGCGTCGCAAAAGATACCCTTGCTCTGATATTTGATCCAGATAATGCCCAAAAACTTAGCAAGCATAGGATTTCCATATACGAATCCTCGGACGAACTATTTCCTGCGCTCCTAGCTTATTTGGGACGAAACCCGGAGAGTGAAGAAGAAGAGGATATAATTAAAGCAGCTGAACATTTAAGAAAGATCCGCCCCCATATTGCAAAGTTCACATCATTTGGATTTGAGGATCTGGCCTGTGGAAATGCATGCGTAGTGTTAAGTACATCAGGAGATGTTCTAAAAATCAAAAAAGATAATAACAATCCAAACATAAAATTCTTCTATCCCAAAGAAGGTGCTTCTTTATGGGTTGACGTTGCTGCAATACCAGCTAATGCTAAACATATTAACAATATATATGCATTTTTTAAGTTCTTATTTCATCCGATGGTGATAGCGGAGATCACAAACATTACATCGCGAGCAAATGCCGTAATAAAAGCAACTAAATATGTAAATGAAGACTTAAAGAATGATCCAAACATATATCCAAATGCCAATATTCGAAAAAAATGCTATATAGAGAAGCCTTTGCCTCCTCGCTTGGAGATGCTAAAAACAAGATTATTAAGCAAAATTAAATCCATGAGTAATTAATGATGCGAAAAATTTTTTTAACATTGTTAGTGTTAGCGTGCACCAGATATGAAACTCCGGATCTACCTGATTTAAACAAAAAATCATTTTCCCATGAAGAAATTCTTCAAAAGCAGAAGGAGATAAGGAAAAAAATTAAAGCAATGGAACGCGAACATCATCAGGAATCCAGAAGCGATGCCTGAATATGTGTTCAACAAATGGTCAGATCTTTTTCAAGAGTAGATAAAACGCGCCTTGACCACCGTGCCAAATATTGGCCAAAGAGCAGGAGATCACATAATTTCCAAATGATGCTGCAACCCAATCTTGAAAAGATGAACGAATGACGGTTCGTTTTAAAGTATTCCCACCGGTCACTACAAGTACTCTTTTTACATTTTTAGATTGACAATTAATGAAGAAGTGAGACAATTGCTCAAAGGCCTCGTGCTGTGTTAGTCCGTGCAGGTCAATTGTTCTCTCCGGAACAAAATTCCTGAAAAATTTTCTACTCATTGGTTGTAATTTGCTTTCTTTTGGACAAAAATTTCGATCCAATTTTTGGAATTTTTCTGCAGTTCTATGTTTTATTTTTCGCATATCTATGGTAGCATTTTTTATGTTCAGATGTTTAACACTTGGGATGTAATCTTTCATCGTTCGGTCCTGCAAAATGATATGCTCCAAAAGAAGTTATATTTATGATAACGCCGAATTCCGGAAGGTAGTAGCTATATTTTTATTATCAATGCTTATTTCTTGCACCGGTCCGAGGGATAACCAGCGCAAAAATTGGCATTCTGGTAGTGAAAGACCGTATGTGATCAATGGAGTTAAATATTATCCGCAGATCCATTATAAATATACAGCAGTTGGAGTGGCCAGCTGGTACGGACCAGATTGTCACGGAAAGAAAACGGCAAGTGGTAAAAAATTCGATCAAAATAAACTAAGCGCTGCTCATCGAACTCTGCCAATACCATGTGTAGTCATGGTAGAAAATCTAGAAAATAAGAAAAAAGTCAAATTAATTGTTAATGATAGAGGCCCATTTGCGAAAACTCACCGCAGAATAATAGATGTTTCCCGAAAGACTGCGGAAGTACTTGGTTTTCGAGAAAAAGGATGTACAAAAGTCCGGGTTACTTGCCTACCTAGAGAAAGTCAGCTGGCGGCAATTAAATATCATAGAAAACCATATCCTTCTAAATAGTCGGAAGGACGGAAATATATGTTTTAGAAATAACCATCTCATCAAGTGATAATTAGCAGAGTCCGCAGGATTGGAGTGCTCGAATTATACAAGAGGCGTCGGTTTTCCCGACTGTAGCGACGGAAGCACGAGAAGAAAAAGTTTTATGGGCTATTTTTTGTATATCTTTTATCGTAATGTTATTGATTTTCTGCAGTATTTCCTCAAATTCCTTGGGCCGTTTAAAAATCAGCGTTTGGTTCGCAATTTGCTCGCAAGAAGCAAAATTACTTTCGCTGGACATGAGCAAACTTGATATAAACTGAGCCTTCGTGCGTTCGAGCTCCTTTTCCAAAACAAGATCACATATTTTTATTAACTCCTGCGAAACCACTAGAGCTAATTCCGCCAGTTTATCCGCTGTTGTTGCAGCATATATACCAAACAATCCGTTCCGTCGGTAGGAGGATGTGAAAGAATATACAGAGTAGGCTAACCCTCTATTCTCCCGAACTTCCTGGAATAGCCGCGAAGACATCCCACCTCCCAAAATAGATGACAGGATGGCTAATGTGTAGTAATCTTCGCTGGAGTTAGATACTCCATTAAACCCAATTATCATATGAGTTTGTTCCAGATCCCGTATATCGGAGTAATATCCGCCCTTATAATCATATTGCTCATCCGGAACTGTAGTACCACTGGTTTTAAGCTTCGGGAAGTACTGCTCAATCTCATGAAGAAACTCTTCATGCTCAATATCACCAACGGCAGCAAATATTATGTTGTCCGGGTTGTAATATTTTGATCTATAGTCAAATAAATCACATGTGTTGATTTGGGTAACAATTTCTACTGTGCCGGCGATTGGGCGACCCAACGCTTGATTCGTAAATGCAACACTTTGAA
This sequence comes from Holosporaceae bacterium, assembly GCA_031283445.1. Classification (GTDB taxonomy): domain Bacteria; phylum Pseudomonadota; class Alphaproteobacteria; order UBA3830; family UBA3830; genus JAIRMQ01. Next base: position 7,610 of record JAITBT010000007.1, on the reverse strand, counting down.
GATGATCGAAAATTATATCATCTGGAATATCCTGAGTTTGTAGTATTTCTTGAACAATTATGTCACGCTCTTTTTCTAGTTCTTCCGGCGGAAATGTTGGATTTTGTAAAATGTCCGATAGAACATCCCACGCCATTTGTTTGTCCTTTTTTAATACTTTAGCATGAAATGCTGTAGCCTCTCTTGAGGTATAGGCGTTTAGATATCCACCTACGGACTCAATTTCTTCGAAAATCTGTTTTGCGCTCCTGGTGGTGGTGCCTTTGAATGCCATGTGCTCTAAAAAATGAGAAATACCACTCTTACTTTCTTCTTCACAAACGCTGCCTGTCTCGACCCAATAGCCGAGTACTACACTTTCAAAATTTTCTACACTCTTTGTAACAATTCGAATTCCATTGGTCAATTGTGTTAATTTCGCACGATTCCTCATTTTTCTCTGTCCTTTCAGGATGATTCGTTAATTCTATTATAAATTCCATGAACTTGCAGAGAAGATTTCGCAAGAGCTTGGGCGCACTTCTGTGGCTCAGACGGAAGAGGTGCTCCTGCTGGTTTTTTATTCTTTATGTTTTTACGACTCGCCAGTTTTAAAAATCCTTTCCGCAGAAGCACCTGAGCCAATGCATCTCTTGCTTTACTGGTCTTGCCTCCTAGCACAACAGCAATCAAGCGAGAATTTCCATTGACCGCAGACGCTGCTACATTGTAGCCGGAAGCGTTTACAAAACCTGTTTTAATCCCATCGATACTAATGCTTCTTTTCATGCCATTGATATCAATGCTTTCTGTCTTGCCAAGTAGCATATAGTGCCCTTTTATGCATTTGCCCTGGAAAAGAAATTGTTTCTGGGAAAAATAATGATAATAACCAGGATATTTCTGGAGCAATGCTCGGGCTAGTGTTGCCATATCTCTTGCCGTTGTCATCTGCTGTGGATCTTTCCACCCGGATGCATTGAAAAATTTTGTGGATGTCATACCAAGGCGTTTAGCCTCTCTATTCATCATACATACGAAAGATTTTTCCGTTTTACCAATGTATTCCGCCAGCGCGACGGCAACATCATTAGCGGATTTTATTACTAATGCTAGAATGGCATCGCGGACGCTAATAGACTCCCCCATTTTTAATCTCAGCGATGATGGCTTTTGGGAAGCAGCTCTAACAGAAACAGGAATCTTGGCAGACAGGGAAATTTTTTTCTGGTACAATGCCTTAAACGCTAACAGCAGTGTCATCATTTTAGTCAAAGATGCTGGTTGAGTTTTAGTATCCGCATTGTAGGAACAAATAACTTCGCCGTCGTCGGCATTCACAACAATTACCGCACTTACAGGATGGTAGGAGGCAGCAAAAGAAAACTCAAGCCAGACCAGAAATACTGCTGCGAAAAATATACGATTAAACAAAACTCATCTCAGAAAAAAAGCTTTAAAAATAAAATCGGGAAGTTTGAATTACTAGGAAGTTTTAATCCCCAAGGCTTGATATCGACTTTTAAACTTCGCTACCTGGCCGCCCGTGTCCACTAATTGTCGAATTCCAGTCCAAGCTGGATGAGACTTGGAATCGATATCCAATTTCAAAGTATCTCCTTCTTTGCCCCAGGTAGAGTTTGTTTTGAAGGCAAAGCCATCGGTCATTATAACATTTATTTCATGATAATCCGGATGTATATTTTTTCTCATAAAATACCCCTTCTAACGCGAGAGTTATCTTATATAAAATCGACTAAAATCACAATAGCATTTCTGGAAAAGTCTATGGCGGAGCAATTATCTATTCTTCATTCCTGGTGATTTTTACGCACCAATAAAAACATAATTGCGCACAGGCGATATTATATTGTAAACTTCTAGAAGATCGGTATGAGGAAGGCATAATGGTTAATGAAAATATAGAATTACGAGATGAAGAACGCAGCAAATGTGAATGTTGGACTCGTGTTATGGGGTATCATAGACCAATTGATGATTTTAATATTGGCAAAAGGGGTGAGCACGCTGAAAGAGTTTATTTTGAGGAAAAATTAACGTGCGCTAACTATCTTTTTGATAAAAAATAGTGGAAAAAACTTTACTAGTTGGTGGTGTTGTTTCTCTTACGACAGTAGATTACCCTGGGTATCTTTCGGTTGTGATATTTTTGCAAGGATGCATGTGGCGATGTTGTTATTGTCATAATCAGCATCTACAGTCTGTTTCTCCGACGGAATCTCTTCCTTGGGAGGATATTTTGAATCTACTTAAAACGCGAGAGGGCCTCGTAGAAGCGGTGGTATTTAGTGGAGGTGAACCTCTTCAACAGCCTGCGCTCGTCGATGCTATTGAAGATGTAAAGAAAATGAAATTTAAGATAGGGTTGCACACCTCTGGAGCGTTTCCAGAAAAGTTGGCACAAGTTCTGCCGCTAATAGATTGGGTTGGGATTGATGTAAAATATGAGTTTGAGCGTTATCCGGAAATAACAGGTGTTCCCAGTAGTGGGGAAGCGGCTCGGAAAAGTTTGAATTTGCTCATCGCGTCCGGAGTAGAGTTCGAAGCTAGAATGACCGTATATGAAACAATGAATGCATCTTCGATTACTAATGTTTTAAAGGAGATTGCTGCATTAGGTGTAAAAACGGTTGCTCTTCAGAAATATCGCGACGAGAAAGAGAATGTAGTTGAACATTCGATCTTTTCTGATAAACTCTTATTAACAGATATATCGAAATGTTTTGAAAATTTTTACATTAGGTAATGGGATTTCTACTACCGAGAATGATCCTAGAAAAAGTGTCTGTTTTTTTGATTTATATATGTTTTTAGACAATATAGGAGTAAGATGGCTAATCATAAATCCGCTCTAAAGAGAATGAGGCAAAGCGAAAAAAGAACTGCTATTAATAGAAGTTGCATCAGTCGCATTAAGACATTTATAAAAAAATTTATTTCTAGTGTGGGAACAAAATACACGGGTTCCGCTTTTTCAAGTGTCCAGTCTGAGATTCAAAGGGGAGTGACGAAGGGTGTGCTGCATAAAAATACCGCTAACCGTAAAATCTCGCGTTTGAATAAGTTACTTAAATCCGCGGAAATGAAGTAAGCTATTCCCGGTAGATGGGTATTCTGTGAATAATTTGGATTTAGAAAAAATATGGAGCATTGTTTATCGGAATCTACAATACGAGCTAGGAGGTCCTGTTGTAAATAGTTGGATATCGCCATTAATAGTTGATAAATTTTATGCTGGAGTTTTGTATATCAAAGCTCCTAGTTTGTTTTTGCGGGATTGGGTCGTTAATAATTATTTGGATTTGATTACAAGGTTTTGTCAGAAAGAAAATAAAGAAATTAAATCTATTGAGATATTTGTTTCTTTAGTTCATGCTTCTCCATCGGAGAAGATTTCCATAAAAACCGAAAAAGTCGAGGAACAGCGGGCTAAACCAGGGGAAACGGCTACTTTTGGTATTCCGTTAGACCCGAAATTCACTTTTGATAATTTTGTAGTTGGAAAACCAAATGAGTTTGCCTACGCCGCTGCTCGTCGCGTCGCTGAAGTGGATACCGTGGCGTTTAATCCATTGTTTTTATACGGAGCAGTTGGACTAGGGAAAACTCATCTAATGCATGCAATTGCTTGGAATATCAAAACAAGATCGCCCAAAAGAAATATTGCCTATATGTCTGCTGAAAAATTCATGTACTATTTTATAAAATCTGTAAGATACAAAGACACTATGGCATTCAAAGAACAATTCCGCGCTGTCGATGTTCTTATGATCGATGATATTCAATTTATCTGCGGTAAAGATTCTACCCAGGAGGAATTTTTTCATACATTTAATGCTCTGGTGGATAACAATAGGCAGGTTATAGTTTCTGCTGATAAATCTCCATCCGATCTGGATGGCATGGAAGAAAGGCTGAAGTCTCGTCTCGGATGGGGATTGGTGGCAGATATTCATCCCACAACCTATGAGCTTCGGCTGGGCATTCTACAATCCAAAGCTGCTTTTTGTTCTACTAAAGTTCCGGAGGTAGTTCTGGAGTTCATTGCGCACAAAATAACCACTAACATAAGAGAGTTGGAAGGAGCGCTAAATCGCATAGTAGCCAACGCCGTTTTTGTTGGCCGCGAAATCACTGTCGAAAGCGCTAAAGATGTTCTTGCAGATCTGCTGCGGACCAGTGATCGAAAGGTAACTGTCGAAGAAATTCAGAAAAAAGTTGCCAGTCACTACTCCATCAAATTTAATGATATGCTATCGCCCCGCCGAGCTCGGCAAGTGGCGTTACCCCGGCAAGTGGCGATGTACCTATCAAAAAAGTTTACCACGCTATCACTTCCGGAAATTGGCAAGAGTTTTGGAGGCCGAGACCACACGACGGTGCTTCATGCCTGCAAGAAAATCGTCAAGACTCTTGAGGAAGACAGCAGTCTTGCTGAAGACATCAGGCTTTTAAGCGACATATTTTCCAGGTAGTGCTAGCAACCGCGACGCAGCTCCTGATCACACCATGATGCTCCGAACGCTAAGCGTCAGTAGTCTTCTGCCTGATAGGCGGCAGCCAGAGGCCCGTCCGGGTCCTCTTCCACGTGCTGTCTACGCCGCGCTTGGTAGTACGTTTCAACCTTTTTCTTCAACCATCCGGGTTTTTGTGTTTCGAACCAGGCCAGCGCCAGCTTTTTCTGAGTTTGTTCTACGCTCCCCATAGGTTCGCAGCCTTTTTCTTTGGCCAGTTCCTCGCTGAACATCACTAGAGTTTTTAGTTTCAACCAACCGTAATTCGTTGTTGTCCGTTGCCAGCGTTTATCATTATTTTTCCTTGCATCTGCTCCGTGTGAGGGTTCTTCATGCAGCGGGTAATGATCGGGGCGGCCGGCAGTTCCACGCTCTCCGTCATACAGGGCATGTTGGTTTCCCATCCCCTGCACATACACAGCCGTGCACACAATTACGCACAAAAATATTAGTTTTTTCATAAAATTTCTCCAGCTTAATAAGCAATGTTTATATTATATGACGATAAAAAACAATAGTATTTATATTATTGTTTTTCGATAATATGCGTGGTGGCGAACAGTCAAGTGGTTCACAGGTCGAGGCTATGTGTCAGCGATTCATGCCTGCAAGAAAGTCGGCAAGGCTTTAGAGGTAGACGTCAGGCCTTTCGGAGGCATAGAATGTAGCAATCGGGTTTGTGTCCCGGTGGTGGCAGCTTTTTTTGGCACAGTTGTCGATCTTCGAGTATGTGTGTTGAACGGATGCGCCGACTATATAAATCTTTTCGCTCCCGCTGGCGGTTTTTTTCATTCATTTTCAGCAACCGTTGCGTCCAGAGGCGTTGGCGGCCCATGCGGTAGTGATCGCCCGGGCATCGGGACCCGATCCTCCGCAACTCTATCTTGCAGCCATCCGTAGTTCATTTCAGCGAACCAGCAGAGCATTGCATCTTTGTTGCGGTATTCGGCTCGTCCCGGTCGGACACAGCCTAGTATTGCGGTCAGTATCGCGGCGTAGTAGATCAGCTTGTTCAAGCTCAACCACCCGCATTCGTGTTTGGTATTTTCGAAGAGTGGGCCCAATATTCGTATCCGCTCTTGTCTGGCTGCGCGAGCTTCAGCTTCCCGAGTATCCGGACGGCGAGCGCTTGCCAGAGCAGTTCTATGTCCCGAGTCATCCTCGGTAAGTCGGTGATCCATCCCCTGCACATACACAGTCGTGCACACAATTCCGCACAAAAATATTAGTTTTTTCATAAAATTTCTCCAGTTTAATAAGCAATATTTATATTATATGACGATAAAAAACAATAGTATTTATATTATTGTTTTTTGATAATATGCGTGGTGGCGAACAGTCAAGTGGTTCACAGGTCGAGGCCATGTGTCAGCGATTCATGCCTGCAAGAAAGTCGGCAAGGCTTTGGAGGTAGACGTCAGGCCTTTCGGAGGCATAGAATGTAGCCAAGCGGCCGCGCGTCCTTGCTAGATCAGTATCATCCTCTCAGTATTCGATCTATGTTTTTGCTTTCAGCACGGTTCTCCGGGCTATTCATCCCATATATTCTCCGTCTGCGGTTTAATTATTCATGGTCAGTCACGCCGTAGCGCTTTGCTGGCCGGCCGTTTCTTATTCGTCCGTCTATGACCCCCGGCTCCCCAAATTTCTTGACTGCTTGCAGTAATGGTTCAGGGTTTATTTGTGCTAACCAGCAGATCATAGCAGCTCTGCGGCGCTTATCGTTTCTACTCGGAAGGTCGAGTCTCAGTTCTATTGCCAATGCCTCTGCGCACTGGATCAGTTGATACTGATTTAAATTTCTGCATCTGAATTCGGTTAAGTTGTAGGTTTTTCCTAGAATCCCGATTCGTCTTTCCGTCTCGGCAAGGTCGGTCGGGTCTCGACGATCTACACCGTTAGTTTTTTCCCGACGCACCCCATTTCCCGAGTCATCCTCGGTAAGTCGGTGATCCATCCCTTGCACATTCACAGCGGTGCACACAATTACGCACAAAAATATTAGTTTTTTCATAAAATTTCTCCAGTTTAATAAGCAATGTTTATATTATATGACGATAAAAAACAATAGTATTTATATTATTGTTTTTTTGATAATATGCGTGGTGGCGAACAGTCAAGTGGTTCACAGGTCGAGGCCATGTGTCAGCGGTTCATGCCTGCAAGAAAGTCGGCAAGGCTTTGGAGGTAGACGTCAGGCCTTTCGGAGGCATAGAATGTAGCCAAGCGGCCGCGCGTCCTTGCTAGATCAGTATTATCCTCTCAGTATTCGATCTATGTTTTTGCTTTCAGCACGGTTCTCCGGGCTATTCACCCCATATATTCTCCGTCTGCGGTTTAATTATTCATGGTCGAATATGGTGTGGTTTGCTGTTTTCGTTGGGCCCTGTGGACGCTATTGTCAGGTCAGCTGATCTTGAGCCCACGTGATCATCCTTTGCAACTCTTCAAAGCCATGTTCCGCAATCCAGCAGACCATTGCTTCTCTGCGGGCGTATTCGTCTCGTCCTGGTCTGGTGATCCCCTGTTCATCTGCCAGTATCTTTCCCCACTCGAGCAGTGTGTACTTTTTCATACCCCGGCAGGATTTTGCGGTTAGGCGGTAGATGTTCCCCAGAACATTTTGCCGATCCGTCGTCCTCACACTTACAGCCATGGCCGGACAAGCTGCACGCGGTGCTGCTGTCCTTCCAATTCTTCCAGTCGCCGGAGGAGCTGTGTATTGTCCTCTACTCTGACCAGATACACCTCTCGTGCCATCCTTGGTAAGTCGGTGTTCCATCCCCTGCACATACACAGCCGTGCACACAATTCCGCACAAAAATATTAGTTTTTTCATAAAATTTCTCCAGTTTAATAAGCAATGTTTATATTATATAACGATAAAAAACAATAGTATTTATATTATTGTTTTTCGATAATATGCGTGGTGGCGAACAGTCATAACGTCCCGGCGGAGCCGTGAGCTTGTGGGATATGAGCAGTCTCGAAGACTGCCAATATTCATAACCTAAAATTCACCAATTTCGCTTGAACCTATTCCGTCCAAACGTTCTTGATTTATAATATAATTTTTGATCGTTTGCTCTTCAAATC
>JAITBT010000078.1 GCA_031283445.1 Holosporaceae bacterium | reverse complement strand
TCGTCGCTGATACGTACAGAAACAGACAAAAACGTTTCGAATTGTGATTCAATCTAATCGCTGCAATTTGTAACAAGAAAAATTCTTTATGCTAGTTTCGAAAGAGGTCTATTCTTTTTTATTTTTTAAGAACCCTATTCATGGGAACGCAACCAATACTATATACAACCACTGATTGATTTTAAAAAATAATCTACAAAATAAAATAAGGCTATAATACCCGTTTTATGGCCAAAACCTCTCTAGTGAAAATTCACAAAAATTTTTAGCTTTCCCTCTTAATTCAAGCCTTCTAATCCGTTATTCGTACTATTATAAACACTAATCATAGATTGGCAAGGCTGAATTAAGAGAGAATAGTTGAAATCTCTAAAATATCCGTAGTTGCATTAGAGGCGCTCGATATCTATACTCTTTCATACATTTTTAGTGAAACTCTGCTGTCTCCAAAATTAAAAGTGCAAATCTCTTTCATTAGCCAATTTTTTCTTTTTTAGAGCAATCAGTGCACTAAATGCACAGATCGCAATCACTGTCACGGCCATCGCCGGCAAGAGTGGAGAAATTTTTGAAGCATAGTTTATGGCCAGCGGAGTCATTCCGCCGAATAACGCTTGGGCGAAGCTCAGAGATAAAGAAACGGCCGTACACCTGATGTGCTCCGGATAGGCCTCCGCAAAGAACGCCGCCCGGCTGGAGTAGTACAAACCCAGGAAGCTTCCGTAGGACAGCTGCAAGATCAGCCAATGCTTAAATGTAGTCATGGGCAGTAGAAACATAAAGTACATGGTAATAGAAACCCCTACAATGCCAAAAATCATGAAAAATGCCTTGCTATAGGTATCCGATAGATACCCTCCCATTAAAATAAAAATAACCATAATTAAGGTAGAATACACGCTGCATGTTGTCGCCTCCTGCAGCGTCATAATATTAGTACCAACCAAATAATAAGGTAAAAATGTCAAAAGAGTATAAAATCCGACGGCGCTGAAGGCCGTAATGGATGCGGTGCATAGGACTTCTTTTTTGTACTTCAATAATGTCCTAAAAATCGGCACTTTGGGCTTATCTTTTTTATTAGAAACGCTGGCTGGTACTAAAAAGGAGAAAGGCGCCAAAACCACCGCCCCCAAGAACGGGATCCGCCAGGCGAAGGAATAAATTTCCTCCGGTGAGAAAAAGCTATGTAGGAGGACTAGTGCCTGTCCCCCGAGCAGTACGCCGATTTGACTGCCGGCGTCCGTGAAACTGCCCCAAAAGCTACGCCGATGCGGAGGAGCACGCTCCACCAAATGAACCATGGCCGTAGTATATTCTCCACCGAGGGATATACCTTGCAAGGCCCTAAAGATGAGCAGTAAAATTGGGGCACAAATTCCTACTTGGCGGAAGTTTGGAAGCAACCCAATACATACAGTTGGAATCACCATCAGCAGAATAGATATGGAAATGGATTTCCGGCGTCCCAACCTATCCCCAAGAGGACCAAACACCGCAGCGCCAAACGGGCGCATAAATAACCCCGCAGACAAAGCAAGAAAACTTAACATTTCTCGCTGGACAGTATTTTTTAGTGGAAAAAATTCCGCAGATAAAATATGTAAAAAAGGCATAAACAAGGCGAAATTATACCACACCAGCACATTACCTAAAATCTCAATTAACGATTCATGCTTTTCTAGATTTATTTTAAACATTATACTTTCTCGATTCTAAATTTTACCAAAGTTCAGGAACTTATTAGTACGATGGGACTGAGGATCTGTAATATTCACTGTATCCAGCAGAACCACTTTTAGCCGCTCTCCAACGAATTTAAGCGTAGCCACCGGATCTCGATGGGCTCCTCCCATGGGTTCTTCAATAATCCCGTCTATCATTTTGAATTTAATCAAATCCTGTGCTGTTAGTTTTAACGCCTCTGCTGCTTCTGATGCGTTTTCCGAATTCCGATACAAAATGGAAGCACAACCTTCTGGAGAAATAACAGAGTATATGGAATGCTCTAGCATTAGAATCGTATTAGCGACAGCTAGCGCAACGGCACCACCTGATCCGCCCTCCCCTATTATTGTTGCGATTATGGGATTTTTAAATTGCAAAGACCGTTCGATGCATCGGGCAATAGCTTCAGATTGACCTCTCTCTTCAGCACCAACGCCAGGATATGCGCCTGCGGTATCCACGAAAGTCAACAGCGGCAGCCTAAATTTATCTGCCAAATCCATTACTCGGCATGCCTTGCGATATCCTTCCGGGTGAGGCATTCCGAAATTATGTTTAAGACGATCTTCGGTGTCGCTTCCTTTCTCATGCCCGATAATCGCCACAGAAATTCCTCTAAATTTTCCGATACCTGCGGTAATTGCCAAATCGTTAGCAAACAATCTATCTCCGGCTAATGGTATGAAATCATCCACTAAAGCATTAACGTAATCCTTTGTATGGGGGCGTTCCTGATGACGTGCCACTTGGACTTTTTGGTTTGGCGTTAATTCTGAATACATCCGCTTTAAAAGTTTTTTCCTTTTATACTCCAGTCGTTTCACTTCCTCTATTATACCTAAATCACCAGTATTAAGATCCTTTAGCTCTTTAATCTTAGATTCCAAATCAAAAATAGATTTTTCAAAATCCAGGATAATCATATGAACCTCTCTCCGTTTGGATGATATATTAGCGATCATAAGATAACAATAGACTTCTTACTGCAGCGGTTACCGATATTCTTAGGCCTTTTCTAGGATAATTAGAAAGTGCATAATTCTAGCTGAAAAAAGTAAAAAACATTGGTGTCTTCATTACTAAAAGATAAAAGCATTGATACAGATAGCATAATCACATCGCCCCAGTCGGCGTCCAAGAAATATACCTCAAATACAGCATTCGAAAAATTATTATAATTCTAAACACGATATTCGAAATTTTTTTTGATAGTAGATTTCAGTCCGATAAATAAAAAAAATAATAATCATCCAATAACGGAATAGAAAGCATTAAAACTTAGGAAAATTACGATTTTAGAAAAAAATTTATATATTTTTAATTTAATTTCAAGTATTTTAAAGAGTAATTTATTTTGATCGATATAATGGAAAAATTTTTCAATGATTATTTGAGAATAAAAAGCACCGATTTATTTCAGTTTGCTGTATTAAATCCTCAAATTGCAATACTTTCTTATCTGAAGGTCGGAGAGAAAATGGCGTCTCAGCCTCAGAAAATAAAAAACGCCCTACAGGATCTATTAGAAAGACTTCTGGAATTACAAAAGTCATTCGTTAAAGATATAACCCAGGATAACGGTTATATAGATATGAAATATAGCAATAAAGATCAAAAATTTAAGGAAGACATTTTTATCAACAATCCCATGATGATTTTTTCCCGTAAATTTTATGAAACTATTTCTCAATGGATGCTGGATACTCTTGATAGTTTGGATGAAATTGAACCTTTCTTGAAAAATAGTGCACGTTTTTTTCTAAAACAGTATATCGATTTAATGTCTCCGGATAATTTTCCCTTCCTGAACCCTATTGTCCTGAAGGAAACTTTCGACACCGCTGGGGAAAATTTTCAAAAAGGACTAAAAATGCTGATGGAGGATATGAAAAACGGCTCTATTACCACAAATGATCGCAGCCAATTTAAAATAGGCCGAGACATTGCGGCGACTCATGGTAAAGTAATTTTCCAAAATAATCTTATTGAATTGATTCAGTATTCTTCGTCTACTCCCAAGGTATTCGCAGTTCCCATACTTTTTATTCCACCATGGATCAATAAATTTTATATTTTAGACCTCAAACCTGAATCTTCCTTCATAAAATGGATTGTGGATAAAGGATTTACAGTATTCATGATTTCCTGGGTTAATCCAGACAAAAGGTACAAAAATAAAGGATTCGAAGATTATCTCCGAGATGGATTATTGGCTTCTCTGGAAAAAATTTCGGATGTAACCAAGGCTAAATCCATTCATACCATTGGCTACTGCGTAGGCGGAACACTGATTTCTAGTCTGTTGGCGTATTTAGCCAATCCACTCTGCGAAAAGCATGCTAGGATAAAAAACATTTCTGCAACATTACTAACAACTTTACTGGATTTTGAGCGTGCTGGAGATATGTCCATTTTTATGGCGGAGAGCTATCTGGAAGCAATTAATTCCCAGATGAAAGAAAAGGGGATTTTAGGAGGAAATATATTATACAACACCTTTAGTGCGCTTAAAGCAAAAGATATGATCTGGAGATATTTTGTAAATAGTTACATGCTGGGAAAGAAACCAGAAGCACATGAAATTTTATTTTGGAACTCCGATCCGACAAATCTAACCAGCGCAATGCAGACATTTCTAGCCACAGACTTGTACAAAAATAATCTTTTAAAAACCGGTATGTTAAAAATGTTTGGAGTACCAATTAACCTAAAACTTGTTGAGACTCCACTATATATGATTTCCATGAAAAAAGATCATCTGGTTCCTTGGCAAGCCACCTTCGACGGCATGAGATTATTCAGCGGAGATATACGATTTGTTCTGGGAGGATCTGGCCACGTCGCTGGCGTAGTAAATCATCCGAACAAAGATAAATACTGCTACTGGATAAATCAAAAAAAGACCGCGACAGCAGAAGAATGGTTTGCTTCTGCCACAGAAATGGCTGGCTCATGGTGGAATGATTGGTTAGAATGGATAAAGCCTATGGCTGGTCCTCTTATGGATTCCTTCAAAATTATTGATTTTATACGAGATGCTCCTGGGATCTACGTAAACAATCAAACGCCAGAGAAACTTTAAATACGACATAGTAGTTGTATTGATTCATATAAATAATTGATAAGATTATAGTATTAATTTGCTCTTTCAGGATCTCCTGTTTATATCGTGACGATAATACATTTTTCTATATTGTAGTTTAAATTTGGCGACAAGCTTTAGCGAAATTTCAAAATGTTCAACAATTTCTTTGTTTCCAATGGGAAAGCCTGTTGGACATCTCCCGGAGGCAAATTCCCCAAGCTAAAAGGACCATAGCTAATCCTTATTAGCCGATTTACGCTGCATCCAACATATTCCATTACTTTTCTAACTTCGCGATTTTTTCCCTCCTGTAATGTCATACTAATCCAAAAATTAGCTTGCCCTCGTTGTCTTTCGTCCATTTTTATCTCAAACACTCTGTATTTTATTCCTTCTATAATCACTCCATTTTTTAATATTTGGATTTTTTCTTCAGATATATGTCCGATAACTCGGGCGCGGTAGACTCTTTTAAGACCAGTAGAGGGGAGTTCCATTTTCTGAGCAACCTTTCCATTGTTGGTAAATAACAGTAACCCTTCAGAATTATAATCGAGACGTCCAATATAAAGTAGTCTTCGATCTATATGTTTTAGAAAATCAAAGACGGTTTTTCTATCCTGGGGATCTTTTTTAGTCGTAATTACTCCTCTTGGCTTATAAAATTTCCAGATGATTATTTCTTCGGAATTGGGTGGAATGCTTTTACCATCGATTAATATCAATGATGCATCGGTAACGAAAAAGACCGGTGTTTTTACTACTTGTCCATCAACCATTATCCGACCAGCTTCAATGAGTCGCTCTGCTTCGCGTCGAGAAGCCACTCCGCTCTCAGCGATCCTTTTAGCTAACCTCATTCCCAATTCCAAAATCAATATCCACTTATGATACGTTCCATCAGTTGCCTAGTTGTAGGAATGAAATTCCCGGCATAGAACGGGTCTTCTCCGAAGCGATAGGCAGTATGTCCGGCAAACATCAGATTCTCATCTAAATTACTACAATGCGCTGCACACTGCAGACTTTTCTGGATACAGAAACTGCGCGGATCTGGAATCTTTCCGGTCGATAATTTATGTTGGCACCAGCTACTAAAACGACATGCGCTTAGACATCCGCAGCAATTTTTTTGATCCTGCAAAATTTGCTTTGATTGAACAGGCGTTACAAAGATGACCGAATTTGATGGTGTCAGCATGGGTACTGAAAATCCCTCTTTAATCCACGATTCCACTTTCCTTCTATTGCACTCGTCAATACAAATCACTTTCCCGAAAACATTAACAACGAAGGAAGAATCTCCCACTATTGGAACCTGCCGCTCCTGCAATTTTAGCAAATTCTCCAACATGCGATTACTAATAGCAGAAGAATAAAATCCGGTGGGACTAAGGGGAGTTAATTTTACGTCCCCTCTTTTTAGAGACATCAATTTCGGTTGCCAAGCTTTAGATACTGGACATTCCGTCGTTAGGATCGAACGAGTTCCAAATTGAAAAGCTGTTAATCCTAATTCACGATTATCGATGTAGTCTTCCCACTCGGAAAGCCACCAAACGCCACCACCTATAATTATCGGAATCCCCTGCAGAGCAAAATCATTCATTACGTTTCGTAGTTCCACAAGCCGCAAATACGGGTTTGCCGGCTTCGACGGATCTTCTGCATTGGATAATCCATTGTGACCACCGGCAAGCCATGGATCCTCGTAGACAACTCCACCGAGAAAATCTAGTACCTTTTTGAACGATCTGCGAAATAATGCTGAAAATGCCCTAGCTGAAGATACTATTGGATAGTAATAAATCTCAAATTTCGAAGCAATTTCTCCCAAATTATACGGCATACCGGCTCCGCAAACTATGCCGTGTATGCATTCCTTCGCTCCTTCTAAAATTCCATGCAAAATTTCTTCACAAGCTCCCATTTCCCAGAGAACATTCATGTGGATTCGGCCTTTTCCGTTGGAACTTTCGCGAGCAATTTTGGCCTGAGTTATTCCGCCAGAAATGGCGTAGCTAATCATCTCCCGATGACGTTGGATCCGTGATGCACTTCTATAGATTTGAGATATAATTCCCCCATTTTTATCGAAGGAATCAGCATTTACCGCTGAAAATGTTCCGACGCCACCGGCGGCAGCCCATGCTCCGCATGTTTCGCCATTTGATATGGAAATTCCTTTTCCACCTTCCACCAGCGGAAGTACGTGAGCTCCAGAAAATTTTTGCAAATTCAATTTTACCACAGATGCTCCTGAACTTTCCCGGTGCCAATATTAGTATAACGTTAATAAAATTACATCACAAAAGTAACAGCGGAGCTCGGTATTACTTTTCATCTTTGAAAGATTATCAAAAAATCTACCAATTTAAATCCAAGCATATCTCTATGCATACTAAGGAAAATTTGATAGGCTTTGGCATATTTTATAGGAGGTATTGGATGTCTTCTAAAAATCCATGGGAGAATGAAGATGACCCTTGGAAAAAAAAACAGCCCAGCGAGAATTTTTTTCTAAATTTTGCTGATAAGCTTAAAAAAAGTATGGGGCATTTCAAAAAAGGCGTCGAACCATCACCAAGTTATGTATATCTAGTAATCATTGCCATCGGTTTATTGTATTTTGCTTCGGGATTTTATCAAGTTCAGCATGACCAACGAGGAGTAGTACTAAGATTCGGGAAATGGGTGCGTACTGTGGGGCCAGGCCTCCAATATATTCTGCCATATCCATTTGAAAACATTATTTTGCAAAAAGTAACAAAGGTAAATCAGATAGATATTGGTTCATTTTTCAAAAATCAGCAGGAGGAGAGCTTGATGCTCACAGGCGATTCTAATCTTGCTAATATTAGTTTTAGCGTTCTTTGGAAAATAAAAAATAATGGTGTTGAGGATTATCTCTTCAATGCCAAATCACCAGAAGTTACTGTACGAGCAGTAGCGGAAAGTGTTATGCGCGAAATAGTCGGTCAAACTCATTTCACCTACGTTCAAACCGAAGGAAGAGGCAAAATTCAACAAAAAGTAAAGGAGAATTTGCAGGTTTTAATGGATGAATACAAAATGGGCATAGAGATTATTCGCGTGGAATTACAGCGCGTCGATCCTCCTTTATCTGTCATTGACTCTTTTAGAGATGTCGAGAGAGCGCAGGCGGAGCAGCAAAGTGAAAAAAACAAAGCGGAAGCCTACGACAGAGATACACGCGCACGTACACGTGGGCTAATCGCCGAAAAAATTAACAATGGAAAAGCTGCTAAGCGCTCTATAATAGAGAGAGCTCGCGGTGCAGTTGCAAGATTTGAGTCGGCATGTTCCCAATATAAGCTAGCTCCGGACATCATTGTTAGGCGACTATACATTGAAACACTCGAAAATATTAGTCAAAATGTAAATAAAATTATAATAGATAAAGAAGTAAAAGTCATGCCATATCTTCCCCTAACAGAGCTAAATAAAGTTAATATTCCCGAGGAGAGGCTTTAGACAATGAAGACGAAAACTATATTTTATTTTATTGTTTTATTTTTTGTTTTTTTGATTTTCAGCGGAACGATGTTTACTGTAAATCAAATTGAACAGGCAGTGATTACCAGATTGGGAAAACCTGTTAGGGTCATAAATGAACCCGGTCTGCATTTCAAGATTCCTTTGTTGGAGGTAGTGGCATTTTTTGACAAAAGGTTGATGAGTGTAGAGTTGTCGGCATTAGAAGTCACGCTGGGAGACAAAAGACGCATCATGGTTGATGCGTTCGGCCGATATATTATTACGGACCCATTAAAATTTTATCAGGCAGTTGGGAGTGAGCGTGGCGTTCTTGACAGGCTGAACCCGGTAGTGCGAGGAAGTTTGAGTAGCGTACTAGGAGGAGAAAATTTATCATCGTTACTGTCGGAGACTAGGATATCCGTCATGAACAGGATCCGCGATGAAGTTAATAGAGCGGTGCGTAGTTTTGGCATCGTAGTGGTGGACCTAAGGATTCGCAAAACCGATCTACCGCCACAAAATAGCGCTGCCATCTGCAATCGCATGATAAGTGAAAGAGAAAGGGAGGCTCGGGAACTCCGTGCTAAAGGAATCGAAATAGCGCAGGTGATAAAGTCGACGGCGGATAAAGAAAATGCCATTAGTCTTTCTGAGGCAAACACAAAAGTGCAAATTCTAATAGCGGAAGGAGAATGTGAAGCCTATAAAATATATATAGAAGCTTCTTTAAAAGACAAAGATTTTTTCAAACTTTTCCAAACCCTGGAAGCATATCACCAAGCGTTTAATTCAAAGAATTCGACGGTTGTTTTATCAACCCAAAGTGCTTTTTTTGCTCTAATGAAGGGAAAATAAATTTGAGATTTCTCTTATTATTGATTTTATGGATACTAGAAGCACAAACAGCTATGACAGCAAATGCGGCGGTAAAAGGCGGGATACAACGCTTAATTAATTGTGTGGTGGATGTTGTTGCGGAGGATAGAGACTCGACATCAAGCGGAGATGGAGAAGCCGACAAAAAAGAACCAGCCAATGGAGTAGGAATTATTATAGATGAAAATGGATACATCGTTACCAACTATCATGTTATAAGTGCAACCGACAAAATAAAGATTGTGCTGTACAATGGTAGGGAGTATGCCGCTAGGATCATAGGTAAAGATGAGCGTTCGGATATAGTGTTGCTCAAAATAGATGTAGACACGAAGTTACCCTATGTCCAATTTGCAGACTCGGACAAAACTGAAATAGGTGAACCAGTTATAGCTATTGGAAATCCATTCGGATTTGGGAAAACGGTATCGGCCGGCATCATCTCCTATAAGGGAAGGAATTTATCTAGCCGGATTGCGGAGTTAGGTGAAGGTGGAGATTTAGTCTCTTATATACAAACAGATGTATCCGTCAACTACGGTAACTCCGGAGGGCCACTTTTTACCCATAAAGCAGAACTAGTGGGTATGATAACAATTTTTTTCTTCGATGGAATGCATTACACAGGGATCAATTTTGCAATTCCTTCCAACACTATGAAAAAGGTCATAAATGAGCTAAAAGTTCATGGAAAGATGCAGCGAAGTTGGATAGGTATCAGCGTGTCGGCGATAAGCAAGAAAGCTAGACACGCGCTGAAGTTGGATAAGCCCTATGGATATGCCATAGTTTTGGTGGAGGAGAATTCGCCGGCAGCGGCGGCTGGAATCCAGAGAGGAGACATTTTAATGAGCTTAAATAATGAAGCCATTTTAGAAAATACGGATCTGGAACTTCTGTTAAGCAATCTACCGATTGGTGAGGTCATACCTATACAGGTCAGAAGGGGCGAAATAGAAAGGAAACTGAGTGTAATGGTGAGTACCAGAAGCGATGGAGGATTGGACATTGGTGAAGATATGAGTTCCAAGGGAGAGAATATTCCACGAGAAGAGATCAAGAGTTTAGGAATAAGAGTAGCGGACTTAACAAGTGATCTGCGCAGAAGATTTAGCATACCCGACAATATTAAAGGTGTCGTGGTTTCAGATACAAGCGGTGTAGCGGAAAGCAGCCTAGCCGAGGATAATGTTATAGTATCGGTTAATCAGACGAACGTATCATCCGTAGTAAATCTAAAAAAGGAACTGCAGAAATTAGGAAGAAGCTCCGACTCAAAAAAGAATGGCGAACTTGCTTTTTTTGTATTTAATCCTCACACTCGTGAATTTCAATATATTTCATTAGATTTTAATCCTGCTAATGAACAGGATTCGGGGGGAAAGCTCCCAGCAATAAAAGAAGACAGGCAAAATCTGATTGATAGAATAAAATATAATATCAGGATGAAGTGATACCTAACATAGTTGTTATAGCAGGACCCACAGCATCTGGGAAATCAGATCTGGCGGTGCGATATGTGCATTATTTACATGATAATTTTAATGTAGATGCGGAAATTATTAACTCTGACAGTATTCAACTTTATAGAGAGTTGAAAATCTTGACCTCTTATCCCACCGAGGATCTATTGCGTCAGGTGCGCCATCATTTATATGGAGTACTATCGCCGCTAGAAACATCATCAATGTCTCTTTGGCTTGACTGGACGCAGGAGAAGATTAGTCAATTACATCAGCAAAATAAAATTGCTATAATTTGCGGAGGAACGGGACTATATATCGATGCGTTGATCAATGGCATTTCAGATATACCAAAGATACCTGAGGAATTTAGAAGTGAGGTAATGAACAAATTCCAACAACTAGGAAGGGATCGCTTTTTCAAATTATTAGTCGCACTGGATCCGGAGTTGTGCAAAACACTGAACAAAAATAACACTCAGAGAATTCTAAGAGCCTACGAGGTAGCCTCTTATACGGGGAAACCACTGACAAGTTGGTGGAAAGGAAAAAAAATAAAGGGAAGAAATGTATTTTCCATGCTCTTATTGCCGCCGCGCGAGAAACTCAACAGAAGATGCCTAGCTCGTTTGAAAAAAATGATGGAAGCGGGAGCTCCGGAGGAAGTGAAAAATTTCATTGAAAAATATCCAGATTATGCTGGCCCTTTAGGTAATGTCATCGGTTATCGGGAAATAATTTCCCTGTTAAGTCATAAAATTTCATATATGGAATGTATGCAGTTAATGTATAACAGAACGAAGCAGTATGCGAAAAGGCAATATACATGGTTTCGCAATAAGTTAAAATTGACCAAGATAATCGAAGTATTCGGAGAAGAATTCCAGCCATAATTGCAGATAACATTAAGTTCCAGCTGAATGTATTTAAAAGAGTAGTGCGCAGGCATTATCACAAACCTATCCGGAGTAGTGAAACTTTCTAAGAAGCAGCAATGATCTATCCTTTTTCAAAGGCCTTCTGTTAAGATCGTAGAAAGAAATTAGATTTCCCGTGGAAGTCATCTTCGTATTTTTCAACCATAAATAATCAAAATCATACTTCGCTCCAAACATCAGAAGTAATTGATTCTTGGCAAGGAATAGATGTTAATACATTGTAATGTAAGCATATTTTTAAAATATCTTGTTTTGTTTTTAAAAGTGTAGGAACATACATTGTTCAGAGCAAAAGTAATCAAGAATTTATGAAGGAGGCAAATGTGCTAAATTTGCTTAAATATTTTAGTGCCAGAAAAGAAAAGACATTCTTTGCCTATCAGGGTATTAGTGATCCACAATGGACTCCTGGTAGGTATGATGCCCTTTCCGAGGAAGGATTTCAAAAAAATGTTTTTGTTTTTAGAGCTATTAATCTCATCTCCAGGAGCATCTCATCCATTCCAGTATTGGTAAAAAATTGTGATGATAAAAATGAAGATGAATTTTTAGCTAAAATTTTTAAAAAGCCAAATGAATTTCAAACTAAAAGTTCTTTTTTAGAGAGTTTGGTAAATTATTTATTGATATCCGGAAACGCTTTCGTACATTGCAATGAGGATAATGAATTGCACTGTTTGCGAACAGACCGGATTCAAATAATTCCTAACAAATTCAGAACAGCGGTGGATTCTTATACGTACTGTGTAGACTCATCAAAATTTTCCATAGGAAAAAAGGATCTCCTTCATTTAAAATTCTTTAATCCTCTGAATGATTGGTATGGATTCAGTCCGCTGCAGGCGGCTTCCCGAGCTATTGATCAACATAACGAGATGTCGAAACATAATCTTTCGATTTTGCAAAATGGAGGTCGCCCATCTGGCTGCTTAGTGGTTAAAAACGCTGAGAATTTAACAGATGAGCAACGACAGCAACTACGATCAGATATTCGCGACGCTTACGAAGGCACAGCAAATGCTGGTCGAGTTATGGTGCTAGAAGGCGGATTGGAATGGAAAGAAATGGGGCTCTCCCCTAAGGATCTTGATTTTAATACCGGAAAAAATCTTGCTGCCCGAGAGATTGCGCAAGCATTTGGAATTCCTCCGGTATTAATTGGAATACGGGGAGATTAAGCATTTACCTCCTACCGAGAAGCTCGACTGCACTTCTGGGAAGATACGATAATTCCCCTAGTGGAATTTATTCGTCTAGAGTTTAGCAACTGGTTATCCAGCAGATTCCGCAAATCTATTGAGGTGATCTTCGATCTAGAAGCAGTACATGCGTTAATATCTCAGCGTGAAAGTCTATGGCATAAAATATCAAATGCGAATTTTCTTACCATTAATGAGAAGAGGGAAATTCTAGGATATTCGCCAATTAAGGAAGAAGATAGAATATGAAATTTTTAACACCATGTTTGTATTTAAAATCAATAAATGAAAATGGAGAAATCTCCGGATACGCCAGCGTATTCAACGTCGTTGATAGTCACAGTGATGTCATAGTCAGCGGTGCATTTAAAAACGCCGTCGTCGACTTTGTTCATGGCAAGAAGCCAAAACTACTCTGGCAACATGACATAAACTCGCCCATAGGGATAATAGAGAAAATATATGAAGATAATTATGGACTTTTCATAAAAGCTCGACTTTTGTTGGAAGTCCCCAAAGCGCAAGAAGTTTATTTTTTACTGAAAAACAGAGCAATAGATGGCTTTTCAATTGGGTATAAAATAAAAAATAACTACTTCAAAAATAACAATCAATACCTAACAGATATTGATTTATTAGAGATATCGATCGTGACATTTCCGGCTTGTGAAGAAGCAGTAGTTGGCGAAATCAAATCAAACGATGGTATTTTACAAAAAATTCGAGCGATATCCCAAAGAATAAGAGGAAAAATCAATGAATAAGGAAATTGAAAAAGCTATTTCCGAACTAGATGAGAACCTAGGCGAATTTATAAAAAGCAATGAGGAAAAAATAAGAAAAATGGAAACACTAAAAACTGAAAACAATAAAACAATGCCATTATCTGAAAATCTTAAGGGAGATGCATATAAAAAATCCGATTTTAGCGAATATATTCGAAAAGGAACTTGTGATTTTTTAAAAAAATCTCTTAGCGATAAAGAAAAATCCTGCGGAACACATTTCATCCCCCAGGAGATTGCTTTGCGAATTAATGATAGATTAAAGCTATTGTCCCCTATGAGGGTAATTTCGAGAATTATCACCGTATCATCGAGTTCTATAGAGCTTTTGATAGATTCTAAAATGCCAGAGGCCGGCTGGGTATCTAAGGATAAAGATGAACGAGAAGAAACAAATTCTCCGGAAATTCAAAAAGTTAAAATTCCAGTGCATGAAATATACGCTAAGCCGCAAATTAGTCAGAATCTTCTGGATGATTCGCAGATTAACGTAGAAGAATGGTTAATCGCCAAAATTTCAGAAAAAATTGCTGCTTTAGAGAATGAAGCTTTTATAAAAGGTGATGGGGACGGAAAGCCGAGTGGATTTTTGGACGTAGAATCCGAGGAAAAAGAAAATAGAGATTTTGGAAAATTACAGCATTTTTATAGCGGAGCTTCGGGAAAATTCATCGATAACGATTCAGCCGTTAACATACTAATCGATATAGTATGTTCCATAAAGCCAATTTATGTGAAAAAAGCAAAGTGGATCATGTCCAGATCTGGATTAGCGGAAATCCGGAAATTGCGTAACAATGATGGAACATATTTGTGGCAACCATCTTTATCGGAAGCGAGTCCCGCAACATTACTTGGGTATCCAGTAATCATCGATGACGACATGCCAGCTCTGGTGGAAAATACAGATTCGACTTCCGTTGCGTTTGGTGATTTTTACTCTGGATATCAGATCGTAGATCGTCAAGACTTAAAAATTTTGCGGGATCCATACACGTCAAAACCATTTGTGGAATTCTATACGACCAAGCGCACAGGCGGAGGAGTTACGGATTTTGATGCAATTAAGTTATTGAAATTTAAAGAAAAAGATGAATAGTAAAAAATCGAACAATAAAAAAGAGCATCTACAATGCAGCTAAATCTTCTGGAAAAACCGTCAGATGAAATCATTACCCTTGAGGAAACAAAAAATTATCTACGGATAGATCATGATTTCGATGATAATTTAATTTTAGCCTTCATAAAATCAACTCGCGAGGCTATAGAAACTATTATACAAAAATCCATTATGAAACAAACTTGGGAATACAGATTAGATAACAGCTCCATTTGCAATTTTGATTTCGGAGAAAGCAACTATCCTAGTATTTTTTGCGATAGTATGAGAATTCCGTTACCAAAACCTCCCATTATAGAAATTGTTAGTGTAAGTGTTGATGACCAAGAGGTAGAGTCTAATAAATATCTTCTGGAAAAAATAAATAATAAATTTTGTTTGTGCATTAATAGTAAGCAGCTTTTCAAAAACAAGAGAAATATCTCTACTACGATAAAATATCATGCAGGTATTGCGGAACAAATAGAAAATGTTCCTTATCAATTGAAACTAGCAAACTTGATGTTGGTTGCTAATGCATTCCAAGAGCGATTCTCTTATCAGCAAAATAGTATTGTTTCCCAAGGAGTTAAACAATTACTCGGCCCTTTTTTGAATTTGAGGTTTTTTTGACCATGCTGAAGAGATTACTCAATACTAGGATAAAAATAGAAATTGTTGAAAAAAAATTATCTGACGATAATTTGTGGATTTTAGAGCACAAGCTATGGAGAGAAGTTTGGGCTTCAATTTCCCTAAAAGATATTTCATCACGGCGAGTACTTTATCTTTTTACCGTAAAATGGAAATGCGATTTTCCTCGTGAATTTCGTGTGATTGTTAAAGATAAAATCTTCACGCCGACTCAATTTCCAATAATGGAGCCTTCGCAGGATTTGATACTATTTCACGCAATAATAAACAATTTTTCCTGCGATGAACATCGAAAGGAAGCAATATGATACCATGGGATCTCGGGATTATAAAAGCTATAGGAAATGAATTAAAATTAGCTATTTTCCCTTCTAATCCTCCAACAGAAATGCGGAAAATGCCCTACTTAATTTTTGAATTAAAAAATATTTTGCAAGGGAAAAATCTAACATCTCGGGTGGAATTTTCTATTACAATAGTAGAAGGTAAAGATGTTACCGCCGCAAGTTTTGATATTTTAAGAGCAGTCAACAAGATTATCAGTAAAGAATTAACGCTGTCCCAGAGCGATTACGAAATCGGAAGTGCCAGAGCTAAAATAAATTCCATCGAGAGCAAGAAAAATAATCTTATATTAAATTTAGTGGCAATATTAAAGTTAAAAGCGATATACGAAGATGAATAAAGAGGAAAATTCTGAAGAAATAGATAATTTAGCAGAATATTTGGAATATTTGACTCGAATGACTCCGACAACGCTGCCAGAATGGATGGACTAAATGAGTGAAACAAATCTTATACTGGGTGTAGCTGGATTACCTCCCGAAAGTGCACGAAATTGTCAGCAAGAATTATCACCAATTCCCAATGGGGAATTTAAAAAATCCATAAACGGAGATTTATTATTTCTGGAGACCAACGAGCGGAAACGTTACAGAAGTGTAATCTCCTGCAAAGACACCAATTCTCCTGTTATAGAAAAACTTTGGGTAGGCTCACAGTTATCAGTTGGATGCATTCAGAATTTATGGCAAGTACTAAATCCTGGAGAACGGAAAATTCGCCTCATCCGACCCGCCGTCGCCGATTCTGTCTGTGTCGTCAATAAAATTGGTGATGCAGTCCCACATACATTAATGGATGATGAAATAGAACTGCAGAAAACGTACGCGGAACCTATTTTCGTCTGTTTTCGACCGTGGCTTAGCATGCGTGTTGTAAGTTTTTCGCTGGATACGGATGAGTGGGGCATGTCAGGTGGCTGGAAAATAATTTTAGAGGAGATTTGATAAAGTTTGGAGCTTCTATAGTTAAGCAACATCTAGCTATTTAGCTATGAATCCACATAGCTAAAGCTTCAAATAGAAGAGTCTAAGAAGCGAAACATTGCTGCGCTTTATTTTTTCCATAGGCCAAATAGAGTGTACTTGGAATTAAAATTAGTGCTCCGACCAGAACATTTACACCCGGCACCTCTGCGAAAAATACAAAAGCAAATACTGCACTGAACAGGAATTCAACATATCTATACGGTGCCAGTGCCGATAATTCGGTGGCACTGAACGCTTTAAACAGGAAATATTGAATAAGATTTCCACCAACCCCTAGCAGAAATAACATCGCATACTCCCATGTTGTTGGCGATTTCCAAACTAGAATTGCGGGCACAAACGAAATGATGCTGGTGACAAGAGCAAAGTACAAAAGCATAGTTAGTCTGTTTTCAGAGTCCACAATCTTTTTTATCATTACATCCTGCACAGCAAATAAAAACGACGAAGCGATAGGAATTAGGTACAACCATTTTAGCGATAGCGAAACCCCGCCATCCCATAGTGAAATAAAAGATAGTCCAACAAAACCTACTATTGTTGCGCCCCAGAGGTGAGATGATACTTCTTCGTTGAGAAAAAATATAGAAAGAATTAAAACAAATAACGGAATGGTCCATAGAATAGTTACAACTTCGACAAGAGGAAGATATATTACCGAGTAAGTGTAGAGAAAAATGCTGGTTGCACCAAGCATTCCTCTTATTATATTAAATTTAAGCCGTGCGGTTTTAAAGATTTGTTTCCCCTGAGAAATTGCAAATGGAAATAGAGTAACCAATCCGAAAAAAAATCTAAAGAAAATGACTTGTAAGGCATCCAACCTTTGTCCCATAAACTTTATGATAATATCATTGGTACAACTGACTATCATCACTATAACCAGGAAAAGTAATCCCTGACAATAACCTTTTTTATTTAAATTCACGGATTATCCATAATGTTAACATTATCTGAAAATACAACATTCAGAAAAGAAAAGGAAGCAAATGAAATTAATATTTGATTGGGCTCTTTCATTTTATGAAGAAAAAAATGATTGGCATAGCGATGAGGAAATAATTTCGCTGGAAATTTTTCAAAAAGAAAATGGATTCGCTATAGCAAAGATAACTATTGCCGCTCAAAATGGTGCCGAACTGCTAAATAGAAAATACGCCAAAATAGGAATTCAAAAAGATTGTGGTACAGAATTGCTTTTTTCGGGACGGTTAGTTGCTTTTCCGGCAGGTTTTGATAGTTCAACAATGGAACTGGAATTTATATCAGAGCCAAATGATTACCAAACCAAGTTATCAGAATTTTCTCAAAGAAATTTCAATGCATACCGGGAAATAGATAAACATACGAAGAACAAAGACCTCATTTTATTCGATGACCTGTTTTTCTCTTCTAGAGATTTCAAAAACCCGACGATTTTCTTAGAAGGCAATAATGAAATTTTTTATTGGAACATGAAAAACGGAGATCTAGCTCTGTCGAATATAAATCGAGGGCGGAGAAATTTTGATATTGATGGTAGTGAAATTTTTCAAAACTCAATTAAAGTGCGGATGGCAAGAGAACCATATAAAGTCGTCAATCTCAAGATATCTGCTGGTTGGATACAGCATGAATATGGGATTATAGATCTCTTTCCGATGATTGCCCAAAAATTTGAGCAACACCTGGTTAACTCTTTCACCAATATTAAATCCGGAATCGAAAATATCTTCTCAGAAAAAAAAGGATATAGATTAATTCAATGCAATATAAAAGAAATAAATCCCAATACCTTAGGATTTACAAAATTATATTCAACTTTATCACCAGACTTTTTTATACGAGAAAGCGGAGCTTCAATCGAAAAAAAAGTGCGATTTAAACGCTTTTATTTCGATGGAAAATTGATAATCAATTGGGCTTATAAGCAAAAGCGTGTCGAAAATGTAAATGTAGTTATTCGTAATACATCATCTCCTTACGGACGAGAAAAAAATCTTTATATTAGACTTAATGCAATTCAGTTGCCTAAGAAATATCCTATTTGGAAGCATTTTACCTACTTTGGTAGCGGTGATAAAATCCAATATCAGGATAGTATTTTTGAATGCACATCTTCGCATATTTCTAATGAAAATTTTGAATCACACAGGTGGAATTTCATTCAAAAAATTCCGGATGCTCTAACGAATGATATGAGTTCGTCGTTTTTCTCGACCATTCGCGGAAAAAACGCCATTAAATACGCGCTGCAAAAAGCAATTGCTTTGATAAATTATTCGTCCCGTTACATCGAAATTGATTTTTGCGTAGGCGCAGAGAAATTCATGCTAACAAGCATTGATGATCAAATCACCTTATATGACAAAAGATTTCCGGGCGGTTCTATCTCCGGAAAAATTATCAAGGTGCGATTTATTGGGAATGCCGACCAGAAAATAATAAAATTTACCATTGGATGCAGCATGGCTGATTTATCGAAGAGTTTTGAAAAGCTGAATTCGCATATGATTCAGGTAATGGATGATAAAAGCAGAATAAATCCTGCAGATATTGTGCGAAAAATCGAAATAGAAAATACACCGGAAGAGCAAATCGCTATTTTAGCAAAAGCGAAAGCGCATAGTAGTTCAGAATTGAAAGATGAATTAAAAAAATATGCGACCAAAATCAAACTTTCTCTCCATCCGT
This sequence comes from Holosporaceae bacterium, assembly GCA_031283445.1. Lineage (GTDB taxonomy): Bacteria > Pseudomonadota > Alphaproteobacteria > UBA3830 > UBA3830 > JAIRMQ01. The sequence continues at coordinate 2,812 of JAITBT010000078.1, read as the reverse complement.
TGAGCACTACGAAAGTAATTACGCGAGAAATAAATCTTCCCGACTTTGAAATAGAGAAATTATAATGCTTATCCGAGGAATAAGAGCGTTGTCTGCTGGATATCATCGCCATTTTGCGGATATTCCAGACACAGAAGAGAATTTATCCACTGAGATTCTGCTAGAATCGAAAGATGAAAACTGCTGTATTACTACAGCGGATTGCTGGCCGGATTTTGTTATGCTGGATGCCAGTCTAACATCGCTGAAAATATTCAGCAACGCTATCCTGGAGAGGAGTGAAGAATCGAGATTTAGAGATGAAATTGCATTATATAATTATCCAAGAATCGACTCGCAATCAAATATCCAGAATTTTAAATCCTGTTGCTCAAAAATAATCGTTAATTTCGAAAACACCGGTAAATATTTATTGGAAAATGAGATTAATGTATTCGTCGGAAATAACTTTGGCGATTATCAAATAAATTTTTTATCAAATCATATATTTGAAAAAGAATTTCTCACATGCCAAAATTCAATATCTGAAATTGCAGATCAGAGCGGATCTATAATTCACGAAGATACATTCGCAAAGTGTAAAATTTATCCTTATGGTGGACTTTTTGAATACGGAATGCATCCCAAACAAATGGAATCATGCGTTTTCAGAACAGTTCATGATGAAACTTCTCTGTATTTACGAATATTACCGCTGAGCGTATTGCGAAGTCTTGATATTGATCCGACTGCAGATCAAAGAATGGAATCCGGCTACCAATTCGTTGGCATAAAAGACTTTTCAGTATCTCAGAAAACGAATCTTTATGATGAGATAAAAGATGGATTCTGCCAAATAGAAATAGTGAATAGAAATACAAACGAAAGATCTATCTACAAGAGCAATGCTGTTTTATTTATGCCCAAAACCAATTTGATTTCAATTAATTTTATAAAGGAACAGGAATAGTGAATTTTACGAAAAATGATTTGAATACTCTGGCAAAAACCATATACGGGGAAGCTCGCGGAGAATTATATAAGTTTGGAATAGCTTCCTTGATTGCAATTGCCAATGTTATTGTAAATAGAAAAGAAAAAAACTTCGCTAAAACGATAACTGATGTTTGCACAGCTCCCCACCAATTTTCCTGCTGGAATAGGGAAGATGTAAACTATGAAAAGATAAAAACTATCACTGAAGAATGCTCGATTTTTAGAATTTGTCTTGACGTGGCCCAAAACGTTCTACAAAAGAAATGGCCGGATCTTACAGATGGTTGCGACCATTATCACGAAAGATTTATAAAACCATTTTGGGCGGCTTATATGGAACCAAAGCGAATTTTTGGTTCTCATTATTTTTATGAATTGAAGAGGAAAAAATGACCACAGAAAAAATAGTTTTAGATGCAATAAAGTCTACGAAAAATAAAATAATAAATAATCCATCAACCACGCAAAAATCAGAAAAAACAAAACAATCCCAAGAAGTACTAAAGAACAAACTTCCGGATCACAACGATAATAGTAAAATAAACGTGATAAACGCCCATGGCCGCAACAGCAGATTAAACATCATGGTAATTGGAGCTGCCTTAGGACTGATCTTTTGTCTGCTAATGCTAACTTCCTACAGAGGAGACCTACCGGGGGAAGTCATTGGAATTATATCAACTGTATCTGGAATTTTTGGAGCATGTCTCAAGGATGCCTATAGTTTTGAATTTGGATCATCTCGTGGCAGTAAAGACAAGGACGATAAAATTTCTTCTACCATACTGGAGAAAATCAAAACTATCTGAGTCATTTATCCATTTAAAAATCAAGTTCCGAGTAATAATCTGGCGGAGCAACATTTGGAATCCGATCATATAACAGATCGCGAAAAGACGGACGGGATTTTATTCTAACATACCAATCTTTTACACTTGGATAATTATCCCATCCGATAGAACCAATATAATCGATGCATGAAATCTGTGCCGCAGCTGCGATATCTGCAACGGAGAATTCATTTCCCGATAGCCAATTTCTAGAATCCACTAGGCAAGTTATATAATCAAAGTATTTTTTTATCTCACTACTCCCAGCCCTAATGCGAGAAGAATCCGGCGGGGAGCTTTCCATATGTTTTTTAATTACTTTTTCGAAGATAATATTTTTTGTGATATCAGCAAAAAACATTTCATTAAATAGAGTCACAATTCTACGCGATTCCGCCTTTTCTTTCGGAGTTGCTCCTAGCAAAGAACTCGCTCGGACGGATTGCTCTAGATGCTCAATGATTGCATACCAACCTTCCAAAACAACGCTGTCTTGATCCACTAACGTTGGTATATCTGAAAAGACATGATGTTTAGAAAATACACTTTTTCTATTCCATGGAAAATCAATAACTAACTCGTGCTCTAGAGCTTTTTCTTTCAAATATATTCGCACTAACCTGCTAAACGCACATAATGGATAATGATACAACTTACGCATGTCATTGAATATAAACAACAAGATGCTTAATGTATAGAACATTTTGCTTCTTCATATGAAAATATAATATATTTGCTGAACAATAATAGCAGAGCGATATGGATAATAACTGGAGATCTCTTATAATAAAGCCAACCCTGGATTAGAAATAAAAGTTTTAGGCATGAAAAAAGATATCACATTCTTAGCTAGTGGATAATCCCTAAATTGGGAATCGCCATACAAAGAAATATAGCATATTCATCTTTGATTAACTGAAGTTTTTGTCATATAAAGATGTTTTATTTGTGTATTTGGAGGCATGATGTTATATCTGGAAGAGTTTAGGAAGAAGGTAATGGAGTAC
>JAITBT010000001.1 GCA_031283445.1 Holosporaceae bacterium | reverse complement strand
AAAAATACGAGAAATCGAGAATAAACTAAACAGACGCCCACGAAAAGTGCTAGGATACAAAACACCGTTCGAGGTTTTCTTCGGATATGACGTTACTCAACTAAAAGATGTACCTCATGCTGCATTTCGCTTTTGAAACGGCGCGTTCAATGTTCCCCAATCCACATTGTGAGATATCACCTGAGAGTCCAAAAGCTTGAGCCAGCTTCCTATACGGATTCGGGATATATGCCGTTTTCGAAAGAACAGGCCAAGCTTTTAAAGTAGATTCCGGACTTTTTCTAAATATGGGTTGGAGTGGGACAGGAGTGGGACAAAATTTTGGGATGCATGTTTTTTTGAGGAGTTTGAATCGTCATTTTTCATTGAAATTTGAGGTGGTGCGCCCGAGAGGATTCGAACCTCCGACCTTCTCCTCCGGAGGGAGACGCTCTATCCAACTGAGCTACGGACGCAAGTGTTTCGCCACTCTTTACGGCAACTGCTATGCCAGAGATGCTCGCAATGGCTCTCCTCCCAAAATGTGCACATGAAAATGAGGCACCTCCTGGCGAGAATCTTTTCCAATATTGCTAATTATTCTATAGCCACTTTCTTCAAGTCCCAATAGCATTGCTACTTTTGCTACGGTACTGAAAAAAGAACCCACATCTTCCGGTAAAGCTTTCGATACAAAATCATGGAAATCCACATACAGCGCTTTGGGAATAACAAGAACATGAACTCTACACACAGGATTTACATCATAAAAAGCAAGAGTTTGATCGTCTTCATATGCTTTTTTGGCCGAAACCTCGTTCTGAAGAATTTTATAAAAAACGTTACTTCTGTTGTACATGATGCTTACTCCATAAACATGCACAGAGCCTAAAGATCGTGGCCCAGGATCTTCATGTGGCCGGATCCCAGGTGGGCACCATATATGTTGACCGCGATCAACACAGTGACAGTTCCCTTTCTTAAAATAGGCCACCGAGATTACAATGCTCACAAATCCCTACGCCCTGTGCTATTAAGTTTATTAGATGTGAAAGCATAAATCAACAGAAAACTCGGTCGTTTGCGGCAAAAATAGAAACTTTTAGCCATACCTTGTTTATCTTATTTATTCATTTTTTATAAAATAATATTTTTTTTTATATAAAATAAATGTTAATCTTTAGCTGTAAAAAGGATGTTTCTAGTTTTCAATGGGTTACAGGAGGAGAAATGAACATTTTCCATAAAAAAATGCTACTGTCAGCGGCTATTTGTGCGCTTTTTGATGCCGGAGGCGTTAATCTCAGATTAATTACGCCCAATATGGGGTCAGAATCAACGGCAGCCGCCGCGACCAGTTCTGACCTAATCAATATAGTATATATTACTAATCGTCAATTACTTGACTATACCTTCACGTCGCTTTTATCCGTTCTCGAGAATTCGACGCCAGGATTTGAAAATCCAGAATATAAAGGAGAAAAACGTCAAGAATATCTGAATTTTAATATTATCGTGGATGAACCAGATGATAATGCCACAATGTCCTTCATGAGAAATTTAGGGACAAGTTTCAGTAAAAAATATAGCCCAGATAAATATCACTATGGCATATCATACACATCAGCTCCCTTGGAGGAAAGTAAGCGGATCTCTCTGTTGGATTCCTATGTGTGGTCAAAAGCGATATTTTTAAAATTATTGTTCAGTAGATTCCTACCATTCGACAGGTGTTTGTATCTGGACACCGACACAACTTGCATAAATGACATAAGACGCGTATGGAACACCGATCTGGGAGCCCATTGTATTGGAGCTTGTGAGCATCAGGATTTTTATAGAAAAGAAGGCCAACCGCATATCGAAAAAGTATACAATAAAGGCGTTCTGCTGATGGATCTGAAAAAAATGCGGGAGCTTCATTTTTCCTATGACATCGAAAAGCTAATCAAAAAAGGACAGGCGGAAAAACGTGGACGACACTATATTTGGCTTGAGGACGTTCAGGAATGCGATGCCAATGGAGGACCATCTAAAGCTCCTCCTTTCGAACATGTTGATATTTGGTATACGGATGAATATGCACTGCTGGAATATTCATTGCTACACCCCCAAAACGGAATTCTTGAATTGGATCCGGGATTTAATGTGTGTGGACAGCGTATACCAAGAAATTTTACCGAAACTGATATAATAACAGCACCATTAAGCATAGAACATAACGGTTTGATATATGAACTAGATAGGTCTGAAGCGTGGAAATCTAATTTATCAATTATTCACCACTATTATTGGGCAGAAGAAGATGACGGAATTTGGAAAAATGGATCTAAGCCATGGCAATATAATCATATTCAATGGTATAAATATGCAGGCTTGCCAGGGTATAAGGAAAATAATAAATTCTGGGAGAAACTTTGGCTTCATAATAAGTGGTCTTTTTGTTTATGGTATAAATATTACGATAAATTTATTGAAAATGTAAGTAAAGATGCATATGATAATATATTAAAAAACTCATTACTACCGGAGATTTCCTTTTCATCCTTAATGACTCCATTATCAGCAATTCCCCTAGTGAATGATGCCGTAAATATTGTCTATGTGGCCGATTTAAAATATTTTGACTACACTTTCGTATCAATGCTATCTGTTCTTAAAAATTCACGGCCGAAAAAACGCGAAGAGATCATTAGATTTAATATCGTTGTGGATGAACCGTATTTTGATGGATTATTTGATGAAGATAAAATAAAGATGACAAAATCTTTCTGTGATAAATATCCTAAAAACACCTATAAGTACGATTTGTTTTTTCTTCCGATTCCATATTCTCAGAAAGAGATCTACTCTCAATTCGCCTCATACGCCTGGCCAAGTACGATATTTTTGAAATTGTTTTTCAGCAATTTCCTTCCCTATGAGCGGTGCTTGTATTTGGACGGAGATACTCTCTGCGTTGGAAACATCATGGATATATGGAATGTAGATCTCGGTTCTCATTGCTTTGGAGCCTGTGAGCATTATGTTTCTTATCTTAATAAAGGCACAAAAATATATAACGCTGGTGTTATATTAATGAATTTGGCTAAAATGAGAGAATGTGGTTTTTCTGATACATGTGAAAAACTAATAAAGCATGGTCAAAAAGAAGAAAAAGGAAGTATTGTACAGCAAGAAAATGAAAAATGGTATGTAGAGGAAAACGCCATGTTTGATTATTCGAAGCAGAATATTGATACTGGAATCCTAGAAATGGATTTAAGTCTCAACATGTGTGCCAACAATATTCCCTACGATTTTGATGGAGAAAATTTTTTCGGACAAGATGAGGAAAATGATATCCCAATTGTATCAGAGATATTATCGGTGAAGTCGTCAGAGATGTCTGCAATACCATCGGATATACCACAAGGTATATTGCTGGGAGAAGTTGTACAGAATATGAAAAAGTGGCTCTCTCAGTTGGTACTAATACACTATTATTACTGGGAACCTATACCACACAA
>JAITBT010000003.1 GCA_031283445.1 Holosporaceae bacterium | reverse complement strand
CAGTGTTCCAAGCGATGCGAATGCCCGTCTGGGAGGAAAATTGACTTTTGTTGCAATGGCACTGACTTTTTCCATAAATTCCTTAAAACTGATAGTGTTATTAGGAACATACCCATATGCGGTTTCAAGCATTTCATTGGTGGATGAATTTACCTCTCTGCCAAATGGAATGTGCTTGCGAATGTATTTATCTAATTTATCAAAAGCAACATTACCCGATCCAAGATTGTATGCGTTTACTCCGCAACCGATATCAACACCAATGATGGACGGAGCGACATATTCGCTGCAACTTGCTGTAAATCCAACAGTTGCGCCTTTTGAAAAATGTGCATCCGGCATAATGCGTACCTTTGTGTCTGCAAATATCGGATGATCTAGATATTGCAAAATCTGGTCTTCGCATTTCATTTCAAGCGCTTCTGCGTAGATAATTGCTTCGTTATACTTGCCCTTCAACCTAACCATATACATCTCCAGTTGATGAAATAAAACAATGAGTAATTATATCAAATAAATGTAAGGTGCATCCAATTTTTTAGACCAGATTTTGGCAGTTTAGAGTTTCGTTGAGGTTTATCTGAGCGTAGATAAAACTTACAACTCTACAACCACCACTATACACATCATTTGGAGTTTTGTAATCCAAATTTTAATGTAATCTTTTGTAATTATAAAAATAAGGTTCAAAACTAGATTAGAGAGGAGATTTTTTAAGCCTATTTAACAACAATTTATAAATATTTTCTTGTCTAGTGGTTAAATTTCGCCATCGGAATTTGCTCTGCGGCCCTTAATTCCCACTGAAATCCCATTTCCGGATTTTTTTCAACTCCCCAGCCATGAAAATACATGTAGGCAAGATGATGTTGACCGAATGCATGTCCAAGAAGTGCGGATTTTTCGTAGGCTTTGAAGGATTTTTTATAATCTTGCTCAGTTCCAAATCCCATTTCGTAGCAGGCTCCCAGAACAAACAGACAATGGGGATCAGACGGATTAGTATTGGCTTTCTCGAACAACCATTCACCATCTCGCTCACTCACGGCTTCTCGGTCTCGAAAAAAACACATAAGAATGTAGAACGTTAATGCTTCTGTATTTCCGTGTTCGAACGATTTTCTGAACGTTTTTACAGCTTCGTTAAAAGATCCAATCCCATATTCGGCGTAACAGCGTCCTATCCGGAAAAAAGGATCAAGGTCAAGGCCGTCGTCTTCATCCTCCCAATGCTCCGACGCTTTTTTGTACAAATCGTAGGCTTTCTGATGATACTGTTCGATTGCTCTTCCAGTATAATACATATCAGATTGCAATTTTCCCCTTTTGATTTATGTGTGACGACTTGCTTTTATATTGAGAGCAATTAGCGCTCTCGACAAACAGTAAACTTGCCACAATAATTTTATATGTATTTTGTATTTTCATGATATTCCTCTATTGTGGTTGCTGTTTTTGTTCATCTTGCTCATAAATTCTGCAGTAGTCTGCAAATTTTGTTGATTTTAGCTTCTCGGATATTAGTTGTTTTGCAAGATCGTAGTCGGCAACTAGACAACATATCTCCATCGTGCCTGCTCCGGTACTTCCGCCATCGCATAAGCCTAAACCGATTTCAAACAAAAATTCGTTCATGAAATCTTGAAGTTCGAAGCGTTTCATAAGCTCTTCTTTGGTTCCCCATTTACCCGTTATTGGATATTCTATTATCAACGTATAAAAATATTTTTCTTCGTAACCGCCGTTTCAATAGTGAAGTGCATCAAGAGGAGCATCTTCTAGTTGAAAAAGCTGATCGAAGAAAACCTCAAACGGCGTCCGGAAGTTTAGCACTTTTCTCGGTCGATTGTTTAGCAAATTTTGAATTTCTCGAATTTTTTTATCCATGACGTAATCGAGTTGCTGCTGAAAATACAGTGGTGGAATTGGGATATTGAAAAGATCAGAGCGAACATTGATGTGCTGGTGAACAACGACGAATGCATACCAGTGAAAAGCTTATTTCTGAGCTAAAAACTCTGCGAAATTCGATTTAAAAAAAGTGAAATGAGAGAAAAGCCTTCTTTCATCTCAAGCACGTCCTCCGTATGGTGCACCACAAAATTGTTTATACTATTCTCCTTAATGCAGCAAATTTTCTCTTGCTATAAAATATTTTATCAATCCTTTTAAGACGTTAATAGACTTTATTCCCATGCCGAAAAAAACAGGTGTCTCGCAAAACGACGGCCCACTGTAAATTCCAATGAACTTCTTTAGTATGCCATCATCATAAATAATTAAAGCGCCGCTGAAACCACTGCCTGCAGAAATACTGCTTCCAATGTTACCGCTTACTGCACGTATATTCACTTTAGAATCGTCTGAAAAACTTGCATCATCTGATATATCAACAATCTTTTTTTTATTCCACCCCAATTGTTTCAAGAAATCTTGTCTCTCGGACAGTCGACCTTTTTTCACTGCCTCACTTAAGGAACCGTATAATTTTCTATCGAGTTGATTGCCTTTATAACCGGTTATTCCATATCCGACAACAAACACTTTCCCATGCCCCAGAAGATGTCCTTCAACCGGAGGAAACCAAAGATTATGGAAAATTTTCACTCCGACATTATATTCCTCATCTTCAACTACAGCCTCGTCCAAGATTAACAGTGCAACATCGCTATACACATCCTGTTGTCCGGGCATGTATATTCTGCTTACCTTATTTTTTTCTCTCATATGATCTTCAGGAGTATTTACCGAATGCATACAGTGTTCTGTACGCAAAAATTCCGGTGTTACGCTAATGTATGTTTGCGTTTAAGAGCAAAATCCGTCTCTCGTCTCCAATTTGGTATAATCTGTCTCAAACTTTCCGCTGTCATAGCCTATACAATGTGCGCACGTTAATATCACTCTACCGCGGAGATCCTTCGGCATTTCATCAAAATGCACAAAAAAGCCTGTTCCTATAAACGGAAGATAAACGACACCGTCAGGATCTTGAGCAACCATAAGCGCATTAATTCTTACGGTATTTTTACAAATATGAGACCAGCCGTCACTCCAAACATTTTCTACATTTTCTTCTGTATAAAGCGAACCGGGAACGATACCGTATTTTTCTGCATCTTTTTCGTCAAGCGCTCCGGAGCTGCGGTATATTTGTAATATTTCAGTTGCTCTTTGCAAATTCGTGATTACATCCATGGCCGCTACCGAATCTGTTTCCGTAACTAAAAATAACAGTGCTAAACAAACAAATGAAATCCTCATAAAAACTCCTGTTTGTTAATAACAATCTTTATTCTGCATACTTATTTACTTTCCTCCAAAAAACCAACTTTCTTTAACATTGCTAATGCAATTCTTTTTTGCAGTAATGCGTGATTATTCGGATCAGGATCGATTTTATTAAGGGTCAGGTCTTTTTCTCCTTCGGCGAAAAAGAATTTTTCCATACAACTCTCAAATAGTGGCAATTTTATTATCTCGTCTGTAATGAAATCAGTATCTCGCATTACGGCAAAGAATGCTGTTTTGATAGCTTCACTGTAATCTATAAACGACCAATCCCAGAAACTTTCACCTTTTTGAATCCCGTCATCTGTATAGGCAATCCCGAATTTATGTACATGAGGACTGGGATGTGCTTTCATAGCTTTTAACGCTATTCGTACTGCAGGTTGGCAATCAAAATTTTTCATCATATGATAACCTAACATTCTTTTCATTCTTAGAGGGAAAATTCCTGCTGCTTCA
>JAITBT010000047.1 GCA_031283445.1 Holosporaceae bacterium | reverse complement strand
TTAAAATCGTCGCTGATACGTACAGAAACAGACAAAAACGTTTCGAATTGTGATTCAATCTAATCGCTGCAATTTGTAACAAGAAAAATTCTTTATGCTAGTTTCGAAAGAGGTCTATTACATAAATGAGCTGGAAAATAATCTAGAAAAAATTATTAATTCTCTTCCTGATACCGCAGTTGCTCAATCATACTGCATTAATAATTATTTGAATATTTAGTAATGAAAAATGGTATTAGTTCCATTCTTTTCTAACTGGCATTACGATGGATGCCTTCTCCAATAGTAGCATCCAAAGTATTGAAATATCAAATAGCATGGCAAACTCTGTCCGGAACCTTCTGCAAATTCCGTAGCAGCTTGCTAAGTATGACACCTGATCCCAACTCTCAACTGAGAAATTTGCGGGGAAAAGTGCTTCTTTCGGTATTGATCTCTCAATCTTCGAAATCTCACAGCAGGCTATACATCTTAGATATCCTTACTTTTCAGGATAGTGGGCGTTCGTATGGATTAACATCTAATAACGATTCCTATCCGAAAAGCATTCCTAATATCTCTGAATGCTATATGTTTACGATGATTTATGATTATTCAAGTTGTGGCAGTGTTCGATTCGTCATTTCCGATTTTTCGTCCTTTTGTCTGCCAGTTTATATCTGTCACCGTGAGTGTGAACACCACTCCTCCTGTGCAGATGAAAAGTGAAATTAATTCAAGCGTCAATATCGTTTAGTACATTTAGGCGCACTTTTTCTTGTCGTTCCGAGTTTTTGCATGCACAAGAACTTACGCCCCTGTAATGTACCCTCCGTGTGAGCCTCAGTATGGTCAGTGTTTTACCTATATGATTGTTCTCACACGCGTCTCTAAATCTATGTCTGTTTTTTATCCACCGCATATCGATTGTTGAGATGTTCATGCGACATCCTGTTCTTCCAGGCTTGTTTATCAGCCAACTCGTGTTATGAGCGCAATAAACAGTAAAACACGTCCTGGTGTATGTATTCATGATTCTAGGCGTACCCGGCCCCCAGAGATTCCCAGCGCGCTTCAGATATCCTCGGCACAACTTTATCATTACCGTTCTGTTGAGCCGCCTCACTTGTTTCTGGGTACTCCGCTCAGCGATGGGTCTACTAGGGTATTCATAGTCGGCTACGCGATTCACAGCAAACTTTATCTACTCAGTTGCTCGCTAGAGGTCTGGGCCTTGTTGCATAGTCTTGTCGTGTTAGGTTCGCTGGCGGATCGGTTCGCTGTTTCAGGAGAGCATTTTTTATTGTCCGCCTATATGGCCTCGGCCTTTTTTCAGTCTAGCACCGTTACTGCAACCCTATTTAGTTGGTGTATTTCTTCTGCGGTGCCCTGGGCTGCGATTGGTTTGTCTTTTCCGTATGAGATTGTCCGCACTCGGTCACCACTGACACCATCACCTAGCAGATTTTTAGCAGCCGCGTCTGCCCTTCTTTCCCCCAGTCCTAAGTTATATTCTCTAGTACCTCTTTCGTCACAGTGGCCCTCTATCAAGATCTTTCTGTCTGGATATTTGTTCAACCACTCTGCTTGCCTAAGCAAGGTAGCTTTCGCTTCCGGAGATAGATTCGATTTGTCGAACGCGAAAAAGACCCTGTCCCCCGCGTTAGCGATGAAGTCCGCCGCTGAGCCTCCTGTAGAATCATCTACGATGATGCCAGCCGTTTTACTTTCTTTTTTCCCGCATTCGCAGGCAGTCAACAAAACTAAACTTGCGAAAAAAAACGATTTCTTAACTTTATTCACTTCACTCTCCTAACCTACATAAAAAACATAACAGGATTATATTAACTAAGAGTTACACCTTCAAGAATTCTTTCCATATTCTTCTGAATATTTCTTATTTTGATATCATGGTGTGGTTTTTTAGTCAGCCTAATGGGAGAAATTTCAAATATCCATAATTAATTTTTCCAGAAGCATATTTTTCTATATAGCATTAAAGTAGAAATTGAATCATAAATAGTCCATGGAAAATTTTATTAATAACTGGCTGGAAGAATTAATCGTCCAAAGACATTACTCAGAGCATACGATAAATTCCTATCGGCGAGATGTAATGGATTTCAAAAAGTTTCTTTTGGAGCATGAAGGGGAGGATTTTTCAATGGATATTCTTAAAACCCTGAAAATTTCAGACTTCAGATCCTGGTTTTCTCATCGAATTAGCAGGGGATTGACAGCCCGCTCCAATGTTAGGGCATTATCATCCGTAAAATCATTTTTTAATTACCTTGCCCAAAGAAATTTGATTAGTCTTAAAATTATAAATGCAGTTCGGAGGCCTAAATTATCCCAACTTTTACCCAAACCCCTGGAAGAGGAAACTATTCTCCGTTTTCTTAATGTTGATTTTTTTTTCGATAGCGATGTTGATTGGATAACGCATCGCGATAGAGCGCTTTTTTCTTTGCTTTACTGCTGCGGACTTCGGATAAATGAAGCTTTAAATATCAAAGCGAAAGAAGTAGATGTCGAAATGAAAATTCTAGGGAAAGGGAAAAAAGAACGCATGATAATGCTACTTCCCATGATTTTGGAAAGAATAAAATTCTATATTTGTAGTTGTCCTTATAATCTAAATGATGGATTCTTATTTGTTGGCCTACGGGGAAAAAGACTGCACGCATCTTTCGTGGATAATCGTCTTCAAAAGCTTAGAATGTTGTTTAACCTTCCGGATCATGCTAGCGCCCATGCTTTCCGGCATAGTTTTGCGACACATATGCTTCAGCATGGAGCTGATTTGCGATCTATTCAAGAGCTTCTGGGGCATGAATCTCTGTCCAGCACACAAATATACACAGATGTCGATGATTATAATTTACTAAAAATATACAAAAATTTTCATCCACTGGAAAAATCTTAATTTCGAAACACAATGGTTATGGAGAAGTATCGCAAATTACTCCGCCACCAAGTACCATGTTAAGATTGTAGAAAACGCAATGCTGTTCCCGAGCCACACCGTATTCCGACTGAAATAGCTCCACACAATAGGTGTCCGCGATTTTTGCAATACAAGCGGGGATTTTTTTGTTTACGGATCTTATTTTTACTTCACATTCTCCCAAATATTCTTCGTTCAAGAACTTAACATCCTTTAGAAAAATTTTCTCTACTTTCACACCATCTTTATCGGAGACAATTACTTTATTTCCTTTTATATCCAAACCGCACACAAAAAACGGACCGCCGGAAAGGCCCAGCCCTTTGCGTTGCCCCATCGTATAGTTGATTATTCCAGAATGCTTTCCCAGAACATTTCCAAATTGATCTACAATATCGCCAACGGCGTATTCTCTAGGCGAGTATTTTTTTACGAAAGTCATGTAATCATTATGAAGAATAAAGCAAATATCTTGACTTTCCGGGTGTTCCGCCACATGTATTCCAAATTGGCGAGCCAATTCCCGTGTATGGCTTTTGGCATGGCCTCCCAACGGAAATTCCGCCACCATTAAAATCTCCCGATCTACTCCGTAAAGGAAATAACTTTGATCTTTTTTCAATTCTTCTGCTTGAAATAATTCCACCCGAGTTGCAGTTTTTTTCAATTGAGCATAGTGACCTGTTACTAAAATATCCGCGTTGCATTTTTTTCGAAAATCGTTTAGTTGCTTAAACTTTATGAATTTATTGCACATAACGCATGGATTTGGGGTAGATCCGTTTTCATATGACTGGACAAAATAATCCATAACAAACGCTTTGAACTCGGTTACACAGTCCACCACGTCGTGATCTATTTTCAAAAAATCTGCAACTTTCTTTGCATTAGCAATAGCCGCGTTTGATTTTTCCGCTTCAAACATTTTAAAAGTACAACCGATGACCTCAAATCCGCTATCCTTCATAAGAGCTGCGGAAGTAGAACTATCAACGCCTCCGGACATCCCAACTACACATCTCATTTCTATTCCTCTATTGCTCACATTTATTTACCGATCCTCATAATTCAAGTTCAACGCAATAATATTGTATTCAAATACAATTCACCAGGATTAATCTTGTCAGCTATAACGAAATGCGTTCCCAAACGTTTGCAGAGATACTAATTTCATGGATTTTGAGCGTTTAAAAGTTATGTATTTTAAGTCAGTTACTTTTGCGGAAGCTTCTCTCTATTCCTGGAGGGTATAAAAATCTTTTTGAGCTTCGATGCCGGGGAGTTTAGTTCCCTCTAGATAGGCCAGAAATGCTCCACCTGCAGTGGATATATGGGATATATTTTTGGATACTTGAAATTTATTCACGGCAAAGACGGTGTCCCCTCCGCAAATAATAGAAGTAAGTTTCTTATCCAGCGATAGTCGAGAAACTTCCTGCGCCAGAGACAATGTACCATTTTCGAAAGAAGATTTCTCGAATAATCCCATTGGTCCATTCCATAAAACCGTTTTACTTTCCCTCAAATGATGTTTGAATAATTCAACTGTGCGCGGTCCGATGTCAAAAATATCGGCGGCATTAATCTCCGGAGAAGCAACTGAGCAATAAAGTGCTTTCTGCTCCACATTTGATATCATAAAATCCACTGGCATAATTAATTCGCAATTGTATTTTTGTGAATTTTCTATAATTAAGGAAACCTCTTCTGCATATATGTCCGAATCAGGAGTGCAGGGGGATTTTTTCCTCAAAGAAGATAAAAAAACTCCCGCTACGCTACCACCGAGTGCAAGCTTATCCACCTTCATCACTAAATTTTTTAATAGGTTAATTTTTGTCGATAATTTCATGCCACCAATAATACATATTCGCGGTGGTAAAACATTATTAAAGAAATTATTTATTGTACGAATCTCGCTAACGAAGGCCAATCCAAAAGCGTGTGGTAAAAATTTTGGTATTGCAAAAATTGATGCATGCTTTCGGTGAGATACCGAAAATGCCTCGTTGATGTAAAAATCAGCCCAACTCGCCAGGCGCTTTGCAAAAACAAAATCACAATTCTCTTCTTCCGAATGGAATCTCAAATTTTCCACTAGAATAATATTTGAGACCGGAGTATTTTCAATAATGAGAGAAGCATTTTCATCCAGACAATCCTCGATAAAAACAACCTTCAACTTATATTCGTTTGTAATTTCTCGAATAATATTTTTCAAGCTTTGAGCCTGATTAAATTGTGCAGTTTTCCCCAAGTGGGAGATCAATATTATTTTTGCTCCGGCGTCCTTTAGAAATTTTATGGTGGGAGAAATATTTTTAATACGAGAATTATCCTGCACTATGCCATTTTCTAGCGGAACATTAAAGTCTACACGAACCAAAACTTTCTTATTTTTTAAGTCATCTTTTGTAATTATTTTAGAATCAAACATCATATATCAGTAATATTTTTTTTCAATCATTATGCAAAAAAATAAAAATACAATTAATAGGCACTAGTTTTTTGCAAATTGAATATCATAATCCAGCTGGAATTACCGTGTCGAAAATAAAAGACAATCTCGTCAAAAGATTCAATCTGTTTTGTCTGATCATCGAGTCGTCCGTATTGACCAAGATTTTGTCAAAAAAAACGGATGCATCCTGCGCCATTTCTGCGCAAGCTGATAATTGTTGGGTAAATTTTTCAATAAAACTCTCACTTTCTATTGCTATTCGAGAAAACTTTTCCTCGAGTTTTTTTATCTTTTCCCAGAGAGTAATTTCTTCTTTTTCCTGAAGCAATTTTTCATCTACGAATGTTTCGCTGTTCAACAAAATTATATTTTTTGTTCGTTTGTGTATGATTAGGAGCTTTTCTCCCAAACTATTCTGCAGAAAATCGTTCAAAACTTTTGATTTAGAAAAAATATTCAAGATACTATCTTCACCGGTTACTGTTGCGTTTAAAATATTCTGCTGTATGCCCATTTCCTTTAAAACAATCTTCAGGCGACCCAAAATAAAGTCATGGACGCAATCCACTGTGTCGATTCGCAAATCGTCAGGTAATTGCTGAAATGTTTTTTGGATAATTTCTTTTAGATTAAAATCAAATTGGAATTTTTCTGTAATTTTTAGGATCCCGATGGCAGCACGCCGCAGCGCAAATGGGTCTTTTGACCCGGTCGGCTTTTTCTCGAGAGCAAAAAACGTTGTAACGAGTTCAATTTTATCGGCCAGCGAAAGTATCGCACTAATACTACTCGTTATTTCGTGTACTGGAAGATATTGGCATCGAATAGCGTCACAGACTGCTGGATCTTCCCCCTGAATTCGAGCATAGTGTGCTCCCATGATACCTTGAAGTTCTGGAAATTCACAAACCATGCTGGTCGCCAGATCACATTTGGCCAGGATTGACGATCTTTTTACTAAATGAGAATCTTCCATTTCTAACGAATTGCAAATGTAATCACAAACATTCGATACCCTATTTGCACGGTCCAAAACATTTCCGAGTTTATCGTTGAATGCGATTTTTCTGAGATCTGCTCGGCGAGATTCCAGGGAGCATTGCAAGTCTGTTTCAAAAAAGAAAAGAGCATCCGCAAGTCGAGCATTTAATACTCTCTCATTTCCCTCGATTATGGTTTTTCCGCCATCCGTCGCCACATTATTAGCAATAAAGACAAAATACGGCGCTAATTTTCCATCGATCCGCGTCGGAAAATATCTTTGATGAACGCGCAGCGGAGTAGTTATTACTTCTTCTGGAAGTTTCATGAACCTTTCTGGAATTCTTCCTAACAAAACCACCGGATACTCTACCAGGCCGACGACTTCATCCAAAAGATTTTCGTTAACTTCAACAAAAATACTGCGCTGGGATTCTAGATTTTTGAACTCATCGATAATCACATTTCTTCTCTCCTTGGCATCCAGAATTACAAAGGCATTTTTCATTTTAGAGAAATACTCATCTACATTGGCTATTTCAATTTTTTGCGGAGCAATAAAGCGATGTCCATAGGTATGATTACATGATACTAGATTTATTTCATCGAATTTTATATCAAGCAAATTTCCATTAAAAATCGCCATTACATTTCGCAGCGGTCGTACAAAATAAAATTGATAATTCCCCCATCGCATGGATTTATTCCATAAAATTTTTTTTGTGCAATTTTTAATTATATTGCCGAGAACTTCAGAAGTATCTCGAACCTTGTGTTTTATTTTTATAAATAAAAAGATTTTTTTATCCACTTCTTTTTCAATACATTCTCGGCGAGAAACACTATTGGCATGCAGAAATCTTTCTATAACCTCTGGAGTAGCCGTAATCTGTGGTCCCTTCTTTTCTTCTGTGAATTCATCAACTTTTAAATTTAACTCCGCAGAAAAAACAATTCTTCTGGGAGAAATATAAGAATAACTATTTTTGTATCTTATGCGGCATTTTTCCAATTCTGCAGTCACTAATTTTTCAAATTCAGAAATTGCTTCCGTTTGCACGCCGGAGGGAATTTCTTCTACCATCAATTCTAATAAAAAATTATTCATGATTTTTTACCTGAACTTCACAACATAACTTAGCTAAAGCCCGTACTCGCGCGATTCGATCTACTCTTTCTGTGACACTCAGAGTTCCACGGGCATCCATTAGATTAAATAGATGGCTTGCCTTTATGCATTGATCATAGGCTGGAAGAATAAGCTCTTTTTCAACAAGTTTGCGGCATTCCAGTTCCGCATCAGCGAAATGTTGCCGAAGTATATCAACATTTGCATATTCAAAAGAGTATTTGGAGAATTCGATCTCCTGTTGCAGACAAACATCTCTGTAGGAAATCTTTCCGTCGCCTTCTTTTCCATTCCAATTTAAATTATATACATTGTCTTCAGACTGCAAGAACATGGCTAACCGCTCTAGGCCATATGTCAATTCAACAGTAATCTGATCGCAAAAAATACCTCCCAATTGCTGAAAATAGGTGAATTGTGTAATTTCCATGCCGTCGCACCAGATTTCCCAACCTAACCCCGCTGCTCCAAGTGTTGGGCTTTCCCAATCATCTTCTACAAAGCGAATATCATGCAATTTGTGATCAATACCGACTACTTCCAAACTTTTTAAATAAATATCCTGAATGTCATCTGGGGATGGCTTTATAACTACTTGGAATTGATGATGTTTTTGAACGCGGTTGGGATTTTCTCCATATCGGCCGTCAGCGGGACGGCGAGAGGGTTGAACATATGCCGCTCTCCAACTCTTTTTGCCCAGTGACTTCAAAAATGTAAGTGGACTAAATGTGCCGGCTCCGACTTCCATATCATATGGTTGCAGTACCGCGCATCCATAATCTCCCCAATACTTTTGCAGCGAAAAAATTATATCCTGAAAGCTTTTCATAAAATCAGCCAATTTTGCACCCAGAAATTAGCACAAAACAGTCGGCGTGTAACTATTTCATGTTTTCTCGTCCCAAGTTTTCTAGTCTTTGTTGCTAAAATCTTTTTTGATATCGACCTTTACAATTCTTCCATTGGAACCAATTACTTCTACCTGATATTCATTCGAATAATCACTCAGACCAGTCGTATCTATTGCTACTAGCTTGATGTCATTCTGGTTACAGCTATTCAATCCAATAACACTAAACAAACTTGTGACGTTTGTTCTTTCTCTGTTTTTTCCGAAAGCATAGACTTTTACCTCCATTACACGACCAGGTCCCAACTGATGTACATCTATCGTAGCTGAATTAGAGTCAAGACTCCCCGCATTTGGTCCTACTCTAACCGCTTTTGCATGCGTAACAGCACAAACAATCATCAAAATCCCTAAAAATTTCTTCATTTTCTTCACCATTTTCTGATTGTAACATGTATATAGGGAAAAGTTAACTCTTCAGCAACATTTTTTTGGGAAAAAATTAATATTTTTTATGAGTCAATAAACCTAAAATCTTGGCAATAGTTGATTTTAGATCTTTTCGATGAACTATCATATCGATCATTCCATGTTCTAGAAGATATTCTGATTTTTGGAATCCATCTGGAAGTTTTTCACGGATCGTTCCCTCTATAACGCGAGGTCCCGTAAAGGCAATTATAGCACCGGGTTCCGCAATGTGGATATCGCCCAACATGGCAAAAGATGCGGAAACACCACCGGTTGTTGGATTCGTCAGAAGAACAATATACGGCAATTCCGCCTCTTTGACCCTATTAACAGCAATAACAGTTCTAGGCATTTGCATAAGTGAAAAAACGCCTTCCTGCATTCGAGCACCGCCAGAACAAGGTACCGCCAGGAACGAATATCCTTTTGAAACCGCAAGCTCCGCACCAGCGATGAATCCATCTCCGACCGCAACTCCCATGGAGCCACCCATAAAATCAAAATTGAAGAATACCGCTACAGTTTTAAAGCCCTTAATGCGACCGTATCCTACAATAACAGCATCTTCCTCTCCTGTTTTCTCTCGGGCAGATTTTAGGCGATCCACGTACCGCTTATTATCTCTAAATTTTAAAGGATCCTGCAACGGTGAAGAATATTTCACCTTTGTGAACTCTCCGGCATCAAATAGATTTTTGATTCTTTCTGCAACACTGAGTTTTAGATGATTTTCGCAGTGAGGGCAAACGCGCAAGTTGTCATTTAGTTCTTTGGAAAAAACCATTTGTTCACATTCCTGGCATTTTTCCCACAGATTGTCTGGGATATTATTGCCAACCAAAGCGCGAATTTTGGGTCTAATAAAATTAGTGAGCCAATTCATAATTAATTTTTTCCATCAATTTCGCGCCCATTAATCATATCTTTTAATTGCTTTCCAGCTTTAAAGAAGGGAACATTTTTTTGCTCAATAACTACTTTTTCACCAGTTCGCGGATTCCTCCCCTCCAGCCGCTCGCGTGCACGAATAGAAAACGCACCAAAACCACGCAGCTCCACACGCCCTCCGGCTTTAAGCGCAGCCGCAATGTTATCTGTTATGATAGAAACGACTTTCTCCACATTACGTGCATGCATATATGGATAAATCATGGAAATTTTCGCAATTAAATCCGATTTTGTCATGGCTTTCCTCAAAAAAGATGCATCAGGGTGCCAAAATATTATAATTACGTCAACCACCTATATACTTTGCCCTGAAATATTATATAAATAATCCATGGAACATATAAAGACTTTTTCATTGCAGGAATTGATCGCTCACAACGTTACTTCAAAAATAATGCCCTGCATATGGCAGGAACTTCAGAATTCTATATCCAATAATAATACTTTATTTTTAGGATTTGGTGGAGGAGATATACTTGATTTTTTGGATAATGGTAGATTCTACTATGCTATTCCCAAAGGATACAAAATAATCCACTGTCCCCGTATTCGTCCCTTTAAAACCGTAGTTGTTGATACCAATGCTTTACCGTTTGCTCCGAATACTTTTGAAATCATAGTGGTAAATCATTATTTAGAATTTTTTGAAAAAAGTGCGAAATGTCTAGATGAGATTTTTCGTATACTAAAGCCGGAAGGAAAACTATTAGCCGTAGTATTCAATAAACGAAATTTTCTTGGCAGCTCTCCAGAAAAAATTCGTCCACTAATAGAAATTGTCTCTGATATTATGGAATCGTCCTTTCACCCATCCAATGTATGGGGAATTAATAGAAAAGCGAGATTTCTTTCCTATAATTTTAGCTGCGACCTGAGTAGATTAAATACGATGATGCTCGGCTTTTTTCAATTACTAGCTAATGTTGTTATAATAACTGCCGATAAAAAAGACATGGCGACAGAATCGGTTTTTGCTCTTAAAGAAAAATACGAAGCCATTTAGATTTTTCCAGCTTTCTAGAGGATTATTATATTTATCGTTGCTGTTTCATGTATTCCTCTTGTAAGATTATATAACACTGCAATCCCGAGAAAATTTTATGTATAGGAACTTTAAATTTGATGTTATTGATTCATATGAAAAATCAAGACTAGGCATTTTAAAAACTCCGCACGGATCCTTTAGAACACCAGCTTTTATTTTTTGTGGAACCAAGGCCAGCGTTAAGGGAATTTCTCCTCAGCAATTATTGGAAACAGGAACTCAGGTCTTATTGGCTAATACATATCATTTGTTTTCCTTTCCGAGATCCGAATATCTAAAAGAACGGGGAGGGCTGCACAAATTTATGGGATGGAATGGACCAATGCTGACGGACTCCGGTGGATTTCAAATATTTAGTTTGGGGCATGGATCCATCGCAGATGAAGTAAAGGGCAAACGTTCCGGTAAAACAACTCTAATAAAAATAGACGAAGATGGAGCATTTTTTAGGTCTTATTGGAACGGTGATTTGCAATTATTAACTCCGGAAAAATCCATTGATACTCAGCGAAATCTTGGGGCAGATCTAATCGTTTCTTTCGACGAATGTACCCCATATCATCTGAACAAAAAATATACTGAACAGTCGATGGAAAGATCGCATCGCTGGGAAAAACGCTCGTTGAATGAATTTATTAGATGTAACGATTTTTCACAAGCTTTATATGGAGTAGTGCAAGGTGGAATCTACGAAGATTTAAGAAAACGCAGCGCAGTGTTCGTCAGCGAGAATTCATTTTTTGCGACGGCCATAGGCGGGACATTGGGAGCTTCAAAACAGCAAATGTACGAAGTCGTTGAAATGGCTACAACGTCGTTAGACACTTCTAGACCCATTCATCTACTGGGGATAGGAGGTATTTTCGATATTTTTAAAGGAGTAGCGCTTGGAATCGATACATTCGACTGCGTTCATCCAACGAGAATAGCAAGACACGGAGGAGCGCTCGTAAAATTTCAATATCGAGACAGCCAAAATAGAGAGCATATCAATTTAAAAAGATCTGAATATGCAACAGATGACGATCCCATTGAATCCGACTGTAACTGTTCGACTTGTCGATGTTTTTCCCGAGCGTATTTGCATTATTTACTAAAGGCAAATGAGATTTTGGCTTTATCCGCCGTTACAATCCACAACATTCATTTCATGAATATGCTTATGGAAGAGATCCGTAAAGGAATATTAAATAAGAATCTAGACCATGTAAGGGATAAATGGTGCTGAAAAGAATTATTTTTTTTACTTTATGTTTCGTTTCAAAAATTTTCCCCCAGGACTCAGAATTTTATAATTTTCGCTACAAAGCTGAACTGACGATGAAGAAGGATCAAAATTTCATAGAAACTTTTGCAGATATGATTTCCGAATCACAGATTATAGCTGAAATTAAACAGTTACGTACTTTTTCTCAGCAGGACAAGCCCATCAACAACATGAGAGTTTTAGAAAGCCGAGTAGTTGATGATATCGCGCTTATGTATAAAAAAGCTCATTTTCTCGGATTTTATAACGCTAGAATTTCACATAAGATTTATAATAATAATTCCAAATCTACTGTAAAAATTCATGTAAATTTAGGCAAAAAGTTTAATTTGAAGCTAAATGTTCATTATTTAAATCAAAATAAGGAATTTAATGGTTGCTATGCATCAATTCTACAAAAGGATTTGAGAAATTTTAAAGCTTCCATTGAAGAGATAAAAGCTCTCATAGCCATTGCTATTAATCATTTGCAAAAAGATGGTTTTTTTAAACCTAAAGTTCTAGAAAAAAAAGTTTATATAGACTATGAAGCCGGCAAAGCCGTTCTGAATTTAATAATTGATCCTGGGCAAAGAGTTTTTTTCTCCGACGTGGATATAAGATCTTTTCCGGATATTAGTGACGATTTTATAAAAAATAGAATCATTTGGGAGAAAGGTGAGATTTTTAACATTGAAAAAGTTAAATTAACCGCGGAAAATCTT
This sequence comes from Holosporaceae bacterium, assembly GCA_031283445.1. Lineage (GTDB taxonomy): Bacteria > Pseudomonadota > Alphaproteobacteria > UBA3830 > UBA3830 > JAIRMQ01. The sequence continues at coordinate 5,854 of JAITBT010000047.1, read as the reverse complement.
AAAAATACCCAAATTTTTTCAAAGGTAAAAGTAAAGCCAAACGAAAAATCAATTGCAAATGGAAAAGTATCCATGATTATTGAATTGCAGGAAGAAAAAAAACATATTATCGATGTCGGTATTTTATATACTGGAATGCGCAATATGAATTTTGAAAAGAAATCTCAAACTCGAAAAAATTTAAAATCAGTAGTAGCAAGACTGACTTGGGCAAACTGTAATACATTCGGAGGTGGGGAAAAATTAAGTGTGATCACGGAGGGAACTCCTATGAAGATACAGGAAAAAAGATCCGATTATGCATTTGAAGTTGCTCTATCTCTGCCAGATATATTCTGGAAAAATAATACTGCCGACCTCCGTGTCGCTCGAAGACAAGAGCTTACAAACGTTTTTTTAAAAAAGAGCGACTGCGGCTCTCTCATGTTTAATTATCCTTTATACGATAATTTTATGATGAAAATAGGGAGTAACATAGAAAAAAATAGCATTGATGCTAGTGAAATCTTTTTTCGAAGCAAAGACAATAATAAGAAATATGAAAACTTCGCGATTCCGCTGGAATTTATCGTTGATCGTACCGATGATCTGCTGAATCCGACTTCAGGATACAAAATAACCTTGAAATTTTCAGAAATGTTTTTTAGACATTCAACCATTGGTAAATTAAAAACCTTTGATATGGCTTTTTCCTATAATTATTCTTTGGATGAGTTAAAGTATACAGTCTTGGCTTTTAATATATCAAGAAAATCCATTTTGGGGCAAAAAATCGACGCTATTCCTGTAGATAGAAGAATTTACGCCGGCGGGATGGATTCTGTCCGGGGATATGCTAGTCAAATGGCGACGGAAATAATAATGGGAGAAGAGTTCCCGATGGGTGGAAAGTCTTCGCTAGAGTATAATGCCGAAATCCGTAGAAAAATTTCTGTAGATTTCGGCTGCGTGGTATTTTTTGACGGTGCAAAAATTTTCCAAAACAAGTCCTTCCATGAATACCTACAAACAGAAAAAAAGAGATGGTTCAATTCGGTGGGATTAGGTCTAAGATATTTTACAGCCATTGGCCCAATAAGGATGGATCTAGCTTTTCCTATAAGGAAGAGAAGAAAGGTTGACTCGAGGATACAGTTTATTATGAGTTTGGGACAGGCATTTTGAAATTTGTAACAAGTCTAAAATTTTTTGGGAAAATACTTTCGATTCCATTGCTCCTCGTGGTTACTTTGGGGGGAATGTTTTGGACGGATTCTGGGCGTAATGTATTATTAAGCTGCGTTACGAGTTTCCTTGAAACTAAAAATATAATTCTCCGAATCGATGGGGTGGATAAAAAAGTAACGAAGATTCGAGAAATTTATATACATCTTCCTAGTGGATTGGAGTTGTTTTTTTCAAATATAATTCTTAGCAGAAAGAGTTTACTTAATAAGTCATCGGCATATGTTGGTACATTTACTCTGCGAAAACCTTCTACTGTAGCCTCCGCTGCTGGCTCCATAGATGCTGTTTCCGTCCTTATGGAATTAAAGTTTTTTCTAAAAGATCTATTTATTGAAAAAGCGATCTTGAATCTGGAAAATAAAATCTATTTATTGAACGATTTTAATTACAGATCTGAAAAAAATGAGGACTTTTTATCTTTTAAAATTAACGAAACAATACTTGCAGAGATTACTATTAATTTGGAAACCATGAATTACAGATTAGCCGCTCAGAATGACATAATTAAAATCCGTTCCCGTGGAGTATATAAAGATTTTATGACAGATATAAGAATTGATTCGGCTGCGGTGGAGTATCAAAACCATGTTTATGGATTTTGCGGGAATTTATATCCGACCGCCAAAAGGATTATTTTAAAAACTAAAATTGATATAGAAGATTTGCCAAATTTTAACGCTATACCTTTTTTTATCTCTAAAAGTTTCAAAGATGTATCAGGATCTTTGGACATAGATTGCAATTTTTCAAAAGAGTTGGCATGCGTTATCCACGCTGTTTTCAACAAATCTGAAACTATTTTAGGTGGTATAGATTGTATATACAAAAACAATAGAGCAGAAATCGTTGGCGATGTCGAATGGATAAACATTTTCGGATATAACTTTTCCACTTTAAAATGCAAGATCGATGATGAAAAAAACACCGAGATCCATTTGGTGGGAAAAGACTTTGAAATAAACACCGATATAAAATTCAGTGACAATATTTTGGTGAAAAAACTGGAATTGAGTAATACAAATGGATTTTTGAAATCGACGCAGCCATTTTTCGTGAATGATAATCCAAATTGCTCCTTCACTTTTGATTTTAGTCAGTTGAGCTTTTTGAATAAAATTACTCCTATCTTCGGAGCTGGTCGGGGAAATTTCACCTACAAAGATAGAAAATTCTCTGGGCAAGGGGATTTTGCAAAACTTTTTTTTCAGAATCATGAATTTTATTCGCTGAGCATTTGTGGTAATAGAGATAATTTTCAATTAACAGCAGAGCAGGGGCGAGTATTTGGCTTACGAATGGGAGATTTGAGATTAAAAATATCCGGCCAATATTTTACTTTATCCAGCAAAATTAATGATGATGGTACACTAAAGGCAGTTGGTGAAATCTCAGAATCTTTCAAAAAAATATCATTAAAAGAAGGAAAAATATCGCTGCCTAACAATGAAATTCGACTGGATACCTGCATTTTAGATGCGGCTGCGAATAACCACAGAATTAAATGCACTCTATATGATAAGAAAGAACCTGGAGAAGCTCAACTAAACCTCAGTAGCCAAGAAATATTCTGTGCTTTTAAGGCTTTTCCGCTAGCAAGATTCCTAAAATTATTTGACTGGAAATTTCCTATTTGCCGATTGGATGGAGATTTAAAATTAAAACTAGAAAATAAAAATTTTGTAGGAAATGGAAAGATGACTCTATCGAAATTAGCTGCTCACAAACAAAACTTAGAAATCAACCTGGGAATTACCAATGCTGGTACAAAAGTCCACGCAAATTTAAAAAATAAAAACGATCTAGTTGAGATTTCTGCATTTTTCCCAATTCTGCTGAGGAATGATGGTTCCATCTCGAGGAATGCGCATAGCAATCTTTTAGATTGTCGGATAGTAGTCAATGCACAATTGGAAAGATTGCTGGAGCTGCCGGACAGCATTGTCATTCGTGGTTGTCTGGATGGGAATTTTCTTATTGCCGGTAATTTTTCTAATCCTACAATTTCTGGAAAGGCGCAGCTAAAAAAAGCCTACATAGCGGTCAAAGACATTTTATTGAAGGATGGTCTTATTTGCTTAACAGCGGATGGGAACAATATTATTTCCGCAAAAGGGGAGTTTATGGATTATAAGAGAAAAAAAGCAACTATTTCCGGAGAAGGGAGATTATTTTTCAATGAAACCATTCCTAATATTAATACAAATCTTCACCTAAAATTTGATAACTTCGCACTTTTTGATTCGGATGATTTAAAAATTGATATAGATGGTGAAGGTACTATGAACGGCCCCCTTCAGGAGATGCTCATTCGAGGAAAAGTTCTTGTGCCAAAATGCAGAATTCAGGATTTAACTTTCGTAGAAAACGAACTGGAATTATTAATTGAAAACGACATCTATCTAAATAATAATCCTAAAAATAAGGAAGGAAGTAGCTTTTTCAAATATGATGTTTCCATGCATTGCCCAAATATAGAATTTGTCGGAAAGATCTTCAATATATTTCTGAAAGGAGATTTAGAATTATCAAGCTATCGCGAAAAAGGAACATTAGCAGGAGAATTAAAATTATGCGGAGGAAAGTTAGATCTATTTGGAAAGCGAATGATGTTTACGAAAGGAGAAGTGGTATTTCTTAAAGAATTTCCTTTTGAACCGAAAGCATCGCTCAGTTGCCAGCGAAACTTAGGAAACATCAATGTCATGTTAGATATAAAAAATAGTCCCCGGAAAGGAATATCTTTAAATTTGCACTCCTCGCCAAGTTATTCGATAGAAATGATTCTCTCCAAGATGCTATTTGGAAAAGAATCGAAATATTTATCAGTCAGCGAGGCGGTTCAATTGGCTAATGTGATAACCAGTTTTAAACAGCGTGGATATATATTTTCAGTTTTAAATACATTTCAAGACATGGGAGTGATTGATAACGTATCATTTGCTTGTGGAAACGATCAATCCACATCTTTATATTCAAATTCTCAAAATATATCATCTCCAAATAATATAAATGTAAGCGCAGGCAAATATATTCATGACAATGTCTATATAAGTATCAATAAAAAAGACAATGGTGCATCTTTTGATATTGATTTTTCGGTCACACCAAAAACTTCCATAAAAGCCAATACCAAAGGAGAAGTTGGCCTGAGCTGGAAGTACAGATACTAGCTCTATCACTATTAGATGGCCAAGACAATTCCATTTTCTGGTTTCCAATATAAGAAAACCTCATCTTCCCATTGGATAGGGCGTTCTGCTGCTCGAACAGAATTCGTAACGGTGGATAAGACGATTATCCCGGATCGGAGTTTTACATGATAAATGGAGACATCACCGAGATATACAATATCTTTCACAACACCGCTGGTCCAGTTATACTCACCTTTCGGTTGAGTGTCTGTTAGCATGACTTTCTCAGGCCGAATAGCAACACTGATTTGCGCACCTAGAGGAACAGAAGCCGAGTGGCTAACATAGAGATTTTTTTCCATAGTAGTGGATTTTACAATTACGTGGTCGGGTTTTTCCTCCGTAATAATGCCATCGAATAAATTAACGGAGCCAATAAAATTAGCAACATATTTTGAATTCGGATATTCATAAATTTCCGTTGGTCCACCAATCTGTAAAATTCGTCCTTCGTTCATCAAACCTATCCGCGATGACATGGTCATAGCTTCCTCTTGATCATGAGAAACCATAATGAATGTAACACCGACTTTTTCTTGAATATTCACCAATTCCAGTTGGGTACGTTCCCGTAATTTTTTATCTAGAGCTGCCAGCGGCTCATCTAATAAAACCAGCTTCGGTTGTTTGACCAGACTGCGGGCAAGCGCTACACGCTGCATTTCTCCACCAGATAATTGATCTGGTTTCCGCCGTTCATAGCCACTCATTTGAACTAATTCGAGATATGCGTTCACACGTTCGCGGATTTCATCTTTGGGGGTACTTTCCTGAATTAGCCCGAAGGCAACGTTTTGCTCCACGGTCATATGCGGAAATAGGGCGTAAGATTGAAAAACCATACTCACGGGACGCTTATAGGCTGGGGTATCAGTCATATCGACACCATCGATGAATATTTTTCCCGACGTTGGTCGCTCAAACCCTGCCAACATTCGCAACAATGTGGTTTTCCCACAACCTGATCTTCCCAACAGCGAAAACAGCTCTCCCTTATATATGGAAAGAGACACATCATTAACAGCTACTCTACCTCCAAATGTTTTGGTTAGATTCTTAATGGACACATATGGTTGTGCTTTCGGATCCTGCCATGGTTCAAGATTACTTAGATATTTAGACTGTGCCATATAAAACCGATACTGACCAGACTTTATAGCATAGTAAAATTAGGATTAGCAATTAATCGAAAATTTGTGGATTGCTCTACAAATGTAGAAACTATTGTCCAGACGCGCTTGTTTTTTAATATTAATTAAGTTGTGCCAGAAGTTAATAACATTTCACAAAAGTCATTGAAAAACCAATCTATTAATGCAAATATACCGGAATCACTTAGCATTTACTGCAGCCATAGTAGCGAATTCAAGTGTTTTGTATTGATGAGCTATGTTGCGAACTTTATTTTTTAACCAATCCCAAAAGTATTCTATAGG
>JAITBT010000035.1 GCA_031283445.1 Holosporaceae bacterium | reverse complement strand
CACCACACTAGCTACTCAGAAAAAAGCCATTGAAAATGAAATAATACAATCCGTATCTAAGCAAGTCGCTGCTATCCTCATCAAAAAGCATGCTACTAAAATTAATATCCCTGAATTTCTTAAAAAAATAGAAAATGTCGTGGATGAGATAAATGATGAACATAAATAATCTGAAATCAGCACTACAAACATTAGAAGAGGGCTATAAGACATATGCCTCTAATTATGAGAAGTCTTTTTCTGATATGCTGGCAGACTCTTGCGTAAAGCGTTTTGAATACACTTTGGAAACTGCCATAAAAACCATGAGAAAATTTCTAAAGGAAATATATTTTGCAAACGAAAAGGACCTCACAGTAAACAACATATTTAGGCTAATGGAAGGATATGAATTCATTTCTTCCTGGCAGCAATGGAAAAATTATTATCAAAGCCGAAATGACACTGCGCATGAATATAATATTCAAAAATCCAGAGAATTATTAAAACTAATTCCTAAATATATCGAAGATGTGGCATTTTTAGTGCAAAAATTACAAGAGAAATTAAAAAAATAAATGGCTATTAATGGTGTTTCAGAAGAGCAATCCCAAATAATAAAAGATATCTTACAGCCTTACTCACAAGAATATGTTTTTTTTATGTATGGATCTAGGATAAATGGTAATTTCCTGAAAAATTCCGATTTAGATATTTTAATAAAAGGTGAGACGAAAGCTTCTATGGATATGATCGAAAAAATTCGAGAGAAATTTGATGATTCTAATCTACCGTTTATCGTTCATTTAGCAGATTTTTATAACCTGGATGAAAATTTCTATAAACTCATAAAAAATACTCTAGTAAAGCTATGAATCCACAGAAAAAATTAGCAAAAACCGAAATCCAATTAAACCGTCTGCTGGCAGAAAAAGCTGTCATCTCTTTTAGGGAAAAACATCGACAAAACAACGAACGAAAAGCGCGGACGCGCACGTTAATCCAAATGGGAGGATTGCTGGAAATCACTCCCCTACCCTCCATTTGCGACATAAATTTAGGTGATGATTTACAGATCGATCATCCGGATAAAGCCGCAACTCTACTGGGTTTGCTTCTGCATATTTCTGAACAAATTCCAGAAATGGCTCCACCCAATGATTTCGAAAAATTCCACAAAATCGGCGTTAATTACCTGAAGAAAAACGCCCGATAAAAAAACGCTGCGATACTTTTCGGTACAGAGCACAAAGCTTATACCTCAACGCATTGAGGAACGAATCATTTTATAAATTGAAGGGAAAATAACGGTTACATACTTACGTTTATTTATTTCCACTAATTCATTTAACGATTCTTGTGAAACACCACTGTCTTCTATTACAAAGTTGTCTATACAATGTTCATTAAGTGCCATATTAACAATTTGTTCGAAAGCCCACCCCCCTGGGCAATATACTGGATCACGCAGAGCGGTTATAAAAAGAAGATACGCACGATCATAGTCTTTCATAGCAATTTTCTCTAAACATGGCTGCATCTTTGCAATCATTGGAATCTTAGACTCTATCGTTTGTTCTTCAATATCCATCGCGATAGCCTCCTCAAGAGCCCCAAGAAATAAACAACTAAGCACACTGCCGAGAATCTTTATAGCAATCTTTCTCATGTTATCCTCCTTACACTACTAGTCCATTTTAACTTATTGTTTAGTAATTATCAACAAGTTAAGTTGTTAAAATCCTTTTGTTGCGGCCTGACCACCAGCGTGTGTTTTATGACTAACCCTTATATGTATATTATTTATGGGGATTCCACTTTTGGCTGCAAGGTGCTGTCTTAAAACAAAATTTGTACACATAGCATGTAATCCATTATCAAAAAAAATAACTGGAGCTTGCCCTCCAACTATTCTGTTTATGCGTGGTTGTATAGCAGGCTCTTGATAAGGAGGGTTTGCAACAAGAGCGCCTTCATTAAACAATCTTATACAGTCATGGCAGGAACCGTCACCATGAGCTACCTTTATTTGTATAATAATTCCTCCTATTGGAGGTGCATTATGCTGTTGGGGCAACGCGGCAATTACGTCTTGAATAGAGTGTTGAGCATCGTATAGCAAACACAAAGCTGCCGCCCTTTCTGAATGTGCAAGGTCTTGAGCTAGCCCTAATATCGTAACTGCAAAACCATAATCTCCTATCCCCTTTACAATTCTGTCAATTGGCCTCATTCCATCATTTCCTGGCTGTACAGCGAGAGCTGCTTCCAATGAATCGTAGCCATGATGTGGATGTGCATTGAGATAGTTACTCCATCTCAAAGTTGCTGCTGCGCCTGTAATACCAGATACAAATACGTAAGGAATTGAGTACGCGTATCTATCAGTTCCTCTGACAACTACTACCCTCATTAATGCTATGTGAGGCATGTTTTGTATAAAGCAATTAAACATATCCACAATAATATTGTTGGCATGTGTTCCTTGTCCAAATGCATTATCTTGGAAAATGCTACTCACGGCTTGTTGCATATTAAAAGCATCCCAATTTGGAATATCTGCTGGATTAACGGATTGTATAGGTGGTCCTATTCTTTGGGGATTCTGCCAATTTTGAATAGCCGGATATGGAGCTAAATCAGCAAATGCCAGCATTGCGTGTAAGCTGTATGTAAAACATACTAAACACGTAACAATAAAGAATATGCCTCTGAATCTCAAAATAAATTCTCCCAATGTGCATTCAACAACTTAGTTGTGTAACTTATGCCGATATTTTTAACATAGATCAAACCTGTTGAAAATATACAATTTCATTTTCCACTGTTCAACATATATATTTTTCATTTTGTATACTCATTGTGTGTCCGATTATAGAAACGATTAGTAAAATTAGCATTAAGTTTTGTTGATTTCTCAGGATATATTGCGGAAACCTGTGATTTGAGCGATTTCAACAGTGGTTTTTCAAAAAATTCACGCACTAAAGTTTGTATTTTTCGCAATCCTTTCTATCTCCGCTCGAATTGCAGCTGATTTTCAAATAAAAGCGCCCTCCGTTGTGTTTTATGTATATGCGCGTGTTCCCGAGGAGTCAGAGGTTGAAGATTGTTCAGACTGTTGTTGGACCTGTCTCCGTCCTTGTGATGCAGCCGGAAGCGATCTGCAATAAGTATCACCTGCACGCACGTTGCTGGCGTAATCTCGATGGACAACGGCATCTACTACGGCTTCAACCACAACCCCTCGCCGTAGAAATATCCGAGAAAATGTTTGACTTTTTTACATTGTACATGTATACTGTACTTATATTGGGGGATTCAGGATAATGGAATGTTCCTACACACAACTCCGACAAAAATTGTCGGCCATCTTGTCGTCCGTATGCGATGATTATGAGGAAGTTTACGTCACCAGAAAAAATGGAGACCGAGCTGTTATTGTGTCAGCGCAGGAATATGAATCTCTGAAAGAAACGGCCTACTTGTTGAGCACGGAAAACAACCGAAAAGATTTAGTAGAGTCTATGGAACGCGCTAATGGAGGGGAAGTGTTTCCCCTTGAAGATTTATTGAAATGAGAACGGTTTACACGAGCAATTTTAAAGAGCATTTCAAATATTGGCAACAAAACAACAAAAAAATCGCTGAAAAAGTGTTGAATCTGATAAAAGCCGTAGAAAAAGATCATTTCGTGGGAATAGGCAAACCGGAGCCTTTGGCCTATGACTTATCCGGTTGTTGGTCCAGAAGAATCAACAGGGAGCACCGTTTAGTATACAGAATCTTCAAGGATGAATTGCAATTATTGAGCTGTCGCTTTCATTATTAATGTCTCATTTTTTGAAGAATAACCTTATACCAAGTTCAGTTACACACTATCCAACAGATGCTCTATGTCGCCTATAGATCAATGATGCCATTTGAACAGCTAAACCTGAACTTGGTATTATACATTTTTTTTGATTTTATATTTCTGCAAGCGGCTGTTCGGTTTTTCAGGAATTGTGTATTCGATAATGTTTTCTTCCAAAAGTCTTTTAATGACATTATTCAAGCCTTTCGAAATACTTTTATGTCCCAACTTATTAGCTATTTCGGCTTTACCTAACTGCTCTTCTTTAAGAAGGTTTAACACCATATTCTCTAGCGACTCTAGCCTTGACTCTAGCCTTGACTCTAGCCTTATTTTTAACCAATCGCTTTCGGTTGGACGTTTTATAACAATTCTCACCCCATCCGATACTGAAAATTCAGGATCATGCAATTCATGTTTTCTGCATCGTTCAATCATGTCAGGAATTCCGGTTCCCATGCGTTCTATGTATTTTGTCAGATACAGGGACTCTGCTAGCAAGGGATTCACAGGAAAAGACCCGTGCGTTTCCTTTATTTTTTCTGGAGTCAGTTTTGATGGAAGCTCGCCTGGATTCCATACTTCGAAGCGATCTGCAAAAAGCATCACTTGCACGCTGGCGCTGCTGCTATAATCCCGATGGGCAACAGCATTCACTACGGCTTCAACTACAACTTCTCGTGGAATTTCGTAGCGAAGCGGAACCTGATTGCTCTCAGATCTATCGCCAACCCATAGATTTATTTTGGACATCACGAAATCAACAGATTGATCTATTAATTCGAATAAAGTTCCTTTGAAAACCTGATATGACGGAATTGGTTTTGTTGCTGCCGTACTGTGAAAATGAGCACATTTCACTTCCGAAGACAGCAAAAATCGCTGCGGTTTCTTACCGAACAGCAGAATAGCAGCGTTTGTCGTAACATTGTCCGAGAGCAAATTGAGGTGTATCAAAACATCTTTCGCATCTGA
>JAITBT010000009.1 GCA_031283445.1 Holosporaceae bacterium | reverse complement strand
GAAAGATATGATTATCAAAGAGCAAGAACGATTATATAATTTAAAAGCATACGAGGATCCCAGTGTTACTTGCATCAAAGAATACGAAGGTAGGATAAAAAAGATCCTTGATATTAGACAAGAAATAACAGAACAAATTAAAAAAAATGCCAATAGGCTCAACAAACAAGAACAATTAATAGAGCAACAAAGAATAAAAATAAACGCAGAAGCAGAACCTTTAAAGAAATATGGAGTTCAGAGTTTTATAGATGCAGCTGAAAATCAGTGGGCTGTTGTCAAAAATGGGAGAAAAATAGCTATAGCTCAGGCGAAAACTTTGGTAGAAGTGCCAAATTTTTTCGATTCATCTAATAATGGCGCTATGCAATTAAAGAGTATTCAGACTCAATTGCCAACATTTAAAGAACTAATTATGGGAACTCCGGAAAATGAATACGGAATTATTTGTATTGACTTCAATGAACATAAGATTGAGGTAGTTGAAACAAACATTCTTGAGACTATAAAATACCAACGCAAAACTACAGGTCAAAATAATTCAAGCTCCGGTAAGGTAAAAATTCCAGAAGGGCTACAAACACCAGGTAATCCACAAACACCAGATGAGTCACAAACACCAGATGAGTCACAAACACAAGATAAGCCAAAAACTCCAAGTGATGAATTCATCCCAACTAAACTTGACGGGCTTATAAATATATCTTCGCAACCTACTGAGAACTATTGCATGTATAAAAAATATGCTCTAGAGTCTTTGCGAAAATTAGAGGAACAAATAGTAATAACGTCAAATAAAAAGCTAAGACGTGGTATGTTCGGTGGAACTTGTTTAGCTATGGAATTAATTGCCAATAAAGTTCTTAAATCTCGAGGAACGCCGGATGAGGAGATTTTAAATCTAATTACATCGATAGCGCGGCAGCAAAATACTTCCGGCAACGACAACAGCAAAAATTGGTTGGCGGCCTGGAAGACAGAATTCGTGTATTTATATGGAACTCGTGACGAACGAGAGCAAGCGTTGAAAAGTCCTCAAACGTCAGGCCTATTAAATGCTATTAAAGACAAGGTTTCTAAAGAAAATTCAAGCATAGCTCAAGACTTTAATGGAAGATCTAACCTTTTAATTAAAAACTTTAAAAACAGTTCGAATTCTTTTGTCCAGTTAGTATACGCCATAGCGCAGAGTTCTCGAGTCATTGAAATAAAAAATTTATCGTCAACCACGTCTTGCTTCGTTAGAGTTGAAGATACCATTAATGATGGAGATTGTGGTTTCAGAGCCATGGATATAGATAAAAATCGTTGGAATCTGGCCAAAAAAGCAGATGCCCCAAGTGAAAGTAGAACTTATGCCGCAACATTATTGAAAAATAATCTCACTGATCAAAAGGTATTAGACTGCATCGGAGCCGAGATAGAATTTCGATACAAGAAAATAATAGGATCGCTTCCGAAAACGGTTGTGAAAGCCATGAAACTAAAGAGCCCTGCCAATGACAAAAATGTCGTTGAGGCCTACATAAATGATTTTATTGTGCCGAGTGTAGAAGCTTATGCAAGAGCCAATACAGAAGCTGAACGACCAAATGATCTCATGTTTACGGTGGAGCTCGAGCACAGCACCGCTGAAGCTTTGGCATTTCTACAGCAAAGAAATTTGATAATCGTCAACGCCGACACCGGAGAAGTCATACGATCGATCATCCATAATCAGAATTGGGAAAATATTGTGGTTGCCACAGACGGCCAAGCTTGTGCCTGCAAAACAACCAATTTACCTGAGAAGTAGAGCGGAGACGGTGATACAGCTAGCGCCCAGAATATTGCCAATGAGATATTTTTTGTAAAAATAAGAGAAACCACCGCCCAGAAATCTAAATGTACTTGCCATACATAAAGAACTGAGCGGTGGAACTGGAAGCTTTCTAGATCCGAGAAAATTTTTCTAAATAGTTTAGGAATCGAGCGAGAATTGGCACTATATATGAGTTATTTTCGCACCGCAAGTCTGATTCTGGCGCACTAATTCGAGCAATCGCTAAGTTTGTCACAAAAAATGATTTTACTAAAGATTTACATATGAAATACACTATACTATAATTGCCCCTAATGACTGCATAGCTTTACCTCCTTCATGAAAACTAAAGTTTGCAGTGATAGATTTTTTTTCGAAACCAATATTTATTAGGATGAAGAGATACTAGTGTCGTCGTGCAGGATCGGAGGGTAGTAAATGTACTATGAAAATCCGAATGGCAGATTTGACATATAAAGCAAAAAAAATGCAAGTTTCGAAAAAAATTCTAAGCTTTTATTTATATTTTCAGGAGTTGCAGTGCATCTGGGATTACAAAAATTTTCTGGAGTTGATGTTTTACCTCTGGTGGAGGGCGGAAAGGGTGTTTCCATATCCAATGGATATAGCAGTGGTGCCTGGGCAGCGGCCGGTGGTGTCGGGACTTTTTCCGCAGTGAATGCCGATTCTTATGACGAAAATGGCAATGTCGTTTCCCAAACATACCGGGGAAAATCCAGAAGCGATCGACGAAGAGAACTGGTGGAATATGCCGTAGCCGGAGCCATTGCCCAGGCGAAAATTGCCCGAGAAGTCTCCAATGATAACGGACGCGTCCACATGAATGCGATGTGGGAGATGGGAGCCTGTGAAGAAATTCTGGAGCGTGTTCTGGAAGGCGCAAAAGATTGCATACACGGAGTAGTTTGCGGTGCTGGTATGCCCTATGCTCTAGCGGAAATAGTTTCTAAATTTAACGTTTATTACTATCCGATAGTTTCATCTGCCCGAGCGTTTTCAGCGCTGTTTCGCAGATCTTTCAAAAAATTTCAGGATTTTCTAGGAGGCGTTGTCTATGAAGATCCGTGGTTGGCTGGCGGTCACAATGGACTGTCAAATGCCGAGAATCCGCAAAATCCCATCAATCCATATCTGAGATTGGTGGCGCTGCGCAATACCATGAACGACTTTAATTTGCATTGTGTTCCCATCGTAATAGCCGGCGGTGTCTGGTGGCTATCCGAGTGGAGCGACTACATTGACAACAAGGAAATTGGACCGGTCGCTTTTCAATTCGGAACGCGATCCATATTGACTTCCGAGTCTCCGGTATACAAATGCTGGCAGCCGAAACTGATGTCCCTAAAGAGGGGAGACATCAAATTAACGCAGCTGAGTCCCACAGGTTTCTACTCATCTGCCGTGAATACCAGAATGCTTGCCAATCTACTGGAACGACAAAAAAGACAGGTGAAAATCGTTGATGACTCGTCCCTCATGGTGCAAATAGGAGCGCGAAAGCTATGCCTAGACGAATCCTCCAGAGACAATTTATATGCATGGATTCGCGACGGCTACACAAAACCCATGATGACTCCTGACAATACCGTCGTGTTTGCGATACCAGAAGAAGCAAAGCAAATTCTAAGTGACCAAAAAGACTGCTGCGGTTGCCTCAGTATGTGCCGTTTCAGCAGCTGGTGTCAGCAAAGCGGCTCCACCGGCAAAATTCCAGATCCGCGGTCATTTTGCATACAAAAGACACTGCAGCACATTGCTCATGATGGCAATCCTGACGATAATCTCATGTTTGCCGGGCATTTGGCGTATAGATTTGCCGAAGATCCTTTCTATGAAAATAATTTTGTTCCAACCACACGTCAGTTAATTGATCGAATCGTTACTGGCTATTAGCGTGAGAGAAAACTGTAATGGTTCATGAGACATGAAACTGATTCAGTCTCATATATGGACTATTATATCATTTTTTTTAAAAATTAACTAAATATTGACTTTTTTCGTTTACGCTGTGATTTGTAATATGGGAATTTTGTATTTTGTGCAAAAGACACAAAAGGTTTCCTTATTACATTTCACAATGGAGGACAATAAAATGAACGACGTGCGTAAATTAATTTGTAAAGCAATGATCGCCATTACACTCGGTATTTTTGCGGGGAATATCGTGCAATATGATGGAAAAGTAGAAGCTGCGCTGACGGATCAACAGTACAATTCATTGGTCACTATTATCAAAAGCGAGAATAGTAATGTTGCGCGAGCACAATTGTATGCCTTGTTAGCGCCATGGCAAAGAGACGTATGCATAGGGCTATGTTGGAAAATGAAAGGACTTGATAGTATTATGGGAAAAGAGGTTGGTATACTCTTGAGTATACTGAGCTTAGCAAGAAATCAGTCTGATTTTGATCAAACTACTGGGACACTGACATTGAGACTTAGCGTGAGAGATATCCATTCCGTAACGCGAGCATACTTGTCAACCCGCGGCACGCCTTGGAGTACAATTTTGAGTGAAAGAGGTAACCAAATCTCTACGGCAATATTGTATAATGTTAGGTCTGGACCGAATCAGTAATAAAATACAATAGCCTCGCAATGCTCTGTTTTGAGGTGAGTAGTTGTGCCGGATTAAAGAAATACTCTAAAAATCTCGTACAATTTGTCCTATAAAGCTGCCTTTGCTGTTGCTATAACGATTTGATTCGTCACGACTACAATGATACCGAACATTTGCACAAAAGCAGCACTAACATAAAAAAGGCTGCAATGCAACACGTTGCACACCACACGGCACAATCCGGCACGTACAGCACCGGACAAAAGGCAGCTGAGAACTAGATAAAACACTAGTTATACCAGATCCCATCTTTGATTTGCCATTGCCGACTGGGCAGCGACTGGTACAGTATGCGCTCCGCAAGTTGTTTGGATAATCCAAAATGGGACCTGGTATTACAATTAAAACTTTCGAGCAATTCATTAAAATCTGATATAACCGAAGCAGAATAGTTCGCGTATTGATGGCCAAACTCAGATAAGGTTTTACAAACCCAACGAAATTGTTCAAACGGACCACGCTGGTATACGATGTCGGCGATCTCGTTTCCGGAGTAGCTTGGAGGTAAGCGGAATAGCTCGTCATGGAAAAGTCTAAAATCAGACAGAAGTGACTGAACAGGTGCAAGATTGGCGGTACCTAACATCAGATCAAGTTCTGTCCTGAACAAAGCAAAAGAAATAGGTATAGGTGTGGGACGCTATCATCTTTCCCTCTGTACGTTGCACACAATGTCAACCAATGCTGAAGACCGACATTGTCGGACGGCAATTTTATGTAGTAGCGTGTAGTCTTCAAGGCTTCATCATATGTAGTGTTTACTTGGTCGGAAAACCACCTCAGAACTGGCACAGGCCTGTTGTCATGATTCTCAGGTCACACAATTAGCTCCGTCAAACACACAAAAGCTACAACATTAACTAATCGTAGCGTACCTAATAGAAAGACAAATTTACATAAACTACTTCGAGCTCAAGGAAAACATGCGAAAGTCGCGCTAACAGTGGTCGCTAGAAAAATGCTCGTCATACTTAACTCGAAAATGAGATTATTCTACGCCGGAGAAACTGTCTTCTGAAAATTTCAAAAATACGGTTGACTTGCTACTATGATATGTGTAGTGATTTGTGCCGCGCGCCACAGGAGGGACTATAAATATAATAAATATGGAAAATAAGCTTCAGAATCAAGGTCTGCCGTAATTCGTCGGGTGGTAAGATCTAGGTGTTCCATATTCGCTTCTGCAGAACGTTTATTTTTTTATAAAAATTTTATATGCGAAATGTGGAAAATTTAGTTTCTATCTGCCTTGTTTTACTGCTATACTGCAAACACATTTTAGGAGCTGTTGAGATTCAGAACTCTTTCGGAATCAAGTATTTACGAAGATTTTGCGGGGGAGAAATGCTGGACTTAGGCCATATGTCGACGGTTCCGTAGTCTATGCCGGACTAGCTCAGCTGGTAGAGCAACTGATTTGTAATCAGTAGGTCGTTGGTTCGATTCCGACGTCCGGCACCATCTGAAATTTCAACAAAAAATCGAAGATTCGAAGGCTCCAGAAAATCTTTTACAACCTTGTTTTTTACTGAAAATGATATCGAAAACTATAAAACTATTCGAACAGAATTTGCTCTAAACTTGAATTTTTTAAATCCACAAAAGAATACAAACAAAGAAATTTCTGTTCGTGACTATATAGGCAATTACGACGGTAAAATACGCTTTATTTCGTGCTTTAATAATAAAAACGCTTTGAGATTATCCGAGTTGATTATCAACTCGATATCCTCTACAGATGTTCTAAAAATATTTTCTTCCGAAAAATTATTTCCAGGATCAAAAAACACAATTATTGACGCTTCACGCATGAAGAGATTTTAAAGAGGTGATGTATAGCGATTCCATCGGTTTTTGACGTCGGTAAGCCAAAAATAAAGCCTGAAATACCGTCCGACAATTCCGATACGGCAACTTTTCCTGTGCCTGCTCCAGCATTCTTACTGTATCTATAGTCAATACTTTTCTCCTACCACTGCTTCTTCAATCTAAAGTCCGGTCAAATCAGTAATATCTTCAATTGAATTGCTTTTTTGAGCATTGTAGTGCCATTTCCTGTGCTTTCTTCATCTTGTCTCTGGCTTTGCCTCTTTCCTCACTGATGGCGATGTCTCTAGCTTTGGTATCCGAGAATCTGCTAGCACCGATTTCCGATACGATGCGTGAGATAATAATGCGTTGATGCTTTCAAATTTAAGCTTTGTTAACACAAAATTAACACTCATCCGTATATTGTAAACGCACAATATTGCAGGAGATATACATGCGGAAGTTTTTGTGTTGTTCGCTATTGGTTTTGGCGTTTGGATTGCAGGCGGAATCGGATTTGGAGCCGTATTTTTCTCCTGAGAAGCAGGGGTCATCATCGGATGGACCCGG
>JAITBT010000061.1 GCA_031283445.1 Holosporaceae bacterium | reverse complement strand
TCGCTGGATCAGGGTTTCCCCCATTGTCCAATATTCCCCACTGCTGCCTCCCGTAGGAGTCTGGACCGTATCTCAGTTCCAGTGTGGCTGACCATCCTCTCAGACCAGCTACTGATCATCGGCTTGGTGGGCCATTACCTCACCAACTACCTAATCAGACGCAGACCCCTCTATTGGCGACCTTTCGGCCTTTCCTCTTCCGAGCTTATGCTGTATTAGCTCCAGTTTCCCAGAGTTATTCACCACCAACAGGCAGGTATCCACGCGTTACTCACCCGTGCGCCACTAAACCATGAAGCAAGCTCCATGGTTTCGTTCGACTTGCATGTGTTAAGCGTGCCGCCAGCGTTCGTTCTGAGCCAGGATCAAACTCTCAAGTTAAACGACTTAAAAAAGTCGCCCTAGCCTCATAATCATATCTGACGCAAGATCTGATATGTATTAGGCTCTAAATTGCGCCACCTACATATCCTTTCTTCTATATTCGTTTGTTTACTTTTCAAAGAGCATGGGAATACTTATATATTCTTGATCAGAATACGTCAACTCCCTTCTTCTAATTTTTTCGATAGTATCTTGTGGAATTAGATATCATCCGCAGAAGATCTGATTAGGAAGGACGGCTTCCATCAGAATTACCGGAGCAGGGGGTTGGAGTGATTATAACATGAGAGGGATTTTGTTTTTAAGCGTCTTTGAGAAGGAGCGAAGTTCTTTTGTCTTCAATCGTATATGAATGAAGATTTTTTTGTTATTGCAGGCACTCCTTCTCTCATCTGTTATCCTTTATCTGGGAAGCAATACGCTTATCCGGCAAGAGTAAACCACAGTAACGTTTTTATTCCGCCGACAGTTTTGCAAATTCTTTACTTAATCCCGTAACCGCATAAAACCAGAGAAGCAGTATTACAGAAAAGATTACAGCTATAATTGGAGCTAGTTGCACTAGAGAAGACCCAACGAAGATCACATTTAATAACAAGAATTGCAGTGCAGCACCCCCAGACTTCCCGGCGCGTCCCCCGATTACATCTACAGCAGCCTTGCCTTTAGATTTCAGCTCATCGTCTAGCGGGATATAACTCATTTCTTTTGTGGCATCGAACAAAGAATATTTAACACCTTTGCTCAAGACATTTTGGAACAAGCCAACGGAAGTAATTACTCCCAAGATCGAGATCCCGGTGCTGGTCACGAGTGGTGTCAGGGCATCTTGAAAAATAATGCATCCAAAAAAGATCACACCTGTCACAAATATCATCAGAGGCGTGATGATGGCTGAAAAGAACCAAGAACATCTTCTCAGAATATTAGTACCGATCAGCATAAACAAAATCGTCGCACTTCCTGTCCATATTTGCAAATTTCCCATAAATCCTCTAAATTCTGCATCTGTCGGGTATAATAATTTCGCTTGCCCTTTCCACATAACCTCTACAAGATTGATGCTAACGCCATAGCACATGACTAGAAGAACTATAAACCCCAAATATCTTGAACCAAGAATATACTTAAAACTCTCCGAAAGATTCAGTTTAATTTTTTTCTTGGGTTTTTTTATCTCATCAGAACTGCAAAAACGAGGATCTGTCAGGACGTAAACATTAAGCCAATAATAAATAAATATGATGAAGGCACAAAATACTATAGCGATGATATTGATCAAATAGACGTTCTTCACCGTGTTCAGAATGGTACCGGAAACAAGCAGCGCTCCATTTGCGATAAATCCGAACATAGAATAGAACCTTTTAGATTGTTTTAGTGAAGTGACATCGTTGGCAAACCGCCAAAACATGAGACTGACCATTGCGCTCCCCCAAAGTTCTGCCATGACGTAGAACGAAGAAAAAACCCAACCTCCCACGGGCACCAGCAAACTTCTCAAAAAACTGCTTTCTACCCCAGAGAAGTCAATGGATAACAAGGAATTAAAAGGATATAAAACGGCCGTAAACAATGCGAAATATGCCATAAAAAAAGATACTATTATATAGAACACTGTATTTTTTGAAAACTTATTCGAAAGCTTAGAATAAGCCAACATAAACAACACAGCAGACGGCAGGACAAACCATAACTTCAATGTAGGGATGGCTTCTGCGCCCATATAAGTTACCACCAAAGAATCTTTTGTCCCTCGGAGTACACTATAATTAAAGAGTATGCACATCAACATAAAAGCCATCGGCAGAAACTTCTTTAACTCCTCGGAATAAATCGGCCAGACCAGAGCTTTCCAACCTGTAAATTCTCCCAATTCAGCCTTCTTCTTGTTCTCCATTGCATTCTCCATAAAATTACAAAACGGAAAGATAATACACAAAAGGTTTCAGTTTTTCAATAATCCCAATTGAGGAATTGCCCTATAGAGATATCACAAAAAAAATCTCGAAAACCAATTCGTTTTCGATAAACCAAATTCGCACAAGATTTCCTTGCTGGAGATAGATGAGCTATATACGTACATTAAAAATAAGCAAATCAGAATTATGGACTGCTGTTGATAGAAACCAGCTGCATTTTATTGAGTTTGAACTCAGGAACAGAAACTCCAAAACTCTGAGAAGACTCTGAAGTAGTATAAAAACGACACGGACATGGTCTGCACCAATAAAAATCTACCCTGAAGTCCTTGAAGAAGAGGTCAATGTTACTCAAAATCAGAAGAAATATTCACAATAACCGTAAAAATGTCGATCTATAAAAATCCGCTGATAGCTATATGGGAAAATTCCAATTGGTGCATGACTTGTGAATACAGCATATTTAATGATAGAGTATAGTTGTTTCTATTAACTAGTGTGTATTTATGCTTTTTTCGAGGTTTTTTGCCCCCACATCCAAAAACGACTCAGCCGATGCAAAAATTGCATCACATCGGTTGATGTTGCGTACCGGAATGATCTCTCAGACGGCAGCAGGAATATATTGCTGGTTGCCTTTGGCGGTTCGCGTCATCGAGAAAATAACGAAAATAATCTGCGAAGAGCAAGACAAAATAGGAGCGCAACGTGTAAATTTTAC
Organism: Holosporaceae bacterium; assembly: GCA_031283445.1. Classification (GTDB taxonomy): domain Bacteria; phylum Pseudomonadota; class Alphaproteobacteria; order UBA3830; family UBA3830; genus JAIRMQ01. The sequence goes on along the minus strand of JAITBT010000061.1, from coordinate 13,391 downwards.
AACTATCCAACCGGCGAATCTCTGGTTAGAAAGTGGTCGCTATGAGGCTTACGGAAAGGAGATGCTACGCATCAAGGATAGGAAAGATGGTGATTTCCTTTATAGTCCAACTAACGAAGAGCAGGCGACTGATGTATTTAGAAAATACGTGAAAAGTTATAAAGAATTACCAATTATTTTCTATCAAATTCACTGGAAATTCCGAGATGAGATACGACCTCGATTCGGTGTAATGAGGGGACGTGAATTTTTAATGAAAGATGGATATTCCTTCGATTTGGATTTTGAAAGTGCAAAGCTAACTTATGAAACGGTTTTTAAGTCCTATATTAGAATTTTTCGAAGGCTGGAATTAACTCCCATCCCAGTGCAAGCAGAGTCTGGAGCCATCGGCGGAAATATGAGTCACGAATTCCAGATCCTTGCTGAGACCGGTGAGAGTACTCTTTATTATGATCGAAAGTTGCTCTCAGCTTCGGATGAAGAGCTGCTAACGACTTTCGCTGTTACGAGTGAAAAATATAATTCGGATACTATAACTATTTCGGAAAAGGATTTGATGATTTCCAAAGGTATTGAGGTTGGCCATATTTTTTATTTTGGAACGAAATATTCCAAAGCTATGAATGCTTTCGTCTTAAATGAAAAAGGTAAAGAAATTTACCCGGAAATGGGATCCTATGGAATCGGAGTTTCGAGATTGGTGGCGGCTATTATAGAGGCCTCTCACGATCCACGTGGAATCATATGGCCGGAGGCAGTGGCACCCTTCGATGTTACTATCCTTAATTTGCATCTGAAAAACAGTAGATGCTGTGATGTCGCTTTTGAAATTTATAAAGCTTTATCTTCCAAAAAAGAAGTTTTATATGACGATCGTAATATCACCGTTGGAGAAAAACTGGTCGATGCAGATTTGATTGGAATTCCGTGGCAGATAATCGTTGGATCCACAAAAATAGAAGGTGGAGTTGTGGAGTTGAAAAATAGAAAAACCGGTAAAGTGGTTGAGATGTCACCAAATAAAGTTATTGAAAGGTTTCTTAATTAGTGTTTTCGACGGAGTTATTACTAGCCTGGAGATACATAAAATCCAAGAGAAAAGAGAAGGCTATTTCTGCAATAGCTGGATTTTCGATTATTGGTATTATTCTTGGTGTTGCCACACTTATCATCGTGACATCGGTGATGAACGGTTTTCGTAAAGAGTTTACGGAAAGAGTCGTTGGATTTAACGGACATATTGTTTTACATCCCATAAATTCGTCCGATGATTACCAACGTACGGTGGAGGAAATTTTACGCATAAAAGGAGTGACTGGAGCCGTTCCTATAGTGGAAAAGCAGGCATTAATCTCCAATAATAAAACCGTAAAAGGGACATTAGTCTACGGAATAGACCGCAATGATTTAATGAAAAAGGATTTAATCGCTAAAAATATAGTCGGCGGATCTTTGGAAAATTTTCAAGAAGATACCATAATATTGGGTGAATCTTTGGCGCAACGCTCAAATTTGGTGCCGGGAGATGATGTTGTTCTTATTGTTCCCGAGATGGATGAGACCGGGCTTGGTGCTATGCCCCGCAAGAAAACTTTTAAACTAGTGGCAATATTTAACTCAGGAATGTACGAGTACGACAATTCAGTCTCTTACATATCGTTATATATTTCTCAAAAACTTTTCAAGATACGAGATTCTATCACGGGTATCTCTATTTCTGTGGATGACCCTCTTAAATTATTGGGAATTAAAGAAGAAATCATCAGAAAATTTTCATATATCTACAGGATTACGGATTGGCAATCAAGTAATAGTTCTTTCATGAAGGCAGTCGAAATAGAGCGTAATGTAATGTTTTTAATACTGACGCTAATTACTTTAGTTGCCAGTTTCAACATTATTTCTTGCATGATTATGTTGGTAAAGGATAAAGAAAAAGATATTGCTATACTGCGGACTATTGGAATAACAAGATCTTCCATAACTCGTATATTTTTTATGGCGGGAACATCTCTTGGAGTTTTCGGAACTATAATTGGAGCGCTAGCCGGAATAGCTTTTTCAGTTAACATCAAAAAAATTCAGGAAATTTTAGAAACGATTTTGGAGATGAAGGTTTTTTCCCCCGAAGTCTATTTTCTCACGCATTTGCCATCGCTATTGAATGCGTATGATGTGGCTATCACGGTGTTTATCTCCATTTCGTTATCTTGTTTGGCTACGATTTATCCAGCTCGAAAGGCTAGTAAACTAAATCCAACGGAAATACTAAGATATGCCTGAAGATATAGTAATGGTGCTGGAAAATATCAGCAAGAGATATCATAAAAATGATGCCTTCGTGTTGAAGGATGTATCATTATCGGTAAAAAAAGCGGAATTTATAGCGCTGTTGGGTCCGTCAGGTTCGGGGAAATCGACCCTGCTACACATCGCAGGATTGCTAGATATGCCAACAAGTGGATCCATATTTGTGGAAGGCAAAAATATCCAAAAAGCAACTGATGATGAAAAAACTTCTCTGCGACTGCTAAAAATAGGTTTTATTTATCAATATCATCATCTGTTGCAGGAATTTTCTGCCATTGAAAATGTAATGCTTCCCCAATTGATTAGGGGAGTATCAAAAAAAAGTGCCCGGGAAAAAGCAGCTAGTCTGTTGAGTGATATGAAGTTAAAAGATAAACCGAATTCTTTCCCATCGGAACTTTCCGGAGGCCAAAAGCAGCGCGTAGCGATCGCGCGTGCATTGGCTAATGATCCGTTGATCCTATTGGCGGATGAACCGACGGGAAATCTCGATCCGGAAACAGCTTTTCTTGTTTTGGACGATCTAATGCAGATTGTGCGCAGTACCGGAATGTCTATTATCATGGGAACCCATAATTATGAACTTGCGGAAAAAATGGATAGGGAATTTTTGATCTCCGAAGGAAGATTGTTAGGGAAATGAGTGAGAAGTTCATTCATCTTCGGTTACATTCGGCATATTCTCTCGCCGAAGGTGCCATAAAAATTGAAAAGTTGGCGAAGTTATGCGAAGAAAAGAAAATGCCAGCCGTCGCTGTTACGGATACGAACAATCTTTTCGGAGCTCTAGAATTTTCCATAAAATGCGCTGAGCATGGAATTCAGCCAATTATTGCATGCCAATTAAATGTACAGCATACAAAAAAAATAAATCGCCAAACTAATGTGCTGTTATACGTAAAAAACAAAAATGGTTATCAAAATTTAATTCAACTAGTTTCCAATGCTCATCTATCCTCTTCTTCGGCAATGCATCCGGAAGTTTCGCTAGATTTATTGGCCCAATATTCGAGTGACTTGATGCTGGCAACCGGAGGCGTATATGGATCTTTGGGAGCTTTACTGCTGGAAAATGACATTACCAGCGCAAAAGAATATTTGAAATTTTTAAATGATCATTTCCAAAACAGATTATATATTGAATTATCTCGTCATCATAATGAATTGGAAAACAGAATAGAGGAAAATGTTATTTCCTTGGCCTACGATATGAATTTACCCCTATTGGCCACAAACAACATTTGCTATTCATATCCCGCTGATTTTAATGCTCATGACGTTTTGATCTGCATCTCACAAGGATGTACTATATATGATAGCGAAAGAGAAACTTCTTCTCCGGAATTTTATTTCAAAACTTCAGAGGAAATGATTGCATTATTTAGCGATCTTCCCGAATCAATTGAGAATACCATAAATGTTGCTCGACGCTGTGCTTTTATGCTCGAAATTCAGAAGCCGAGACTACCGATATTCATACCAATCAGTGGAAAAAACCAGGATGATGAATTGCAATACATCGCCACAACAGGCCTGGAAATAAGGTTGGAAAAATTTAAGGATAAAGAAAATTATGAGAATATTAGGACCGAATATTTCGAAAGGCTCAATTATGAATTGAGTATGATCAAAAAAATGGGATTCAGTGGGTACTTTTTAATAGTCGCCGATTATGTAAACTGGGCAAAATTGCAAAATATTCCCGTTGGACCAGGCAGAGGCTCTGGAGCTGGCTCCATAGTCGCATGGGCTGCGCAAATCACAGATGTTGATCCCATAAGATTCAAACTGTTTTTCGAGAGATTTCTAAATCCAGACCGCGTTTCTATGCCAGATTTTGATATAGATTTTTGTCAAGAAAGGCGAGATGAAGTCATTTCCTACGTTCAGAATAAATACGGTTACTCCTCGGTAGCACAGATTATAACTTTTGGAAAGCTACAGGCGAAGGCAGTCATAAGAGACGTCGGCCGTGTGTTGGCTATGGCCTATGGTTTTGTCGATAAAATTTCTAAAATGATACCATTCAATCCCACAAATCCTCCCAAGCTTCAGGATGTCATAGACTCCGAGCGGGCTTTTCGTGATTTGATAGATTCGGATCCACAGGTAAAGCATCTGGTGGAAATCGCGTTAAAGCTTGAAGGGCTTTATCGTCATCCCGGAGTCCACGCTGCTGGCGTAGTCATTTCAGATCAAAATCTACAGGAGATAATTCCACTCTACAAGGATGCGAAGTCGACAATGCCAATAACGCAGTTTTCTATGAAATATATCGAGAGTGCCAGCTTAATAAAGTTTGATTTTCTTGGGTTGAAAACGCTAACGGTTATTCAAAAAACAATCGATCTTGTGAAAAACAAGGGAATCTATTTGAAAATACAAGAAATACCTTTGGATGATAAAAAAACATTTGAGCTATTTAGGAGTATGAATTGCGTCGGCGTATTCCAAATAGAAAGTGGAGGAATGCGAGACGTCTTAAAAAAAATACAGCCGGATAAAGTAGAGGACCTAATCGCATTGGTTGCTTTATATCGTCCTGGGCCCATGGATGATATCCCCAAATATATCGCCTGCAAACATGGTATCGAATCCATATCCTATCTACACGAAAAGTTAGAACCCATTCTGGCAGAAACCTATGGCGTAATGGTTTATCAGGAACAGGTTATGCAAATCGCCCAAACGCTGGGAGGATATACACTAGGCCAAGCAGACATCCTCCGACGAGCAATGGGTAAGAAAAACAAAGAAGAAATGTTTGCTCAAAAGAAACGCTTTATTGATGGAGCGGTTGGACGAGGTGTAGCTCTTCCTACTGCTGAACGCCTATTTGAGCAAATGAATAAATTCGCCGGCTATGGTTTTAATAAATCTCACTCTACTCCTTATGGATTATTGACATACCAAACGGCTTTCCTAAAGGCCAATTATAAAATGGAATTTTTTGCAGCCATCATGACTCTTGATATGAACAATACAGAAAAACTGTGTATCTATTACCAGGATGCAAAAAAGAACAAAATAAATGTCTCTCCGCCGGATATTAATATATCGGAAAGCGATTTCATTATAGATTACTCCCACAACACAATTGTTTATAGTCTCAGCGCTATTAAAGGAAGTGGCAGTTTTCTCGTAAAGGAGATGGTAAAAGAGCGCAAAATTAATGGACCATACAAATCCATTTTTGATTTTACAGAACGTTTGGAACCCTTAAAAATTATCAATCGGCGATTTTTGGAAAATTTTATAAAATCTGGCGCGTTTGATAAGTTGCATCCTAATCGCCGGCAGTTATTGGAGTCGTTAGATTTGATTTTATCAATTAAGCCACCAGGAGAACAGGAAAGCTTGTTTGAGAAAACTTATCCTCAATTTCTGGATGTGAATGAATGGGATGAGACGGAAAAGCTACAGAACGAATTTTCAGCTGTAGGGTTTTACATCTCTTCCCATCCGATACAGCAGTATGAACGCATTCTAAGGCAATACAATTTTCCATTTTTAATTGAAGCAAAGGAACTTTCTAAGTCAAAAGTAGTGGTAATCATTAATGGATTTTCCTTTAAAACCACAAAAATGCAAAATAAATTTTGCATATTACAGATTTCTGATGCCTCCGGCGTTGCCGATGCTTCCATGTTTTCTGAAACATTAGCGACATGCCGAGACCTCATTGAAGTTGGAAATATAGTAGTTTTAGATATTACTTGCTATAAAAATGACGAGCAGACGCGCATAGTAATTGATAAAATGCGGAAATTTGATGCATCAAAGGCATCCTTAGTAGTAAATGAGTCCTCTTCTACATCAGCAGAAGTAGCATCCCATAATACAACCAAAGAATTTGTTACTAAAGTTTTACAACTGAAAATTGCCAGCAGGGAAGAGTTACTTGCGATTAAAGATCTGGTGGATAATTTTAAAAAAAATGGGAATTTTTTAATTGAGCTGTTACTACCGGAAAAAATTTTATTACCAGATAGGTATTTTCTTACTTCTTATGATATACTCGATCTTCGGAACATCGTTGGTGTCCACAATACAAATGAGATAGTTGCGCCGTAAAATGATAGAAAAATCCTACAACTGGATACTCAAAAAAGCCGAAAGTAAAAATGTCGTTTGGGTATTAGCACTTATATCGTTTGCTGAAAGTTCTTTTTTCCCCTTTCCTCCAGATCCGGTTCTGGCGATAGTAGTAACCAAAAATAAAGATAAAGCTCTATACTATGCAGCTGTATGTGCACTCGCTTCCGTGTTGGGAGGTTTTTTTGGGTACTACATAGGATATACTTTTTTCGAATTGATCGGATCTCGGATTCTCGCATTTTATGGGCAAGTGGAAAACTTCAACGAAGTCATTGTCACATTAAACAAATGGGCGTTTTGGATCATCTGTGCCAAAGGATTAACTCCAATTCCATATAAAATAGTTACAATAGCTAGCGGATTTGCTAAAATCGGACTTGGAACGTTCGCAATGGCATCGATAATCACCAGAAGTACGAGATTTTTATTTGTATCATTGATCTGTCAGGCTCTCGGAGAAAGGTTTCTTGCTTTTATTGAAAAATATAAAAAAATTACGCTACTCTTAATAATCATTAGTGTAGTGATTGGATTTTTGCTGGTAAAATTGTTTATATGAAATAAGTTACGAATTTTCAAATACAATATATATAATGAACTTTTCTCCACAGCAGGCAATTTTATATAAAAAGAATGGAAAATATCCTGGTATATTTACCGAGTCCGGTGGTGATATATTGAAAATCATCACCGGATTGGAATCTTCCGCTGGTGCGGTTATCATTTCGTCGGAGAAATCAGCTTTGTTCGTAGATGGACGCTACGCTTTTGCGGCTACGAAATATGTGGACTCCCAAAAGTTTGATATTCTAGACCTGCGAAATGAAGAAATTACAAAATGGATCGAGAAAAATTTACCAGCTGGCAGCAGTATTGCTTGCGACTACGAATACTATACCCATAGCGAAATGTTTTTTTTAACAAGTAAATTGAAAAATTACCAAATTGTTCAGATAGACCTAAAGAAAGCATTAAATATACCCTCCCCCAAGTTTGCGCCTCATATCTATCATCTAAATAGAAGTGTAAATAGATGGGCGTGTCTTCTGGATGCGATAAATCAAAACAATCTAGATGGTTATTTAATTTGTGATCCCTGCAGCATCGCATGGTTGCTAAATATTCGAGACCTTAATCAGAAATATACGCCTGTTGTTTTAGGTTACTTATTGGTAACGAAAAATAATGAAAATTTTTTCTATTTGGATAATCAGTACAATTCGTATGGAGAATTCAGATCCGAGAATGATTTACAAAAAGATATGTCTAGATTTTTTCGAATAGGAATTGATGAATCTCAGACTCCTGTTTGCATAAAGCACGGTGGTTTTGTCGATGTAAAAAATCCTTGTTTGCCGCTGAAATCCATAAAAAATTCGATAGAAATTGATGATATTAAACTTGCTGCTCAAAAGGATTCCAGCGCTATCATCAATTTTCTTTATTGGTTTCATAACAATACGAAAAAAATCACTGAATTAGATGCTGTCGAAAAATTATTATATTTTAGAGAACAGCAGGAAGGATTTGTTGGAGAGAGTTTTAAAACCATAGCAGCCGCAGATGAAAATGCTGCCATAATTCATTATCATCCATGTGCTGAAACTAACCGATTCGTTACTAATATTTTGCTCCTGGATTCCGGCGGTCAGTATAAGCATGGAACGACGGACATTACGCGAACTATATCCATAATGGAACCAACGGAAGAGCAAAAATTCTACTATACTTTAGTTTTGAAAGGTCACATCGCGTTGGCCAGCGCGCTCTTCCCGTTCGGGACAGTCGGATCTCAATTGGAGATTCTGGTGCGCCAATTCCTCTGGATGCATGCGAAAGATTTCAATCATTCTACCGGGCATGGTATCGGCTATATGTCGCATGTTCATGAAGGTCCGATAGCTATTGCACGCGGCAACAATATTCCTCTACAATCGGGGATGATTCTTTCAAATGAGCCGGGATATTATCAGGAAAATAGTTTTGGAATTCGTCTAGAAAACATGATCTTAGTTACTGAATCTGCCTTTTCTGGTTATCTATCTTTCGAAACTATCTCTCTCGTTCCATTTGATCATAAATTTATACACCTAGAGCTTCTTTCTCCAGAAGATATCAGTTGGCTAAGAAGATATAATCAATGCATCGTTTCTACTTTAAAATTATCTGCTAATGTTTTGCATTGGTTGCAGGAATACTATTTTAGCAATTTCATTTAATACAGCTATAATGCAATTAGTTATAGGCATTTGCTTTTTAATTTTTTTTTGCTATACTGAGAAAGTATTCATATGAATAGGCATTCATCCGTTGACTAATTTTTTGAATAAAATGCGCAAAATTGAGACAAAAATGATGATCGTAATCGCTATCATTTTTTCGGTTTTACTCCATTGGGCATATGATAATTTTCAAGCTACATCCAGTGCGAATTTGCCGATTTCGAAGCCGACAAAAAATTCTGTCGTGGTACTGGATGATATCGATGATGAGCCTGCTCCTCTGGAAGAGTGGATTCCTCCTTTAAAAATCCCCGAAGCTGCGTTCCTGAATACAAAAGAAGAAGAGTATTATCATAAAAGCACTTGGGATTCATCAAAGACTCTGGAACAAAACAGAAAAACATTAACGCATACTTTTATGAACACGTGTATAGATCCTGTAGAAGATTTTTTATCTACAGATAAAGGAATAATCTTAAAATTAGCAAGTCAACAGGAAGGAATCATATTAGAATCCGCTGGTATTGAAGAAATAAGAAAGCAAGATTTAGTTGAAATATTTTATCTAATGACAAATTCTCCGATTTTCTGTCGGTTAATGCGCGCACTTATAGCAAAATACAAAACAATGCCCTATAGGCCACAAAGAGTCGTACTTTTATTTACGAAAGGAGAGGCTAATCTTTCTTCATACAATACCTTACATTATGTTTTAAATATAAGGACGATGGATCAAAGTATTTTATCTGCTTTAGATTGTACAAAGCATAAATTGTCGTTTGGTGGAACCATCTTTCACGAAATGTTACATTGGTATCATAAAATTTCGGATCCCATAGCCGAGGGAAAGCGACACAAATCCACGGCATGTATTGCTAGACGTCTTCGCCATTATAAATCTCCTTATTTTTTAAAAAGATATGGCAATTATGCAGTCAGTTGTTTTTCAAATGATGAAGAGTATTATACTATTTGTGGCATAAAAGAAGAAAACGGTGAATTAGTATTTGATACTCTTTGTGAAGCAATCTATACCTATGAACAATACGGATATGTAAGAGGAAGCCATACAGTATTTCAAAAATTTTCAGATGAAAGAAATTTTATTATAAATGCCAGAGATGTGTCTCTGCTGAAACTTTTTCAGAGCAAGTATCTTCCTCAATTTGGCAATGGAGAATTTAAATGCTCGGATTTGAGCGATAACTAGAGGAATTGCCCTATAGAGATATCACATGATATGCTTTTTGCATTAGATCAGGAGTGTTAGTGATACATGTATGTAAATTTTGCAGAGTATTTACGATATAAAAATACACTTTCATTTGGTGATTCATTGGATAAAGAACATCGAAAAAAATCTCGAAAACAAATTCGTTTCCGAAACTCTGAGAGAACTACTGAAGTAGTATAAAAAAAACGACATAGACGTTCTGCACCAATGAAAATCTACCCTGAAGTCCTTGAAGAAGACATCAATGTTACTCAAAATCAGCAGAAATGCTCTCACAATAGCCGTAAAAATGTCGATCTATAAAAATCCATTGATAGCTATATGGAAAAATTCCACGACTAGAGCTTGACTGTACATCACTAATTTATAAACTATTCCAAGATATATGTGGGGATTTTTTTTGGCTAGAGGAAGCGATTTTATCATATACAAAGGTGCAGTAGCTTCGAGGAAATTGCATCATAGGATCAGGATAGATAATTAAGATGAAATTGATTAAGTATCCAGATCCGATTTTATCAACGAAATGTGCAGAGGTTGTAAACGGAGACGAAAAAACTTCTGAAATTTTAAACGAAATGTCTCAAAAATTATATGAATGGTCCGGAGCAGGGCTTGCCGCCCCGCAGGTCGGTATTCTAAAAAGAATGGTTGCGATTGATATTAGAGAAACTCCTTCTCAGCTGTATAAATTGATCAATCCTCAGATAGTCTGGAAGTCTGAAAAAATGATTGAGTCAAACGAGGGATGCTTATCTCTTCCAATTCTACGAGTAGAGATTCTTCGCCATGAGTCCGTTGTTGTGGAATATCTAGACGATAATTTTGTGAAGCGTAGAGTTACTGCAAATGGGTTTTTATCTTGCTGTCTACAGCATGAATTGGATCATTTAGATGGTATATTATACATCGATCGGCTGAGTAAATTAAAAAAATCACGCGCCATTAAAAAATTTGAAAAATTACAGATGGAAGAACAAGGTGAAAAATAAATCTATTATTTTTATGGGAACGGCGGACTTTTCTCTGAAAGCTTTGGCCGCCATTCATGAAGCGCAATTTAATATTGCAGGCGTCTATACCCAAACGCCGAAACCATTTGGACGAAACTATAAAATTCAAAAATCCGTTGTTCATAAATTTGCAGAAGAGAAAGGCATCCCGGTTTATTGTCCAGAAAATTTTAAACCCCAGGTCGAGATTGATATATTTCGATCTTTGGAGCCGAACATGGCCATTGTTTCTTCATATGGGTTAATAATTCCTAAAAATTTGCTTAGTATTCCAGCATGCGGTTTCATAAATATACATGCTTCTTTGCTTCCCAGATGGCGAGGAGCCTCTCCAATTCAAGCTGCCATTTTGGCCGGAGATAAGAAAGCGGGGATTACCATTATGAAAATGGATGCAGGAGTGGATACGGGCGACATTATTTCTACGCAATCCATCGATATTTTTCCAGAAACCACGTTTGGTAAACTTTCCGAACAGCTAGGTAATCTTGGAGCAAAGATGATTTTGAAATTCTTGGGCGATGTTGAAAATAATTTGCAGCAATCTCGAACGCAGCCTGAAGAAGGAGCTACTTATGCAAAAAAAATTACAAAAGATCTCCGCAAAATTAATTGGAATGATTCGGCAGTAAATATACTTAGGCATATCAAAGCATTTTCTCCATTGCCAGCTGCATGGATGGAAATTGAAGATGTATATTTAAAGATTCTTGATGCCGTAGTTCTAGAGGAAAGTACTCCTCATTCACCTGGAGTTATCTGTGAAAACATGGTTGTCTCTTGTCGTGTGGGATCGTTAAGATTGACGGAAGTTCAGTCGTCGGGAACGCGAAAAATGTCCGGAGAGGATTTTGTAAGAGGCCGAAAGGATCTTATTGGAAAAATTGCGAAATAATTATTTTATGTAAAGCATGTTCGAACATCACACGTGTCACGCAGGTGTTTATGTACTTTTGCACATTTTTACGTTAATATCGGACGTTTTTGTGGAAATGGATAGCTGCTGTTATTTTATATAATAGAGGAAAGTCCGGACTCCGTGGAGGGAAAGTGCCAGATAACGTCTGGCGGTGTGTAATTACACCAGGGAAAGTGCAACAGAAAGTATACAGCCCTAGGGCAATGGTGAAATGGTGAGGTAAAAGCTCACCGCGTAGCTGGTAACAGCTATGGCATGGCAAACCCCACTTGGAGCAAGATCAAGAAGGATAACGCGCATCCTCCAGGCTATGTTATTCGGGTAGATCGCTTGACGTTTGCGGTGACGCAAGCGCTAGATGAATGGCTATCGGGACAATATGTCCTACAGAATCCGGCTTATAGTTTTCACAAAAACTTAGCCTTTTAATCAAAAATAAATTTTTTGTCCTTATAATTAAACGATTGACATGTGGGTGAAGCAATGAAAAAAGTATTACCGCTGGTATTTTTTCTTTTATTATCGCTGGGACATGCTAATGCCTTATTTTCAAAAAAACCAAAAGATCAAAACGCTGCAGTTGTACAAAGATGGACTACTTTATCAAAACAAATTAGTGAGGCATCTGCAAAAGCTAGCACTAGATTTGATACTTCCAGCAAAGCGAATTTTTTACAAGTAGATGTCACGCACCTACTTATGCTGAGATTAGTTATGAAACTTTTATCCGAATTTGGTATATGGTGCAATTTAGTGTTTGCCGCATTAGTAAATGAAACAGACGCTATGAAAGCTGCTGTAGCAGCGGATGAAAAAGCTTCAGATAAACAGAGAACGAAAACTCAAGAACAGATGGCAAAAAATCAAGAACTTGGAGCCCGAATTGCTGGCACTACTAGTAGAGAATTATGGTTAATAGCTAGAGCGTTGATCGATACTCTGGTACTTTGCATCCAATTTTTAAGATCATCAGGAACTGACCTAAATGAGACTACCGCTGCTAGTATTAAAAAGACGATCGCTCCGATACAACCATTAGCCGGTGCAATATCCAGTGATATGAGATTGTTTCAGCAAGCACTCAGGGGATTTGTAGAATTTTGGGAAAATTACGATGTGACGATGGCGGCGTTGGCTCAGCTGCTGACAGAAATCGGAAATATTTTTGCTGCTGTTTTAGTCGTACTGGAGTTTTATGATAGACTATATTTACCTGATAACGCAGATAGAGTACTACAAGCATTAGCACGACCTGATCGTGGTCAGGGAAGAAATGGATCTACTACCGAGAAGAACAGAAGTGAGAGTGACTCCTACGAAAAGGAAGAGCCTGCTTCCAGCGGTTCCTCGGGAACACCATCACAAAAACCTAATAGCAATTCGAGGAAACCGCGACGCAGATGAGTGCTGCCGACCACCACCTTATATCGAGTTAAGATATAGAACGCTCAACTAATTATTTTTGCATGATAAGTTCAAGACTAGATTAAGTTGATTTTCTGGCACTACTGGCTAAAGCCAGAAGAGTGTTAAGTATCTGAAGATACACCGATTGAGGATGAGTCCTTCTTTTCGTCCCACACTAAATGCAG
>JAITBT010000058.1 GCA_031283445.1 Holosporaceae bacterium | reverse complement strand
AACAGATCACATATTATTTATTGCTTCCGGAGCTTTCCACATTTCAAAACCATCGGATCTGCTGCCGGAACTCCAGGGACGATTGCCGATACGCGTCGAATTGAAATATTTAACACAGGATGACTTCGTAAAAATCCTCCAGGACACCGAAAGCAGTCTCATAAAACAATATAAGGCTCTTCTGAAAATAGAAGGAGTAAATCTGAACTTTACCAACGAAAGTATCGAAAAAATCGCCGAAATCGCAGTAATCGTCAATCGCCAACTGCAAAATATAGGTGCTCGACGCCTCTATACGGTGATCGAAAAATTGCTGGAAGACATAAGTTTCTGCGCCGATCAAAAAAACGGAGAAGAAGTTATCATCGATACCCAATACGTGGAAGATAAAGTCGGAAGTCTCGCTGCACAGCAGGACCTGTCAATGTATATATTGTAGCCATTGGACCCATTCGGGCGGAGCGCGCATCGCAGCCAGTCGTGTCTTAGTGTGCTCCCCGTATCTGGATCCGCATAGCAAATCTGACAAACCCTAGATTGTCAAAAAAGTCGTTGCACAACGCTTTCTTGAATGTTATTTGCAAAAAAAATGTATTGCTTCTTGCATAATAGATATATATATTTACTTTAAAGAATAGAGTTTTTGGGAGACATTAACAAATTCTGTTTTTTTTATGTTTTTGTGTAAAAAAACTATTCATAGGCCGTTTTGGAAAATATTTTTTGTCGTAAAAATAAGTGACAACGCCGAGAAAAAAATACCGCGACCCCGCTTGGCAACGAGATCGTTAATATTCTTTTCTAAAATTTCCGAAAGTCCGAATTTCATAGTTATATTTAAAAGGAGAATTAAAAAAATGAAAAAATATTTGGCAGCTCTGCTAATTTTGCATAATTTTGGCGCTCACAGCATGGAAATTGGCAAGAATATTGCTTCCCGATATTTGGAGTGGAAAGAAGATAATACTTTCGACGTGTCGCAGGAAATATATACGTCGTCTCGTCCGGCAAAAAATGCACGAGAACGAAAAGCATCTGAAGATATGATAAATGAATTGAAAGAGAAAAGTATAAAAATAGATGAAATCAGATTCATAGATGCAACTACGCTCATAAATTCGTTTGCTCTGTCTCAGGAGCGCAAGAATATGTTGCTGAAGCTCGTGGATTCCTCTGATAACATCGACGAATTAATTGAAAAATTCGTTTGCAACAGTTATTTTTATGACCACGTTTACATGGGCAGTATCAAAGATAGTTTGCTAAAAGAATTTCCCGACGATGCCTTATTGGTTAAAGATTTCGTAGCTCTGATATATGAGCGATGCGGCGATTTAGAGAACTATATCCGGGAAAGTTTGCTAGAAGGAATTCGCTGCGATCCCATCTATCGAAATCTTATGTTAGTGCTGATAGGTTGGAGAGATTCTGGTCATTTTTCATGTGACCTTGTTACAAGGCATTTTCGTCCCGAGTGTAATAGAAATAGAAGAGGAATAGCTTTTGCTAATAGTGATAGAGAGAGTTCTTGTGCAGAATACAATATCATTACCATAGGTTCTCGGTATTTTTCATACAACTCATTTTTCCATTGCCCATATGCACTGAACTCATCGTACGGATTATCTTACTATAAAGCGGGAATAGCGCGGATCCTATTCCATGAAATAGGTCATGTAACGTCAGCAAATATGTCAAGTGCAACTTCAATTTTAGGACTCGACCAAGATTCCTATAAAATCACAGCGAGTTTATTTGATATAGAATTTTATGAAGATATAGTGCAAGAAAAAATTGAACTGATCAAAAAAATGCCTCCTGAAGAAGCTACAATATTCCGGGAAGTATTTAAAGGAGAGGGGATTACACTTCCAGAAAGTGCGGATGGAATGGCACAATATTTTCGTCCAATTATTTCGTCCAAAGAAGGAATGGTTACTTTTACATATACGTCCACTGCAGAGATTTTACAAATATTAGGTTTTTTCACGGTGACACATTTGGGATCAAATGTGATGTATATAAATACCCTGAGTGATTTTACACTGTACGCTTCCCAAGGATTTCCCATTCGTTTTGATCATACGTCAAATGACTATATAAACAATGAAAAAAACATTAAATTAGGCATCATATTGAACAAATTAAAATTGAGCAGTTGTTATTCACACTATCGCATGAATCGGCCGCTTTACAAAATATTATTCGATTTGCATGGGCAGGATATTGGTGAGTATGAAGAAAATCTCTCCAGATATATCGATCGCATTTGGATGTTTCCCTATGCTTCGCTACGGCAGGCGTTGGTAAAAATGAAGGAAATGTCGGACAAAATCGCTAACACTAATTCTATTATTTGAAAAATAAGGACTCCTGTCCAAAACCAAATTGAAACTACCTAGATTAGGCATAAGGATATATTTGAATCTTATGCCTGTATTTTTTATAATTGTCATATAAGAAAAGAACATGAAAAAACTTTTGATACTTTTATTACTTTCTCACAGCACAACGTTTGGCGTGAACGAGCAGCTCGCTCAAAATACCAATGACGCAATGTCTGGACAAAAGTCTACTTTAAATGCAGATTTAGCCGTTTCGGAAAATCCAGCCTCGACCTCTCCGGAGTTAAAGGCGGGAAATAATGCGGCATTTGTGTATTATCAGCGCATTAATGATATAAACGGAATAATTGATTCTCAAACAAATGAGGAAAAAATATATTTTTATGATTCAACTTTCAGATATCCCATGAACACCAATCCTTGCAATCAGGAATTTATTGGGAAATTATCTGCTGATGAACATAATATGATGATTAATTATGAATATAGCTTTATGGAAGAACGTCTAAAACATAATGTTGGAAAAGATATCCACATTTTAGCAATCCCGAAAACGCTGTATCAACTCTTCGTTGGGCTATTGTACTGGCGGGAGATTACTCCAATAATTGAAAAGAACGACACAAAGAAGAGCATCTTTTTTTGGAAAGAATATTCCTACGGTAACAATGACATACGAGCATCTCTGGAGGAAAAGCAGAGATCACTTGCGCAGTCATGTATTCATGCAACCAGGCGTAATGGCACAAAAATTCTTTTTTGGTCGGTCAATAACATGATTTTGGATTTTCTCAAGAGCAGTGGTATCGATTTGCTGGAAGTGGAAAATCCAAGTGCTATTAATAGCCTAGCACGGCAAGTATATCGGGAGATAGGCTTAAAAATGTCTTTAGTTCCTAGAAATGACGCCTTTCAGCAAACCAAGATGATAACAACACGTTCAATGTTTTGGATATGTTTGAAAGACCGTGATACGCATATCACCAACGCCACCAAGATAGAAGAAAACGTAGCAACAACCGTAATGCAGGAATATCAAACGCAGGAAGATCTGCAGTATTCGGGAACAGTCCGATGCTATCGTGGTGGACATATTGCAGAAGGAATATCATATTCAAATGGAGCGTTTGGAGGTCTGATATTTGATGCACAAACTGGATGTGCTTTTAGCTATACTTGCCCTCCTCGCAGCAATCTTTTTCTCTTCGCAGTTGATCTGAAAAAAGGCGATGCGCGAATGTATGTGCCGTATATATCTTCGTTGCTCGCCAGTTTGGGAGAAGGAGAGTTCCATCATCCTCGGATAAAAGTCGTTGCGCCAGGTGATACTATGGCACCTGGCGTTGA
>JAITBT010000076.1 GCA_031283445.1 Holosporaceae bacterium | reverse complement strand
CGGAGTAAGTTTTTGAGGCAGCGTCACTCTGCTTACGCCATGAAAAAAGGTACTTCGTAAATTGCTATAGAGGCAGCAATATCATGCATCTTGCCTCACATGTTCCTAGGAGCGCCCGTTATTTCGATGCCGACGTAGCGGCAGTAGTTGTGTCCCTCGGGATTTATCAACAACGCTGGTCTGTTTTCTGATGTGATTCTGATGCAATCATAGCGTAGTAGCGGAATCATTGCGTTTGCATCACGAAAAAAACTTAAATAAATACGCAATTTTGCCGATAGGCTTTGAAATAAAAAAAAAGTATCAGAAATACCTGAATATATATATTGTTCTGATATTTCGATAATCAACACCCAATTATACTGATTATACACTCTGTTACAGACGATTTTTTCTCGAAATGATTACAGCTATATCTGCGCGTTACGGGCTAAATTAATCGCTTATATCCTCTCATTATAAGCACCAATCTTCAGATACTTCGTAATAGATAACAGCTAAATCAGCATTTACTATCTCATTTATAGGGAGGCACAATGATGATCACCAGCAATTTGAAATGCATAATGGCACAAAAGAAAGTTAGCATTGCCGAGTTGGTGGAATCGGCTCGAGTGTCTCATGATACTATCGCGAGAGTTCGTTTGAGCAAGCGAATAGGAGAATGTAAGCTCAACACTTTAGAAAAAATTTCAAAAGCGTTGGGATGCAAAGTGAGGGACTTGTTTGAAGAGGAAAGGGATTGATGACTGATTTATAAACGATTTGCGCATAGCACAGAATAAATAATATAAAAGCTTCCGATTTTTTTCATAAAATTGGTGAGTTTTTTGTTGAGTTTTATCGAATAAGCGAATATCCTTTTGTGTAGATTTTCGTAAAGGGGTGTTGTATGCGTAGATTGTTATGTCTTTCATTTGTGGTTTTTGTCTTTTGTTTGCAAGCAGACGGCGTTGACGCTGATCTTCCAAATACAAATAAAGAAGAAAAAAAAGAATCGCCGGATTTTAATTCAGGTGTAAAGGATTTTGAAGGAAGCTATTGTGGATTCGGTCTAAATATCGGAGCACATAGAATCTCAGCAACCGGAAATAGGGAATTCAAAAATGTTTCCGAAAGTGCGTATTCAACTACAATTGGTGGCGTAGCGGCGGTCGGATACCAAAAAGCCGTTTGCGGAAATTTTTTCTTGGGAGGCGAAGCTGGAGTTGATTTCGGATCCGGTCCTAAAAAATTGAGAGTTGGTGGAGAGCTGAACGAAAACTCCGCGGGTTTCCACTATTTACAGAGGCAATATGCCCTATCGCGATTGATAAATTCCTATTTTAGAACTCTAAGTATTTATGGGATACCAGCTGCTGGCGCGTCTGCAACGGGAAATGTGTGGCGAAATTTTTTAAGGGTTAACCGATATCTC
This sequence comes from Holosporaceae bacterium, assembly GCA_031283445.1. GTDB lineage: Bacteria > Pseudomonadota > Alphaproteobacteria > UBA3830 > UBA3830 > JAIRMQ01. Next base: position 1,453 of record JAITBT010000076.1, on the reverse strand, counting down.
GGTGGAGCGACAAATACCGATATTCCCGGCTTGGTAAATCAAGATGGAACGCCCGGCCCTGCAATTTCAGCTTTCGTAGAAGGAAATTACAGCCCATTGTACGTAAATAACGGTAATAATCCTAACGCGACATATTCAAGTTTTATAGGTCAGGAGACAGTTAACAGTTTATTGCCATTGGGGAATGGGAATATGTCGTCGGCCATGACAGAAATAAGAAATTTTATAACTTTCGCCAATTCTGAGCTTGCAAATATTTTAAGGAGCATTGCTGAAACAGATGTTTTTGGTACGGTTGGGTCGTCTTTAACAGGAGCGACTCATCCGATAGATGCTGCGACGCTCCGAGAACTCGCTGTCCTATTTTCCGGTGATGAAGATCATTTTGCAGACATCGGTATAACAAATGCCAATGCTGTAGCGTTGTTTGGTAATGATATCGAACGTGTTAATAATGCCATCATAAGAGCAATTAACGACCAATCGCTGGTAGCGCCTCAACATTCCGCTGAAAATATAAAAACTGATACTACTTTCCGTATTTCTCCGTATATCGCAGCAAAAGCAGGATATTTTTTCAATGAAATAAAAGCCTGTTTGTACGTAAAAGCCGGTGTAATGCATCTGGGCGGGCAAATAGTTCCGGCAAACAATTTTTATACTGTAAGAAATGATAAATTTAGAAAAATAGCTCCATTTTTTGCAATTGGATTAAGCAAAAACTTCAATGAGAATTTTGGAATTAATATCGAACTTTCAAAAACTCTGAAAATCAGCAAAGAAATCACATTATCGACTCCGTACGGGCACAGAGTAAACAACAAAGTAAAGGTCAACAAAATTAATTTTGCTGTTGTCATCGTTTATAGATTCTAGAAAAAGCACCAACTCGATTAGTTGGATTCGACCTAAGAAACAGCTGCCAGGCGAGTGCAACGATTGCCTGTTATGCGGTTGTTTCATGGTTATCTCTGTCCTGTTATTGACGATGACACCCTAACACAAACTCAGCTAATTGACTGCAACCGGATCACGGCCACAGCACAAACGCTGAAGCCGTTCAATTCACACAAATATTAGCAAAAAAGTGTTACTTCGTATAAGGAGCCTCTGTTTTTTGAAGCTCTTCTTTTATTTTAATTACTAAAAGATCATACAATGTTTTGATTGACTGTTCTGGGTTTGTATCCCTTGCATCCTCAAGTCCCAAAATTATATCTGTTACCAATTGCCGTAGGTCATCCCTATGATTGGCAAGCTTTAAATTCTCGGACTGCAATGTTTGTATCAAAGCCTGGGTCTCTGCAGTAGATTGCAATTGAGTCAAAGATGTTGTGCTTGTAACTCTGTCTTCCTCAACTGTTTTCATTCCATAAACATCATGGACAATTATGGGATTTAATAAAAACACCATTGTAACTAAAAAGCCAATTTTATACATATTACTCTCCTA
>JAITBT010000021.1 GCA_031283445.1 Holosporaceae bacterium | reverse complement strand
GCATTTGTTCCCGGCAGCTGCACATTAGAAATATATCGCATGGATAACCGTGGAGTGTCATACTATTCCGACTTGAACAAATCCATTAACTTAGAAAAAAAACATTTCACATTCCCAGCGTTTAATACATCAACATTTGTTCATGAAATAAGCCACGCTTTTCATTATATGATATCACCTATGGGGTTTGCTAGTTTTTTGAATATGTCGGTTTATGCAGCAATTAACAGCGAAAATTTGAATTTTCGGACTTTATTTTTCCCGATGCTGTCGGAAGAACTGATGGAGCCGATTGTTGCGGAAATGGAAAAGGCAATAAGTGCTGGAATACAAGTTGAAAAATTGAGAAATGATATGGGAGAAATAATTAAGAAAAAAGATAACGCCGTTGATAAGAAAGATATCACCATTGGTGAAAAAGACAACACATCTCAGCCTGATCAGGCCCAATGGCTGTATGATACTCTCCAATTGCTCATAAACTCTGGCTTTGCAGGTGTTGTTTTTAATAAAAGTGAATTAGCCAATAACGAACTTGAAGCTTTTGACTTATCCAAAATATTAACAGCAAAGCACATAGCAAGAGCAATATATGTCTTGGCTTCTGTTTTTGGAAAATATGAAGGTTGTTATTGGGTAGAAGATAAATCTATGGATAACCCAATTCTTAAAGATAAAGAAAGATTTAGCATACTATGGCAAAGTTCGGAAGAGATGCTTACTATGTTCGGTGGAATTCCATTAATCATAGATGGTAAACCAGTTGTTCTGCAAGACAGACAAAATGAATTTATGTATCTTTGGAGATCCTTAGACAAATTAAGATTCGTAAAATTTATCATTGGGTTATTTATGCCTTCTTCAGCGCCAGACTCAAGGACTCCTATGCTATATGTACATCACTGGCACAAAACTAATGCTAGCATAATAAATTTTATTGCCAATAGCTTTAACTTATTGGGCATGGAAAAAACTAAAGGATTACGCAGTACTTTGAAGGAGTTAGAAAAAAAGCACATACCTCAAACGCTGTATCCATCAGTTTCCATGTTCGAAAAGACGAGTTATTGGGATGAAGAATTTGTAACGGAGTTACCGTTTTCTGGAGGAAGTGTCTTTTATCTAATTAGAAATAGAAACTTAAGCACATTGAAAAAGGTGATTAGTAAATCAGATCTATTGAAGTGCGGTATATGTGGACACAATGCATTAACATATGCAATATTTGAGAAAAAATACATGAACGCAGACGAGGTGCAACTTGCATTAATGGACGAAGTTATTAAATTTATTATAGATAACTCTTCAGAAAATCTACTCAATAGTGAGGATTGTGTCGGTATTAGCCCATTGGAATATGCTGTATATTCTAATGATAAAGATACTCTGGATAAACTTCTTAACGCAGGAGTGGATTTATCAAAATGTAACGAATCTGGACGCAATGCGTTGACGAGTTTGCTTGATCGATATTATTTGCCCGATAAGAAAACATATGCGGTAAAAGCCATTATTGATTACGTAAAGGAACACAATAATGGCGCTTTTCTCAGTCAAGAGGATAACAAAGGGGATACGCCATTGAAGTTAGCTGTGCGAGGTGGCGATATTCAAATTTTGCATGAGCTTCTCAATGCGGGAGCAGATTTGTCGAAATGTGATAAATCGGGACGCAACGCGTTGACATATTGGCTTGATAAATAATATTTATCGGTAAAGGAAATATCTGCGGTAAAAGCCATTATTGATTATGTAAAGGAACACAATAATGGAGCTTTTCTCAGTCAAAAGGATAACAAAGGGGATACGCCATTGAAGTTAGCTGTGCGAGGTGGCGATATTCAAATTTTGCATGAGCTTCTCAATGCGGGAGCAGATTTGTCGGAATGTGATAAATCGGGACGCAATGCATTGACGTTACAGGAATGAAGAGAAACAGGAAGTACATCTTTTAGCTGAGTAACGTCACATCCGAAGAAAACCTCAAACGCTGTATTCGAAAATTTTTTAGGACAAATATCTTAGGAGACGATTCAATTACATGTATTCAGTGCTCTAGCGTTAGTTTTGCAAATGATGTATAATATATGATGAATCAACATTTTTTTGATGGCTAAATTTTGAGGTTAATATGTCGCTGGATATTTCGGAGATTCCTCCCTATAATTTTTCCGTTGTGGAGCCCAAATGGCAGGAATTTTGGTATAAAAACCAATCGTTTAGACCTATTTTGGATTTGCAAAAGCCGAAATGCTATGTGTTGGAAATGTTCATGTATCCGTCCGGCAAGGTTCACATCGGACACGTGCGTAATTACACGATTGGCGATATTATTGCGCGTTTCAAGAGAGCTCGCGGCTACTCGGTGCTGCATCCGGTGGGATGGGATGCATTTGGACTACCGGCGGAAAACGCCGCTCTCAAGAACAATAGTCATCCGAAAGAATGGACCTATAAAAACATTGAGGTCATGCGGAACCAAATAAAATCTCTTGGATTTTCCTACGACTGGACGAGGGATTTTGCTACCTGCGATCCCCAATATTACGAATTTCAGCAGAAATTATTTCTCGCGATGTATCGGAAAGGGCTCGTATACAGGAAAAAATCTGAAGTGAACTGGGATCCTGTTGACAATTGCGTTCTGGCCAATGAGCAGGTGGTGGACGGTCGAGGTTGGCGTTCCGGAGCCATTGTCGAGAGAAAAATGCTATCTCAGTGGTTCATTAAAATTACCACATATGCGGAGGAGTTGCTGTCCGAGCTCCATAATTTAGATGGCTGGCCGGAAAAAGTCAGAATCATGCAGGAGAATTGGATAGGAAAATCCGAAGGCTGCTCCATAAAATTTCGCATGAGTGACGGGGAAAACATAACAGTATTTACCACGCGTCCGGAGACAATTTTCGGTGCGACGTTCCTGGCGGTGTCGCAGGATAACGCTATCGCGCAGGAGTTATCCCGCAAAAACGAAAAAATAAAAAAATTCATCGACGACCATAAAAAAGGATCAGTTCCCGCAGAATTTTTGGAAAAACAGGAAAAATTTGGCCTAGATACCGGTATTTGGGTGGATCATCCATTTTTGAAGAAAAAATTACCGGT
>JAITBT010000015.1 GCA_031283445.1 Holosporaceae bacterium | reverse complement strand
AACAGGATCGTTCAGATGCCGTCCATCATTCATTAGCCACATTAATGAGTCCTGTTGAGACTCCTTTGCGTCAGATTCCGGTTCATCCTCACTCTGCTGAGGTTCTTCTTCATCAGATTCCAATAGAAAAACAGGATCGTTCAGATGCCGTCCATCATTCATTAGCCACATTAATGAGTCCTGTTGAGACTCCTTTGCGTCAGATTCTGATTCATCCTCATCCTGTTGAGATTCTTCATCAGATTCCAATAGAAAAGCAGGATCGTTCAGATGCCGTCCATTAGACTTTATCTCCACCAACGGACCTAATTGCGCAGATCTTCTTGAAGCGAAAGATTTTTCGTTGATGAAGAGAAAAGGCAATGAAAATACCCAAAAAAAGCTTATAAATTTTCCAAAAGCGCCCGAATATTTATAATATCTATATCGACGTTTCTGGGAAAATAATACGATTATTGCTTGCCACATAATTTATCCAGCCACTGTGGCAATTGTCTCATAAAAACATTGAATTTTAGTTAAATTTACTATTTTGCAATGCTTCTTGCACTCGATTCAATTTAAATGTGATAACAACTGAAGCTTATTTTTTTAATTTATAATCGATCCATCCAATATTTTTATCCGGACGAATATAGACAATATTTATGGCGTTGCTGGAAATATTTTCAAAAACCAACACCATTGTTTTTTCGTTCAGACGTTTTGCAGCATCGGAAACGCTCAAAATAGGAAGATCGTCTAGCATGTCAGCTACTATTAATGGTATGGAGTCTTCACAAGAATTATCAAAATTGTTGATTTCAATTCTAGACTCTCTGCAAAAACAACGTTCAGCTTTTTTCTTTTTCTGCATTTGTTGATCGATCTTTTGTAAAGTTAAATCAAAACTAACGTTTGGATCATCTGCTTCACTGCTGGCGTAATAGGAGTTTCCCGTGTTTGTCTTTGCTGAAATATCACAATGAAATAAATATCCATCTTTTTTCATGACGATATTAACATCTATAAACTCTGCCCTGTATTTGCTCTCCAGAAGTTCGCATGCATTTTTAGCTTTGCTGGTTAAAGATTCGCCTATTTCCATATGATGACCGAAAAAGGAAAAATTCATGCTTTCTCTCCATGTTCTGTTATTTCTATTATAATTTAAATACTAAAAAAATAACATCACCATATATTTGACATTAAATATTTTTTAAAGAGTAAATTTATTGAACTTCAAATTTCTTTTCGATAATCATACAAGCTAAAATGCTGCTTATCCTTTTGGTATATATCTTAGAAAATCGCTTTCAGATACGTTCAGCAGTGGTAAAACTTCTCGAACGGTTAATATGTTTTCTGCCGACTGTCCTGCTGAATTTAATATTTTCAAATGATCTAACATTTCATATAGTAAAATTTTTTCTTTTTCCTAAAAGGAACCCTCTAGCACAAAATGGCCAATCAAGGATGAAGATTCTCATGGATTTTTTTTATAATTTGTCCAAACCGTATAATAGAGTCTGATACTGGGTCTATTGCTGCAATAGCAGCCCCGTATGTTTCGTCAGTAACCGTTGGTGGGCAGAAAAGCTTTGCTGAGTCACGCAGTGCAGTCACATTTAGGTTTAATTCCTCAAATAGCTGCGATCCTATTTTATTTTGCAGTTTCTCTTTTCTCAATTTTAAATGCATAAAAAGGAGTTGACTATTAGTATATAGTCTTTGAAATAGCGAATCGATTTCATCGGCCCGCACAAAAAATTTCCAAATTGGAAGATCGAGTATTCCACTAACGTTTGCAAGACATGGTATCAAACGCACACCTTCGATTGACAACAAAGTACTTACTTTTTTAAACTGAGGGAGTGTACGACTCCAAATAGCGAGTTTATCGCCAAACGCTATTATTGGTGCCGCTGTAAGATCAGCTTTCATTCTTGCATCACATTCCGTTGCCAACATTTTAAAATATCTTTGACATATTTCATTGTCGCTGGTGTCTACCTGCCTACCTACTGCCGCAAGGACCGCCCTAAGATCTTGTAAGATAAGTTTTTCATCTAAAAAATGCGTAATTATTTCGAGAACTAACTTGAGGAATTTTTCATTCTTTGAGTAGAAGTCGGCTATATGGGCAACGGTAGCTGATAAGTCGCCTTCTTTCTGCTTAGAGTAAGCTATTAATAGCATCTTTATGGCATCGTCTGCGCTGGCGGTTTTTTGTTCCAATAGTTCTTTAAAGTCGGCTATCGCTTTTAATTCGGCTTCTCCCCATCCTAGATCCACTGGCGATGCAGGCTTTGGTGCAGCCACTGGCGGCGCACGCCTTCGTTTAGCCGTTTGCGGAGAAGGACTTCCTATTCTACTAGTCCCTACTGCCTGTGCAGGGCTGCTTTCCGACGCCTTGGACGCTATTTGATCTTTTTTCGGCTTTACTCTTTCAATCTTGTTCAACAGGTTTACAATTGCACGATTAGCGTGCGCTAGAGCATCTTCTAAATTATGTTTCCGGATCACCGGATCTTCCTGCGGATCAGGGTTTTCCTTCGGGTTAGGCTGAGGTGGTGGTCGGTGTTCCAGAGCTGCCGATTCTTCCCTCAAGACTTGAATTTTCCCTTGGAGCTCATCTAGTTGCCTCTGCATTCTTTCATTTTCATCACATATCTGTGCTATATCCACTGGTTGCAGTAACCGAGGAGGTGATCTTGCTTCATCCACCGGTTCATGAGTCTTCTCTACTAAGTCCGCACTTAAGCGTTCAGTACGTAGAGGCTTTGGTGCAGCCGCTTGCGGCGCAGGACTTTCTACTAAGTCCGCACTTAAGCGGCAGGTATCTGTTAGCTCTTTTAACCTTTCTGGACTTACAACTGGTCGCAGTAACGGAGGAAATCTTACTTCGTTATAACCGTTTGGAAATTTACTTCGAAGTTCTACCGTAGCTAAACTATACACACTCGCTACAGCCATTTCTAACTGAACCGCCTGCGATTCATATGGAAGATGAAAAGGCAAGAAAAGAAAATTGTCGATGCCTTTACTACCATCGCGAGAAAATATAGGGACTGCCACGGGAAAAGCGACGCCTATCGTATCTATATTAATTCTATATTGTCTATTGAAATGTGGATAGTTGCCAACCATTACTTTATCTGGCTCTGCTATAAAATCTTGAAATATGAGAAGCGTAAATATTGCTCCATTGTTTGGATCATTTGGATTTCGTATGTTTGCGCGTAGCTCAGCTAGTAGAGCTGGTTTACTGAAGGCGCATCCTACCAAATCAATCGCTTTTGCATTAGGATGTGCGTCTGGATTATCTGCTACTATTTTTCCAAATGCGGAATCATATCTGGCAGGATCAGCACCAAAGCAAATGACTTCTACAGCCTGACTTATCCAAAAAAAATGTTTTGTTACAGCGTGAGATAAATCACGATCTGGTGATGGCGGTCCGATTGCTGATCCGACTTCTTGAGCATTCACTTGCCCTGGCAAATCTCTGGAATCAAATAATCCTTCTAAAACTAAAGAATTATAGTTTAGACCAAAGTTCTTTTCACCACAGTCAAAGCATTGGGCTACCCTGCTATTTACACTAGACGCTAATGCCCCTAGTATTCTCGATGACTGATCTACAGAGGTGTCACTGACGCCCCTCTTCTCCGGCATCCTCCGCATTGCCATCATAGGCGAATGGATCGACAATATCAGATATATAGGAAAAAACTTTTTCTTATTCATGATTATTAACTTCAATTTTTAAAATAACCTAATTTTAGGAGAGAAAATTATAAATACAATACAATAATCATAGCTAATGGCATAAATATTTTATGAAAAACGTTTAAAGATTTTTGAAAAACGAAACTTCACCGTCCTGCGAAAGTTTTTAATAAAGATGTAGATATCTCATCACAAAATCCAGAGCTTGCCAGAGAGAGTATTGCAATACAACTATTTATACTCAGACAACTCTATAATACAAAATCTCTTGTGAAGATTACACTTATATGGTATCCAAAAACATATTCTCAGTAAGGGAGTGTTCGTTTGAATTTGATTAATAATATTGTCACTGTTGGAGGATGGACTCTAGCCTATCGTATCAGCAGTTTTATTAGAGATATAGCACAGTCTTATATTCTCGGCGCTGGATTATTTGCAGACGTTTTTTCTCTTTCTTTTAAATTTGCCAATTCTCTGAGGAAAATGTTTGCGGAAGGAGCTTTCAATGCTTCTTTCTTGCCAATATTTTCAAATTCTCTGAAAGATAAAGGGCATGAAGAGGCGCAAAAAATTGCTTCACAAATCTTAACTTGGCTAATATTAATGGTCTCGTTTCTTTCTATAGTTTGTTTGATTTTTTTCAGACAAATCATGAGCGGATTTGCTGCTGGCATAGATCCATCTACCGAAAAATTCGAGCATTTAATTTCCATTGGGAAAGTTTGTTCTCCCTATGTAGCTGCGTCGTTTCTGGTAGCGATGTTCGGAGGTATTCTTAATACTCTAAACCGATTTGCTATGCCTGCAGCCGTACAACTGATATTAAATGGTTCCGTTATAGCTGCACTATTTTTGGGCCCATTCTTTTTCCCCAGCACAGCTTATACAATGGCATGGGCGACGTTTTTGAGTGGAATAATTCAAGTTCTCATCCTGTGGATTAATGTAAAGCATTGTGGATTTAATATAGGGTTCGATTTCTCTTCGAAAAAAAACGAAGTAAAAAAATTTTTCAAAAAATTACTATCTGGCGTTATTGGATCCGGAGTACTACAGTTAAATATCCTGATGGATTTTGCTATACTATCATTTTTGCCGACAGGAGCAGTTTCTTATTTCTACTATGTTGATCACGTTAATCAATTCCCGGTGGGAATTCTAGGGATTGCATTCAGTACGGCTCTCCTTCCCCCTATAACCCGAGCAATAAATGCTAAGAATAATAACATAGCTCAAAAACAAATGAATCTAGGACTGTTATTCGCTTTCATATTTACGCTTCCGACGGCGGTAATTCTTATGACGCTGAGCGAGCTCATCGTAGGAGCCATTTATGGCCGAGGGAATTTTACGCCAGAGCATGTGGCAGCAGCAGCACCGGCTTTGGTAGCGTTTGCTTTCGGTTTGCCGGCCTATATGGCCGCAAAGATGTTTTCAACGGCGTTTTTCGCTAACAAAGACACCGTAACACCATTTCGCGGTGGAATTATCTCGATCGTAATTAATTTATTATTCATCGTTTTGCTTATGCCCTGCTTGAAACATACAGGAATAGCTTGGGCAACGACGCTGGCCACATGGGGTAATGGAATATATCTCGTATCCAAATTGAAGATGCGCTGCAAGATTTTCGTAGATAAGTACACATTGCTGGAATGCGCCAAGCAGCTTTTGATCTCCGCCATAATGTGCGGAACAATTTTTGTTATGGGCGATCTTCTAAATAATTTAACGATCCCTGGAGCTGGTGATAGAAATATTCGTCTACTGTGGCTGACGGGAACGGGGGGACTAGTGTTCTGGCTAGTAGGAAAAAGCGCGGGAGCATTTTCCTTTATGAAAGAAATAAAGGCACTGGACCAATGAGAAAGTCACGAGTTGTAGAAATAATTCAAGGCGGGTGGCGTCTCGCCTATATAAACAAGCAACAATCGGAATTTCATCTAGGTTTAGGTCCAGGCATTTTTTTTCCAGAGTTTCCATTGTGGCTGTTTAGTAAAGTACAGGATTAAGACTGCTGTCGTAAAAAATACAAAGGCCGCGCCCAAGAGAAGGCTCAGGTATATTAGCACTTTAGCAATTTCCGACTGAAAAGAAGCGCTCCAAAAAATAGTAATAAGCTGCCGAAGGGAGCAATACGTGATGACAGAAGCCGAACACAGCGCAACAAGTTTGTACCAAAATGTAGTGGAAAAAGTAATTGGCATCTTTCGGGATGAAAAATAGATCAACATCACCGCATTGGAAATTGCCGACAGCGAAGTACACATAGCTAATCCGAAATATTTCAAGAAAGGGACTAATATTATAAGAAATAATGCATTTAAAATAACCGAAAATATTCCAAATATTACGGGAAACTTCGTATCGCCGGCTGCGAAGTACAGAGAGGAGAATACTTTTGTGAGAACATAGGCCGGCAAACCTAATGCAAATCCAGCAACGGCACTGGCCGTGATCCGGACTTGCTCTTCTCCGAACATTCCCCTCTGGAACGCAACTATCACAGACAGCTCATCGAGAGCCAACAGCGCAGATGTCGCAAATAACGTTAAGAAAAGAGCCAACAACAATCCTTCTTCCAGCTCGAGCATAGCTTTGCCATATTCTTTCTGTGCGATCGTATTAGATAGCGCAGGTAAAAGAGCTGTGCTAAGTGCTATTCCCAGAGTTCCCAGTGGCAACTGATTTAGTCGATCCGCAAGATTTAAGCAGGTAATCGTGCCTGTCGGTAGGTAAGAAGAAATGCTCGTATCAATAAACAGATTTAATTGCCAGACGCCAGCGCCGATAATTCCTGGGATCATATTCTTTATTATCCCTTTTACATGACAAGTCCAGCAATGAAATCTAAAGCTAACTCGGAATCCAGATCTGGATATAGAAACGAATAAAAGGCAAAATTGAACTATTCCGGAAAGAATAACCAGATATGCCACAATGTGAGCCGTTGTATGATTCGATAGATCGAAGAAATAACCCAGCAGTAATCCAGATGTAGTAAAAATACTTAGCATGGAATAAATCACAGCCGGGAGAGCAAATTTACCTATGGTATTCAGTACTCCGCTAAAAAGCGATGCCAAGGAAATAAAAATTATGTATGGAAAACAGATTCTTCCCAATGTTACTGTTAATTTAAATTTCTCACTAAGAGTGTCGAATCCCGAAACCAACAATTGCAAAAACGAAGGAAAAATCGCTATGATAATAATTGAAAATGGAACTAAAATTAATAACAATATACTAAAAATATTCGAGAGTACAATATTTGCTTCGTCTTTTCCTTCTTTGTTTAAAATTCCAGAAAATCGCGGTAAAAAAGAAGCATTAAATGCACCTTCTGCAAAAATTCTTCGGAAAGTATTGGATATTCTTATAGCCACCAGAATTGCATCCGAATAAAGACCAGCTCCCAAACAAAATGCCATTACACATTCTCGTATGAAACCAATGATTCTGCTAAGGAGTGTAAAAGCGCCAACGGTAAAAGTATTTTTTATTATGCTCAAAGAAACTCCTAATTATTTAATCTACTAATAAAAAAATCCAATTCTTCGAAATTTTGGAAGTTGATTTCGACAGTTCCGCCATTACCCTTCAATTTGACGGTAGATTTCAACCCAGTTAAGGATGAAATTTGATTTGTTAAATTTAAAACCTCGGGATCCGTATGATTACCATGGACACCGTCGCTTTTTTGTCGCCGAGTTAAATTTTCCGCCTGCCGGACATTTAGAGACTGGTTAACGATATGATCCGCGATCGAAACCGCATCTTCCATTCCAACAAGAGTGCGGGCGTGACCGAATGAAAGCTTCCCAGTATGGATGTAATTTTTAACTTCCTCTGGAAGTGACAATAATCTGAGCATATTGGAAATGTGGCTGCGGCTTTTGCTCAAAATTTCGGATAATTCCTCCTGAGTATAATTAAACTCGTCCATCAGCCTCCTGTAGGCAGTTGCCTCTTCCAGAGGATTGAGATTTTCGCGCTGAATATTTTCCAGAAGAGCCACTTCCAGCTGATCTTTCTTGCTCATTTCGATGATAATGGCCGGAATCTCTTTCAATCCCGCAATTTTGGAAGCTCGAAGTCGTCGCTCACCGGCAACGAGCTGGTAACTCTCATCTCCAAGCTTATGTACCAAAATTGGCTGCAAAATCCCTTTCCTTTTTATGGATTCTGCTAGAGAATCCAGGCCATCTTGGTCAAATACCTGCCGCGGTTGAAAGGGATTTTCTTTTATGACATTAATATCGATTCTGGTAATTTCTTGATTTTCATGATTCCGCACTTCCACATCCAGAAATGCTGATAATCCTCTTCCTAAGCCTTTAATTGTCATTTAAGCTCCCTACTCAGAAATTCTCGCGCCAATTCTATGTAAGAAATTGCCCCCACCGATCTCACATCATATAAAATCACCGGTTTCCCGTGTGAGGAAGCTTCACTTATTTTTACATTTCTTGGAATAATCGTATTGAAAACCAAATTCTTAAAATGCGTACGCACATCATTAGCTATCATTAGGCTCAAACCATTTCGGCGATCGTACATCGTTAACAAAATTCCAGAAACTATTAGATTTTTGTTGATGGTATTTCTTATACTTTGAATAGTGTTGAATAATTGGGCTAATCCTTCCAGCGCATAAAATTCGCACTGTAATGGAATGATGATTTTATTTGAAGCATTTAGAGCGTTAATATTGATCAGACCAAATCCTGGCGGGCAGTCTACGAATATATAGTCGTACTCCGTAAGGTTGCAAATAGATTGCTTTAGCTTCTGATCCCGGTCTTTTTGGGAAAATAATTCGATCTCTGCAGCGGCAAGGTCAATGGTAGATGAAATAATCGAAAGACCGCTAATATATGTTTCCAAAACAACTTCTCGTGGGTTGACTAGCCCTAACAAAACACCATAGCTGCTTTGGAGGCCTCTTCCTTTAGAAATACCAAATCCCGTCGTGGTGTTTCCCTGTGGATCCAGGTCCAAAACCAGAATATTTTTTCCGATGGCCGCTAGAGCCGTAGCTAAATTTACAGCCGTGGTCGTTTTTCCTACACCTCCTTTTTGGTTTATTATGGCTACAACTCTCGGCACAGATTTATTGTCCCAGCTTTTAGTGAAATCTTGCATGATCATATCGTGAATTAGAAGAAATCTCAATCACCGGAGGTCTCCATCTACGGAAGGGGTGGTAAGCTAATCGAGCTGGTGGGTAGCAGGTAGTAGTGGATAGATCATTGATACATTAGTTTCACCTTTACCATAGTTCTTTCTTCTTTTTAAAACCATCCATACCCTACCTTTGTATAGGTTCCAGACCTTACTCCATCAACGACTATAATCCACTGCAACATTATCGACGAATCCTTGCAAGATTTAATCGTTATTTTATAATGGAATTTGGTATTATATCTTTTCGCATAATAATAGCATTTTGAAGACAATCTCCTGTCGGGTAATATTTTATACGTTTAGAAATTTCTTTGTAGCCAAAACCTTTGTATATATTCTTGGCGACTGTATTATTTTCCGAAACTTCCAAAAATATTCTGTGTACGGAATGGATCTTAGCATAGTCATCAATCTTATCCACCAGCATCTTTCCGATGCCGGAATTCTGAAATCTGGGAAGGACGCAAAAAGTAATAATTTCGATTTCATCACCGACTATTTTTCCCAAGATGAATCCCTGTGCCTCTTTTTCTTTGTGGATGAATCCAAAAAAAGTTTTCCTCGATAGCATTTCACTAAAGCTCTTTGAGCTCCAACAATTATCAAAACACTCCAGATGAATTTGTGTGAGAAGATCAGAGTCCTGGACGGACAGAGAAGCTATCATTCAAAGTACTTCTTTAAAAATGAAAGATATATCATTCTCAAATTTTCTAAATCTTCTACTTTTACTCTCTCATTTTTTTGATGAATTGTAGAATCCGGAAGTCCAAATTCAATGACGTTACAATTGTGTACCATAAACCGACCATCGGATGTTCCACCAGCTGCGGAAAAGGACGGTTCGATACCGACAATTTCTTTTATGGCCAATGATAATTTGCTTTTGAGGAATTCGTTGTCGCAGTAGTAAGCTTCTCCGCTAGAGAGAAATGCAAACGACAGATTATCAAATCCTTCGGCTTCCTGCTCAATAATAGTTTTTAATTTCTCGATCGTATAATTATCTCCAAAACGAATATTTAGATTAGCTGAAGACCAATCCGGAACTATATTAGGGGCATAATTGCTGGTGAAAAGCATAGTGGCTTCTAGATTAGTTTCTGGAAACCTGCTGTCTTTGTATTTCCAGGGATAATCGCTAATTTTCACGATATATCTGCAAAGATTAATCAGAGAGTTTTTATAATTTACAGGGTAGGCAGAGTGCCCCTGTTGCCCCCGCGAATTTATAACTACATTTAAGCTTCCCCTATGCCCCAAATAGATTCTATCTCCCAATTGAATATCTGAAGAAGGTTCCCCGATTAAGCAATAATTGGGAATACGATTATTTTCAATCGCCCATTTAAGAAGTGACTGCATACCCTCCGGTGATCCAACCTCTTCGTCCCCTGTGACGAAAAATTCGATAGTTCCATCAAAATGATGCCGTACGAATTGAGCAGCGGCACAGCAGAATGCCGCTATTCCACCCTTCATGTCGGCAACTCCGCGTCCATACAAAAAACCATCCTTCTGAACAGCAGCAAACGGATCTTCTTCCCAATGTTCTCCAGCGGGAACAACATCTGAATGTCCAATAAAGCCAAGAGATTTTTTATCAGAGGTTCCGTACTCCGCAAAGAGATTTTTAATGATGTTGTTGCCGTCTTTTGATTTGAATGTCAGTATTTGGGTTTTGAATCCAACTGACGATAAAAATTTCGAGATATAATCAATGGCGCCATCATCTTCGGGTGTAACACTTTTGCATCTAATTAAATCGGAGCAGAAGGATACTACATCCATACTATAACCTCAGTAATTCGTTTATATCTGTCTTCTGTCGTGTCTGCGCATCTACACGTTTAATAATTACAGCACAATGAAGGTTTACATTCCGTGATGGATACGTTCCAGGCACAACCACAGCTCTGGAAGGGATTTTTCCGAAGCTTATTTCACCAGTTTCTCGGTTTAAAATTTTAGTGGTGGCGGATAAAATTGTGCCTGCCGCCAGTACTGCTCCTTCTTCCACCAATACGCCTTCCAAAATAGCACTCCTAGCTCCTATAAAACAATTATCTTCAATAATCACCGGTGCAGATTGCAGTGGCTCTAGAACTCCTCCTAGCGTCACTCCATCTGATATATGGCACTCTTCACCTATTTGAGCGCAACTGCCCACCGTCACGTGCGAATCTATCATAGTTTTCTCGCCTATAAAGGCTCCGACATTTACAAAGCTCGGCATCAGAACCGCAGATTTCTCTATATAAGCTGAGTATCTAACAATGCTTCCGGGCACCATCCGGAACCCAGCTTCCTGAAAGCGAGTTTCGTCCCAGTCGTAGGTTTTCAAAGGTACTTTATCAAAATACCCTCCTGCTATGATCCTGGGTTTTACGAATTTAAAGTAGAGAAGAATTGCTTTTTTCAGATAGTCGTTAATCTTCCAGAAACCATCTACCTTTTCGGCTATTCTCAATTCTCCATTGTTCAATTTCTCCATAGCGTCGTATACAGCAGAAGTATCTGAGGTTTCCTGCTTCCATAATCCTTCTATGCGCTGTTGCAGTTCTTTAATCACATACAATCTCTTTCATGTAAAAGAAGCGCTTCTTCATAAAATTTCTCATTTTTTGGAAAATAATAACGAAAAAATTATTTGCTGCTACGTTTCCCGAAGTCGCAATCGGGTCCATTATTCCGTAGAACGCTATAATAAAAGCTATCATGGTATCATCAAATCCCATGTATTCTTTCAAAACTGGAACTGTTACCATTATCGTGCCGCTTGGCACTCCTCCGCCAGCAAATTTATTTAGGACGAAAAATACGCCAAACATAACAAAATCCAGTATTCCCGGAAGCGGATGATTGAAAGCCAGCAGTACAATCATGGCCATAATTGGGACCACTATTGTGTCCCCTACCATATGAAAATTCAGTGTCAGAGGCATTACTGCATCTGCCAGCACTTTGTCTTTTGTATTTTTTTCTGCTGCCTCCAGCGATAGCGGTAGTGCAGCTGCGCTGGACATGGTACTAAACGCCGTTACTATGGCTGGAAACGCGTTTCTGAAAATCTCCTTAGCTCTAATAGTTTTAAAAGATGCTGCCAGCAGCAACCATAATGTTAGGTAGATCCATAAAAACCCGCACATTTCGAGGCATATTCCGGTATTCCTTTCTAAAAATCCAGCCATTCTCCCTTCGGAAAAAAGCTTCAGGAGAAATCCTCCCACAAACACCGGAAGCATAGGAACAAAGAATTTTTTCATAAATTGCAATACGATATAGTGCATGGAACGTAGTATAAACGACACATATTTATTCGGGTATAGAGAATTTATAAAACCCACAATAACGCCTGCGAACAATGCATGAATTGTCTCGGCCACCTGCGGTAGATGTAGCGCGAATATCGGCACTATCGGCACATTTGCCTCCGGCATAGCATAGGCCTCTGCTGCAGACAAGATGGAAAAGCCTACAGCTCCGGAAATCAGGATATTCAAGAAATTTGACATCATTACTACCAACATCAGACCCAGCACGAAAAACATTCCTTCCTTGGGGATAGCCGATAGCGCTACAGCCACGAAGCTAAAAAGCAAAAATGGCAAAACAAAAATTAATAATTCACGCAAACACACACTTATAGTTAAGAAAAACCGTACCATACCAGGTGAAAATTTTGAATGGCAGATTGTTATCACAATCAGAATACTCAACAAATGAACTAATGGATTTGAAAGTGCTTTTTTAAAGAATTTCACATTAACCATACTTACCGCCCCAAAAAATACCTGGAGCGGGTGATGGGAATCGGACCCACGTCATCGGCTTGGAAGGCCGAAGCTTTACCATTAAGCTACACCCGCATGCAATACCACATGTAATAAATTTATTAATTTTGACTACGCTTTGCAAGATCTTTCTTGAACGTTAATACACGTATCCACAGCAACATCCGTGTAACTTCTGTCAGCACTTGCTGTCCGGTCAACGATCTAGACTGGAATTACTTAGTCTACTTTACTTTTTTGACTCCTAGGCTAAACCGCATTCTTTGTGTAGAAGCATCTCCCCAAAAATTTTCCAGCTTTTTCAAGTACGGAACCAACTCTTCCATACCTGTCACACCATTGTTTTCCAGCAGAGCCACATGCTTGTCGAGAGCCGCATCTATTTTTTTACAAAGCACCATACCTTTGTTAGAAAGTTTTATTATATAGGATCGTTTGTCGTGCTTGGATGTCACCTGATCAATATAGCCATATTGAACCATTTTTTTCAGGTTATAAGAAACGTTCGAACCCAAATAACAACCCCTGGTTGTTAATTCGCCTATGGAAATCTGCTCGCCTCCCAGATTGTACAGAACTAGAGCTTGAACGTTATTTATATCTTCTATTTTTAGATTATCTAACTCGCATCTAATAACCTCAAGAAATAACCTATGCAGCCTTTCGATTAACGAAATGGTTTCCAAATAATACTCTTTCATTTTTTCCCTCCATTAAATCAAATATATATCACATACATAAAAATTTAATTAACCCCAATAGGAATTCTATACCACTTTCAATTGAGTAATACAATATAAATTTATGAAAATTTCTCTCTCCAAATAGAAATAAATGCCATTGCCGCTGTTTCACTTTTTAAAACATTAGCACCAAGGGTAAATTTATATAAATTTTCATAAAAGTCGAACAGACTGTATTCCTCCTCTGAAAATCCTCCTTCAGGACCTATAAGGAAGGCAGATTTCTCTTGGATAACATCCCATAATTTTCGGTTACCACATCTCTCAACTCCCACTAAAACCCTATAATTTGAGGAATATTCTTGTAGAAAGTCGGCAATTCCCCTAGGACGGTGCAACACAGGAATGCTCAGACGCTGAGATTGCTCGCTGGCTTGTATTATTTTTTGCTCTGCTTTATCCAAATTCACATCCCTATAATTACTATATTGAGAAACAATTGGAACTATTTCGCTTGCGCCAAGCTCAGTAACTTTTTCCAAGAAAATGTCAAATCTTTTAGGATTTATCAAAGAGCAAGCAACTACAGGCCCTTTTTCTTCTCTATTTTCTCTTAACCTTGAAATACACTTCACCTGTCTTTTCTTTACATCGATAATTTCACAATCCCATTCTCCAAATTCCAGATTAAAAACTTGCACTTTGTCTCCTGGAGACAATCGCAACACCGTACAGGCATGATGTATTTGGCTAGGATAAAGGGACACCGCCCGACCATTGTACAGGTCTGTTTTTAAGTAAAATCTAGGTATATGCTTCATTTGGAAATATAAGCAGGAAATCCGTTTTTTTTCATTTTGGATATAATTTTATCCGCTTCTTCTTTATTTTTGAAAGGACCGACTTGAATTCTGTATTTTATTCCTTTTTTTTCCCCAAAATCGACTTTGATTATTTTTTTCCCATGTTTTCGCAAAAATTTATTTCTCGATAATATGCGAGTATACTCAATCTCTGCTGCTGATTTTGTCGCGACGGAAGCTATTTGTACAAAGAGACCATTTTCCAAGATAGTTTTATGCTCCGACCTATTTTTCGCCAAAAAACCTTTAGGCGAAGACTTCTGTTTTGAAGCTACAACATGAGCATTATTCTCTTCTACTTTTTTGAATGGTGGACGATCCTCCTCCACGATAACTAGGCCAGGGGACTTTATTTGGGATGTATTCCTTTTGGAGGCGCTGCTATCTTTTACATATTCTATCTGATATTCATTTTCCGGAGCTAAATCATCAAAAGCCTGAATTATATTTTTCTTTTCCTCCGCCGATAAAGATTCGCCATTGTTAATTTCCGGTATAGAAAGAATCCCCTCCGGAGGCGGCGCTATTTTTTCCTGGACTACACGCTTCTGACCCGAGATATTGTCATAAACTATTTTATCCTGATGTTTTACCTCCTCTGCTATTTCTGGTTTTACCTTAAAAGGAGTACCATCTGCACTAATGATGGGTAATTCCTCCAGATTTATAGGCTTCGAATTTGAATACAGAATATAGGAAATTATAACGAGAGCCGCAACGACAGCACCTCCTCCTAGAAGGAAAAGCTTTTTATCATTCCTAAAAAATTGCGAACGGACGCCTACTCCTTCTTTTGGCGTTTGAAAAATCTGTGCCGCATAGCCCTCCTCTTCCTCTTCATCCACAAAAGGACACATTATCTAAGTTCCTCCCGTGGCGTGATTCCAATTATGGCAAAAGCTGTTTCCATCACATTTTGCATAGCCTTTAGCAAAGTTAGGCGGCTGCATGTTTTTTCAAAATCATCTTGTATAACAAAACGCAAGAGCGAATTGTCTTTCCCCTGGTTCCAAAAAGAATGAAAAACAGCCGCCAATTCCGATAAAAAGAAAGCGATCCTGTGTGGCTCGCGCTTCTGGGCGGCCAACAATACCTGCCGAGGCCAGTCCGCCATGGTTTTCATCAACAACATATCACAATCATCTAGTAGTTCTAGATTTACATTAGTTACTGGCGGAAGAGTTTTAGTGGGAAATGTCTTATCAAATAATCTCATTATGGAATGACTTCTCGCATAAGCATACTGCACATAAAAAACAGGATTGTCGCGACTTTGCTCCACTATTTTTTTAAAATCGAAATCAAGAGGAACATCATCGCGGCGAGTTAACATAATAAAACGCACAGCATCTTTTCCGACTTTATCGACAATATCTTTTGCAGCTACAAAAGCCCCTACCCTTTTGGACATTTTTGCCTCATGGCCATCTTCCAGGAGCTTTACTAGCTGAACTAGTTTCACATCCAACTTTTTCTGGCCATCCGATAAGGCTGAAACGGCAGCTTGTACCCGCCGGACATAGCCGCCGTGATCCGCTCCCCAAAAATTCACCATTTCATCGAAGCCTCTACTGATTTTATCCATATGATAGGCTATATCCGATGCAAAATACGTCCACGATCCATCTGATTTTTGTAGTGGACGATCGACATCATCTCCAAATAATGTCGATTTGAAGAGCAGCTGCTTTCGCTCTTCCCAATCTTCCGCATCCTTTCCCTTCGGCCTGGGCAAAGTCCCCCAGTAGATTAGATCTTTACTCGCGAGTATATCAATCACTCGATCCACCGCTCTATTTTTTATTAATTCTTTTTCGGAGGAAAAAACATCATATCGGACCGCAAGAACATCCAGATCTTCTCTTATCTTATTCATCATGTCGGCGATGGCAAATTCTTTAAAAAAATCCATCCACTCAAATTCGTGACAATCCGCAAACTTTTCGCCGTACCCTACAACAATTTTCTTGGCAGTATCTCGGAGATATTCGCCTGGGTATCCCTCCGGAAGGAAAGCACTATTTGCTTTGCCCAACTCTTCCAGATATCTATAATATACGGACTTCGCCAATATTTCTACTTGCTTGCCCGCGTCGTTAATGTAGTACTCTTTAGTAACACTATAACCGACGAAATTCAGCAATTGAGCCAAGACATCACCGGACACCGCTCCTCGAACGTGACCGGCGTGAAGAGAGCCGGTGGGATTAGCAGACACGAACTCCACATTAATAGATTTGCCCTTTCCTAAATCTAATTTACCGAAATTTTTATTCAACATATACGGTATATGTCCTATAATGATGCGTTTAGGAACAAACCAGTTAATGAAACCAGGATTTTTCACTTCTACTTTTTCAAAGTTGCTATTTTCCAGAAGCTTGCTCCGGATTCTATTTGCCTCATCCAGCGGATTGCGACATTTTTTTTTGGCCAAAACCATAGCGATATTAGTGGAAAAATCACCGAAAGCAGATTCCTTTGGTGGCTCCACCATAACTAACTTCCGAAACTCCGGATCTACGCAATCTCTTATAAATTCTTTGTATTGTTCGAACAAAGGTCTCAATATTTTTACTTTCTAAAAACAGGGTGAATAATAACATCAATCATATCGGTGTACAATAATAGAGAAACCTTCTGGATTGCTCAATAATTATATAAACCATTGCCCAGAAGTATTAAGTTTTTCAGCCCTTTTTAAGTGATATTATAAACTAATAATATTCTGCAAAAATCATTGAGAATTTATACATCTAATAAAGATATTTCTATATAAAATGCCTCATGATATAGTTGTAAAATATAAAATTTGTTCTAGAGGAATTTTCTTGTTTGTACACTATATATCATTACACTTCTGTTTAAACTTACACACCCGAAGCCGGAAAGAAAACTGTTTTTTTACCGGAGAAATATTTGCATGCATTATTGTATAAAAATGCTATCATGATGTATTTTAGAGAACATCCATGCAACAGGCAGGCACGATAAAAGGAATTAATTCAGAAAGCAATGACATGCTAGGGTTTTTGAATGCCGAGCAATATGAGGCGGTAGTAACACTGGATAAAGCTCTACTAGTTTTGTCTGGAGCGGGAACCGGGAAGACAAAGGTCCTCACCACAAAAATTGCCTATATAATTGAAAATGGATACGCTTTTCCGTCTCAAATTTTAGCTGTTACCTTCAGTAATCGTGCCGCCCGTGAGATGAGAGAGCGCCTTTTTAACCTCACTAATAACGTAGACGGTATTTGGTTGGGTACCTTCCATGCCGTTTGTGCAAGAATACTTAAATATCATGCGGATCTTGTGGGAATAAGTCGCGAGTTTACTATCATCGATGCCGACGACCAATTGAAAATCATTAAACAAATTCTCAAAGAAGTTAATATCGATAAAAAAAACGCCAGCAGCATCGCTTCAAAAATCTCTCGCTGGAAGGACAAAGGAATAACCGCCAAGGATTCACGCCTAGATGCAACCTCCCGGGAAGGAAAAATTTACAAAATTTATCAGGAACGAATTGCAAGCTACGATTCGGTAGATTTCGGAGATTTGTTACTCTATGTAATTGAGATTTTTCAAAAGCATCCGGATGTACTGCAAAAATATCGTGGTAAATTCAGATATATTCTGGTAGATGAATATCAAGATACAAATATGTCACAATACATGTGGTTACGGATGTTATCTCCTCTGGGGCAAGGAATTTGCTGTGTTGGAGATGACGATCAAGCTATCTACAGCTGGCGCGGAGCGGAGGTTGGCAACATTTTACGCTTTGAAAAGGATTTTCCAGACGCCAAAATAGTTAGACTAGAAAGAAACTATCGTTCCAAAGGACATATTCTAGGAGCGGCTTCTTTTCTGATATCTCATAATGAAAATCGTCTTGGGAAAGTCATTTGGACAGAAACGGACCAGGGTGAAAAAGTAATGGTACAGCGCACTTATAATGGATTTGAAGAAGCAAGATTTGTTGCAGAGACAATCAGAGCGTTGCATCAAAAAGACATAAAATATGGAGAAATAGCAATTTTAATGCGGGCTGGTTTCCAGAGTCGAGAATTTGAAGAAAGATTCATGGCTTATGGACTACCCTATAGAGTAGTTGGAGGATTAAAATTTTATGAACGGCAGGAAATCAAGGATATAGTTGCCTACCTGAGACTTATTTATCAAACAAACGACAGTTTAGCTTTTGAAAGAGTAGTTAATGTTCCGAAAAGAGGTATAGGAGCATCGGCTATGGCAAAGTTTTACGCACTATCACGGGAAAAAAATATTTCTTTATATTGTGCAGCTCAAGAAATTTTGAAAACCGGAGCGCTGCGTCCGTCCGTAAAAATAGCTTTGCAGGAATTCTTGGAACTAATAGAGTCCCTAAGATTAAGAAAAGATCTCCGGCTAACGGAAATTGCTGAAACCGTACTGAATAGAACAGGATATTTTTCCGCACTGAATCAAGAACAAACTCTCGAATCTCAGGGAAAAATTGAAAACCTGAAAGAATTACTAATTGCTCTAGAAAATTTCGAAGATCTTGCTACTTTCATCGAGCATATCAGCCTTGTTGTTGACTCTCCTAAAAATTCTTTAGATGAAGTGATAAATATAATAACCCTTCACAGCGCAAAAGGACTGGAATTTGAAGCAATATTTTTAGTAGGGTGGGAAGAAGGTGTTTTTCCACATAATTTGAGCCTGAAAGAAGAAAATGTAGAAGAAGAACGACGTCTCGCCTACGTAGGAATTACCCGCGCTAAAAAATATGCTTTTATTAGCTATGCTTTGAATCGCAAGATTTTCAATCAATGGCTATCTAACTCGCCATCAAGATTTTTATCCGAGCTCCCCAATGATCATATCTGTCATATTAAGCATTTCCCCCGGCCCGGTGGGTAGTAGTTAAATGAATCTACTTTATTGTTTCTTTCACGAAAATTGACAATATATAAGCAACTACTAAACAGATCGGAAGGGTCAGGATTGCCTTCTGATAGCAGGAAATTTCATAAAGCCGCACCCCGCCGTGTAACAACCCGCCCGTCCAGAAAACATCCAAAAGAAAACCGAGCACAGGCTGAAATACAGATCCCACCAGCATTATTAGACCATTAGCAAATGCGATCGCAGTACCAGCATTTTTAGAAGGTTCATTATTTTTTGCACAAGTAAATACCAACACTTCTGCCGCTGTTAAAATACCAATTAGAAAGACTAAGACAAAAGACACACCTATACTTTGAACGTAAATTAATGGAATGAATAACAGAGCGACGGACACTATAGAAAAACGTATGGTTTTCATATACCCATTTACTTTTTTAGCCACAAGAGCAACAGGAATGCTCCCAAGCGCAAATCCAATAAAAAGTATGGAAGATGAAAAAGATGCAATTTCGTTGCTAACATTATACTTAGTCATAAAAAATGGAATAGCCCAGAGCTCCGAAAATACCGAGATTGGCAGATACATGAACCCACCCATAAAACCAGACAATATTATTTGTTTATTTTTTACAACTTTTCTTAAAATAGAAGAAAATGATTTATGAATATCAGTGCTTTCGGGAATTTTTAGGACCTTTGGGATGAGTAAAAATATTGATATCGCTATAACCGCTCCCACTAATGCTAGTATAAATATAGACTCTCTCCAACCTATAGAATTTACTAGTCGGGCTACGGGAAATCCGCCGCAAAGAGCACCCATAGTCCCCATCATATTAGTTATGCCGGCAAATATTGCAAAGTATTTCAGAGAGAATACGGTAGATGCAATCTGCAAGCAGGATATGAACGCACAGGCAGCACCAGCACCAACAAGAAATCGTCCTAGTTGAGCAACATATACGCATTTTGTTAAAGCAAATAAAATAGATCCCACCATAGATAAGATTACGGAAAAACCCAGCAGATTTCGTGGCCCTAGCTTGTCGAGGATTAAACCACACGGGATCTGCAGAAGGGTATAGGAATAGTAAAAAAAGGAAACCATAACCCCGAGCATACTGGTCGTTATATTGTAATGGGACATGAGATTATTGGCTATAATGCCAGGCGAAACACGCAGAAGGACTTCATACAAATAAAATATATTGGCTATCCCCCATATTGCCCAGGGATTATTTTTATTTTTCATATCAGATCTATTTGATTCAAAATTTTTTATTGTTTTCATCACTAACTTATATCATTTTAAGCGGTCCATCGTATGCAAATTATCTATTTGCGTCAACTTTGTCTTTCCTTCTCCACTCGCGACTTTAAATCCGAGCTTTTTAAAAGCACTACCTCTTATGCTTCCGAAAAATTATAAATTGCTGTATGATATACAGCATTTCGGATTGGGAGATTTTATGGAAGAAGA
Source organism: Holosporaceae bacterium (assembly GCA_031283445.1). Lineage (GTDB taxonomy): Bacteria > Pseudomonadota > Alphaproteobacteria > UBA3830 > UBA3830 > JAIRMQ01. The sequence goes on along the minus strand of JAITBT010000015.1, from coordinate 14,964 downwards.
TAAACGCAATGTAATGATATTTTTTGCGATTTCCATGCTCATCATGATTGGATATCCGTACTTTTTTGGGAATAATAAAATTTCTGAACCGATAACAGTGAGAAATTCCGAAGACAAAGCGAGATCTCCGAAAGTTACACCGCCTGCCGATGAGATTACCCTGATTCCGCAGGTCGAAGTGAAAGAGATTAGTGTTGAATCCAAAAGTTTCTCTGGAAAATTTTCCACTCGAGGAGTGAAGCTGGACAACATATATTTGAAAAATTTTAAGAAAGACCTGAGTGGGGAGGAGGATGTCAGAATTCTAGGAAATAGTGAAAATAGTGGATTTGCCCAGACCCAATGGGTATCCGACAACATGGGAATTAACCTCCCGGACGAGGAATCCTGCTGGCAGACAGATTCTACATGCTTATCTGAGGATTCGCCGGTGATCCTGACCTGGGATAATGGTGCTGGGCTACTTTTCGAAAAGTACATCTCCATAGATAAAGATTTTCTCATCACGATTGTTGATAAAGTTAAGAACTACGGAAGTAACAGCGTATCTTTGAAATCCGTAGCAACCATTAGCCGCCACATGGAATCGACCGAAGACTCCATGAATTTTTATGAAGGTCCAGTAGGGTACATAAATGGAAAACTGGAAGAAGTGAAATATGATGATATAGTCCGGCAGAAAAAAATCCAGCACCAGACCCGGGGCGGATGGGTCGGTATCACAGATAAATATTGGTTGACGGCCTTTATTCCAAGCCAAAAACTGAATTACAGCATAGTCTTTAGACATAACGCAGACGAAGATGGCAAAAACACCTACAGCATAGACAGTGTAACGGATTACATTCCTATAGCATCCTCCGTAGAGGTATCCAAGACGCACCATCTATTTGTCGGAGCAAAGGAAATCAAAGTGCTGGATATGTACGAAGAGAGATTGGGCGTGGAGCATTTTGACCTAGCCATCGATTTTGGCTGCCTGTATATATTAACTAAACCGCTCTTATATGCTCTCGCCTACACGAAAGGGATAGTTGGCAATATGGGGTTGGGCATAATACTACTGACACTGCTGATAAAGCTGCTACTATTTCCGCTGGCGAACAGATCCTACCGAGCCATGAATCGAATGAGCGAGCTTCAACCGAAGATACAGGAACTGCGGAAAAAATACGAGGGAGACAATATCAAGCTGGGCCAGGCGATTTCGGACATCTACAAAAAAGAAAAAATTAACCCCCTCGGCGGATTCTTGCCCATACTGATTCAATCACCGGTGCTGTTTGCTCTGTACAAAGTCCTCTACATATCGATAGAAATGAGGCAAGCACCATTTATAGGATGGATTCACGACTTATCGGCAGCGGACCCATTATTGGTGTTGAACCTATTTGGTCTGATACCCATTAATCTACCAGGATTTCTCCAGATAGGGATATGGCCGCTGATTATGGGAGCCACCATGATATGGCAACAGAAAATGGGACCGGCGCCCACGGATCCATCGCAATCTCATATGATGATGCTGATGCCGGTTATGTTTATTTTTATGTTCGCCCAGCTACCATCGGGAATGGTCATATACTGGACATTCAGCAACATCCTGGGAATCATCCAACAACACATCATCAAAAGAATAGACATAAAGCGCCGGGAAAAAATGAAAGCAGCGAAATTATGACGTCATCGGTGGGTTTTTTCCGAAAAGAATGCAAATTTATGGCGGGAGCAGCGATGGAGGATCAGATTCCGCCCGGGATATTGCCAGAGGTGGCCTTTGTTGGTAGATCGAATGTGGGAAAATCCTCTCTGATTAACGCACTGGTAAAGCAGAAAAACTGCGCTCGGGTATCCAAAACACCCGGAAGAACGCAGCAAATTAATTTTTTCCAGATGGATAATAGAATCGTGCTGGTGGATCTACCGGGATATGGCTATGCGGCAGTCTCCCGCGGGACTCGGAGATCTTGGGATAATCTAATTTTGCAATATCTAGAGGGAAGGTCGAATTTGCGGAGAGTTTTTCTGCTGCTGGACGCGCGCCACGGAATAAAAAGTCAGGACGAAGAAATTATGCGAATATTGGATGCAGCCGCTGTAAGTTACCAGATATTACTCACGAAAATCGATAAAATTGCCGAGAAGATTTCCCCGAAAAAGCAAATAGCGGAGCAATTGGAGCATCACCCTGCGGCACATCCGGAAATAATTGCGACCAGTGCTGAAGAATCAATAGGTATGTGCAGGATCCAAGCGGAAATTCTGAAATTTATTAACTAAAGAAAATAGCTGATTACAAACCCGAAAACCGGAGCCAAAAAAATTAATTTCATTTAGCGAAAAACGAAATGCTTCAGTATCGGGGCGCAAAGAATATCCGAAAAATGCCGCCATGAAAGAAACGTTACCGTGGCTACGCAGCAACATCTGAGTTTTTTTGTCGAGGGTATTTGCCAAGCTTCTAGATTTATTAACTTTTCGCTGCTAGACTGCTTTTTATTATGTAGGAGAAATGTATGAAAAAAATATTTTTGGTTGTCGGACTGATGACAGCCTTGCCGGCAGCAGTGTTGGCGGATGAACCGGAGGAGAACCGAAGTGAGGAACATGAAGCGGGTGGTACGGGGGTGTATGTGACTTGGGGCGCTGGGTTTGCGCACGAGCAATGCGAGATGGGCGTGGAGGAGCACATACTCGAAAGCGAAAAGAACGCCACTATAACCGCCGGGGTGCTGGCTGCGGCTGGTGGAGGCCTCAGCGGCGCAGACTACGTGGCCCAGCGTTTGTGGCGTTGGAAACCATCTAGGGTGTCGGATGTGAAATATGATGCGGCGGGTAACATAACGCACTACCTGGCAGTTTGCGGCTCTAATGCAACAGCTGTGCGTAACAAAATCGTGGGGAAATTGGCAACAGGCGTCGGCTACGCATTTGGAGTAAATGGACGGAGATGCTACGTGGAAGCCGTGGCGACATTGTCGACTAAAAACAAAAAGGACTGGAAGGGTACTATGTGCACCGACGAAGGCGAAAACTACGACCTGATGATGCGTACCAAGCCGCTGGTGCTAGAGGCGAACGGAGGGGTGGAACTAGGCAAATGCGATCGTTGGGTGCTCTACGCCACCGTCGGAGCAGCGAGAACAGGTAATGCGGCTACCCTCGCGCGCAACTGTCATGACAAGTCGAGCCGCATAGCGTTGAAACTAGGGGTGGCGGGCGTGATGCCAACAGCAAAAGGTGACTTAATGCTGGAAATAAGTACGCGCCACGGTCGGAAAAGTCGAATCGAGGCTCGGGAATTAGCGATTGAAGAACAGATGAGTGGACTTTTGGCAGGGCCCGAAACGCAGTTCACGGCTAAATTGAAAGGGTACCACGATAATCACCAGAAAATCGAGTGCCGGCTGTCCTGGAGGCTGTACCTGTGATATAGTCCACGGACAAGGATTGCGAACGATGGCGGCACCCATTGCTGACCGGTGACCGCGGAAGGGCAAACTCGTACCGCAGCGACTCCAAAACAAGCAAACAAGCGCTATGCGCACGCTTGACATGTTACTGCGGGCCATGCTAAACTTATAAAATACGATAAAAGGAGAAAAAAATGTACAGAAAACTCGAAACACCAGTTCTAACAGGGCTGATGCTACTACTGACCGTCACCGTGAACGGGGTGCGACCTAAGAATAATGCGGCGGTAGCGGCGGTCCGGGCTAGAGCTGCTGCAGTGGTGGCGCCGATAAACGAGGGAGCGGCGGAAAGAATCGCCGCCGCTGCACTGCCGGCGCAAGCGGTGACGGACGCTGCCTGGGCGCGCGGTCGACAGGAGTTCCTGAGCGGACCGGGTGTGGTCCTCGTAATGAAGGATGTGTCGGCGAAAGATGCAGCACTGGTAGCAAACGTGGGAGTGTTCGAATCGGCCGGTACGCAAGCGGCTTTCGCTAACTATAGCATGCTCCTAAACGACGAAGTCGTGAAATGGCTGGGGGGACTACTACCACAAAAAGCCATCGCAGACCCAGCTCAAGCCTTACCGGCCCTGGGCGCGGGCATAGTTGAACCGTGGATGGCCTACCTTGAAGTCCTACTGGCTCTAGTCCTGCCGGACGATGCAGGGAACGCCGCGGTGGCAGGCAACGTGACGGCCGCACAGGCGATCGCGGCTTTCCACGCGGGACGAGCGAACGCGGCGGTGGTTAACTTCTTGGCCAATGGAACACCGCAGCAACTGCACGATGACGTAAGAGCTTGGCTGAACGTTCTGGTCCAGTGTCCGCAGGCTGAACTTACCCGGGACGCACGCGTGCTGACGGCTCTAAACTTCATAACTGGCAACCCATACACGGCCGGAGGGGTCGGGGCGGAGATCGCAATACGGCGTATACTGCAAGGGATCAACATGAGGCTGGAAAGGGGGAACGACCTGCAACCTGGAAATGGCGCTAATATAGGCGTGAATCGTATAGTAGGAGACTGGTTGGGTCAGGCGGGAGCTGCCGTCGGAATGTAGGATACGACGAACATGCTACCACGCTTAGATGCTAAAACGCCTGGGGAAAGGGGCCTGGGCTGTGGTCGGTTGACAAATCGAAATTGGTTGCACGGAGAGTAGTGAGCGAAATGCCGGAAACCACGGAGGGCGGATATTTGTAAACTCGGCCCGGGAGAGACTCAAAGGGGCACAGGGGACCTACTCGCGAGACGACAGCGGTGAACGGCAGCAGGGACTCATAACACGATAACACCAGGTAGCGGCAGGCGACGCGGTTGGCGGAATTTGATGGCATATGGGGTATTCGCAAAAGCCAGCACACCGAAACCGGAAGGAACGACAATGAACCGAACGTACTGCGGCGGGTACCCGAGGCACTGAAAGCGTCGAACTCGTGCAACTGACTCGGGATTGCTGCCACGGACACCGCGCTAAGCGGCAATGTAACGCGTTAAAGGCGCTTGCAGTACACGAGAGAACCCTGCGGTGGGGAGCGGAAGCCGGTGAGCCTATTCAAACACTAGCGGGACTCCGGATACGCGGTCCCGGGCGCCGCCACTACTATTGCGGGAAGCTAAAATGCCTAGCTCGGAACCGCTTGACAAGTCCTGAGCGACCGGCAGAACCCGAAGCGGCGCCTGTGCATTGGAGAACCAACTAAATGACACAGATTACAACAAAAGAAAAACGAAAGGGATGAACTTATGACTAACAACAACAAACAATTAATCGGAATGACTAGCCTAGCCTGGCTCCTGGCGTGGGGAAATGCGGAAGGCGTAAGAATAAGGCCAGGGAACCGCGCGGCTCAAGAAGCGCGCATGATGGCAGACAATTGCGCCAGTGCATACAACACGCCAGTGGTTAGACGCCGCGCGTGGACGCAACTGACCAACGCTGAATCCGCATACGGCGGGCCTGGCGACAACGCCGTCAGAACAGCTGAATGGAACGCTTTCAGGGCCGAGTACCTGGCGGCAGTGAACGCCGGACTGCTGGATGGATACGCCAAAAATGACGTGGAAAAAGGGGAATGCGCCCCGGTAGCGACGGTGGCTGCTGGAAATGCAAGCAGGTTGGGGAGTGCTGTGGAAGTCCTGACGCAGGCCGCAGCAACCATGCCCAACGACGCTTGCAACGGCGGCGTGGTGGGAGGCCCAGCTGACTTGAATGCGTTGATGACTAGGCTGAACGCGGCTGGGGCCGCAGGGGACGACCAGCACATAATTGACACTAGGCTAAACGCAGATGGACAAAAGGCTCAACTGCGGGCTTTCTTGATAGACTTAGCGGCAAACCCGGGACACGCCTTGGGAACACCTGGCGGACAAACGCTGGCTGCGAATATAGAAGCGGCGAACGGATGCGGGGCTGGTTCGCGCGGCGAATACAGTTGGGCAGCACTGTGGGGCGCTATCGGACTACTCCGGCTTGGGGAAAGCGGAAACATCGGGGAAGCAACCGCGGCGAACGGCGACGGAGCTGGACATAAAATAGAAGATATGCGAGCAGTCGCGACCGGCTTGAGCGTAGTGAACAAATAACCGGAGCAGGCTGACAACACTGCACACGGTACGGCGGACGGAACTCAACGGTGATAGGGCGCCAATGGATACGTATCGAAACCGCTGACTTGAACACATCTCTAGCAAACCAGGCACCAGCCTCGACGTTACCGGTGTCGAATAGTGACTGCGGCGGGTATAAACGTGAGAAATTGCTTTGCACCACTATAGCATGTGCAAAGACCGGGAGAGATGGCCGAGTGGCTTAAGGCGGCGGTTTGCTAAACCGCTGTGCAGTGTAAACTGCACCGGGGGTTCGAATCCCCCTTTCTCCGCCATGGCTAAGAGTTGTCGAGCCCGTCTGGCGGCATGCCAGCCGAAGACACCTAACTAGAATACGGACGCGAATTAACGGTTTGAGGAGAACAATACGCTGACATGGGAACTGGTGGTTTGTGTGTCTCTGCAATAAACTCGAAGGCCGCCGGGACGGTTCACCGGTTAGACACCGCAGGAGCTAAAAATAGCGCCTTGCCTACGTTGATCGCTGCGGTGTTGAACGGTGGGCGAGCGGATTTGTACGGTGTTCCACATGTGTCAGATGTCGAGAACCTGTTGAAACTGCTGGAACGGCTCGGAGCCACTGCTAGCCGGCAAATGCGGGCTGATGGAATGCTCAACTTGTCGATAACTGCTGATCGCATCGATACTACCAAATTAACTAACGATCTAATGAAAACTACCCGCGGATCCGTATTAGTGTTGGGTCCGTTGCTGGCGCGCAAACGGAAATGCTGTATCGCTAAACCTGGGGGTTGTTCGATCGGTAAAAGACCCATCGATCTACACTTGGCTGCTCTGGCGAGCATGGGAGCGAAAATAACCGAACTTGGCGAAGAAATATATGCGGATGCTCCGTCTGGATTGCATGGCGCTGACATAGACTTTCCCATAAAAACCGTGACCGGCACCGAAAATCTCATGATGGCCGCCACTTTAGCTAACGGAAAAACAATCCTAAAAAACGCGGCCCTAGAGCCGGAAATAACTGATCTGGGCAACTTTTTAAACCAGATGGGGGCTCGCATCACGGGCCACGGTACGGATATTATAACCATAGAAGGCGTGACAAACTTGTCGGGTACCGAGTATACTATCATGACGGATCGCATAGAAGCTGGATCCTACATGATAGCAGCAGCCGTCTCTGGTAACATCGTCGACGTGATGGGGGGAGACTTCCGGTCATTATTGCCGGGGTTTATTCCCAAAATGGAAGGAGCGGGGGTAGAGTTTGAGGACCTGGACAATGGTCTGCGGGTAAAAGGGCCGGATCGCTTTCGTGCCGTTGAAATCGACACCGCACCTCACCCGGGATTTCCAACTGATCTGCAGCCCCAGATGATGGCCATGTTGTGCCTCGCGGATGGAGAATCAATTATTCGAGAAAATATTTGGGAAAATAGGTTTATGCACGTGGCGGAATTGAACCGAATGGGTGCGAATATCACAATCGATGGACCTGTGGCGCGAATCAGACCGGTGAAACAGCTCTACGGAACTACTGTAACGGCAACAGACCTGAGAGCGGCGTTCGCGCTGATCGTTGCAGCTATCGCTGCCCGCGGTGAGACGATTATCAAGGGAGTTCACCACCTAGACAGAGGATACAGCTGCGTAAAGGAAAAATTAGCTGCGTGTGGCCTCAATATTGAGAGAATCATGTGAGCTGTTGGAGCTGAAAAAGAAAGAATTGACGAAAAAGAAAGAGTTGACGTGGAAACAGAAAGCAGTGGTAAATTTTATGACCTTATAAATTCAGACGCAATCGTTCTAGTAGATTTCTGCGCAGAATGGTGCGGGCCGTGTCGGGCTCTGGCCCCAACTTTGGACGAAATCCGGGAAGAAAATAACATCAGTGTTCTGAAGATCAACATCGATGAGTATCCGGACCTGGCCGAACACTATGGTATCATGAGTATCCCTACCCTGATCTTGTTCAAGTCAGGAAAGAAACTATCCACGATATCAGGTGCCGCATCGAAAGCCCGAATACAGAATTGGATAGAAGACCATCTGAAATGACTCGAGCAATGAAATAGATGGGAAATTCGCCAAGTGAGACACAACGATGGAGTGGATGAACAACCGTGGTGCATGAAAGGCTGTGAAAAAAAAGAAACTAGAGAAGAACAGCGACAGACTACGTTCCACGTGAAACAACAGCCTGTGCTGGCACCGAGACCAGAAACTGACAAAGTGAGGGCGCCGAGGAATCCAATGAGGAACAGAACAAGTGCAGCACGAGAATACTGACCTGATCCAAAGTGCATTTTTTAACGATTTTAACGACATTGCGGACGAGGTAGCACAACGGGATACGGGGGGTCTCGCCGCTGGCATGAGAATTGTCATTTTGCCCACCGAGAGATTGCGTCAAAAACTTGAGTGGCACTTAACTAGGTGTGAGGCAGCGCTACTCCCGCGACTCACTACTGTGAAAGAACTACTGGGAAACAATATACTAGCAATAGAAATAACTGCTGAGCTCAAAGCAAGATCACCGAGAAAACCTATCCCTATATGTTATCAGTTATCAAAGAAATTATGCGATCTGCTGGGAAAGTTGATCCTTTACAACATTCCACACGAAGATGCGATGCTACCAACCCGAGACCCTTACGAAGATAATTTAACGAACACCGTGAATTACGTGCTGTCTAGTCCGAGAATTAAAAAGTGCATAAGCATTAATAAAAAGAAAATCGATACCCTGTTGGCCAATGCTAGCACAGTACTATTCGTAGGAGAGGAGGGTGACGACGGCGTCCCGCCAATGCTGCGAGGACAGCGCAATATTTTATATATGGAGAAATCCGGGGAAAGCAGAGCGACCCAGAATGTGAATGGCGAAGTCGAGTTTTTGGAATTTTCCTCACTATCGGAGGAGGGTTATGGGATAATCCAGGCAGTTAGGAGGGCAATCAAAGACAATAAGAGTGTACTGATTGTTGCCCCGAACTCAAAGCTCCGGGAAATCATACGATCAGGGTTGAGATGCTATGGAGTGTCAAACGGCGGATCGGGAAGCAACCTATATTTGAAAACACATTGTGGACTGAAAATACAGGCCGTCCTGGATGTGCTGAAAGAGGACTTCACTGTCAACTCGGTTCTGAAAGCGCTTCGAATTAGCTCCCATTTCACCAGTCACAGTATCCGACTGGAATCTTTTTGGAGAAGGAAAGATTCCACACCACCGTTTTTTTTAGCAACCCAAATACAAAACCCAAGCACAGATCCGGAGATCCGTATATTGGCTAAGAAAATAGAGGAATTCCGCACGGGAGCATTTGCTCCAAGAACATTCCAAGCCTGGATAGAGACCTGCTGCGAACTGTATTCCATTTTTCATCTGGAATGCAGCAAGGAACTGTATGGCATTTCTTCTAAATTTTTACGCCCCCCTTTTGCGGCAATTGAGATGACCATGGGGGAATTTGACGTCTTCTTCCGAGCTCACATACTATCCAGACCAACGCAAGCAGAGAAAGGAAGCGACAACCATCGCGTGGAGATTCTAGACGCAGAGGAAGCGCAATTCCTGGAAGCGGATCAGATCATTGTGGGCGACGTTAATGAAGAATCCTGGGTTAAATCTTTTGAAAAAAATGACTTATGGATGACACAGAACATATTGCATCATTTCGGAATGCCGTCTATAAAAAAGAAAAATGAAGCCCTGCGGAATATTTTCAAAAGTCTAATATATAAAAAGAATGTGCTTTTAACCAGGTCCAGACTGGTAGACGGAAATAAGCAGCAGAGATATAAGTATTTTGATAAAATTGCGGATAACCTGATAATTAAGGAAGCTCGATGGCTGAAAGAACTACTGAAGGTGAACGTTTCAAGAAAGGCAGGTGCCGAAATGTGCGGAAATCCGAATCCGCCACTGAATTTACGTCCCCGCCGATTTGAGGTGTCGGATATTGATTTACTAATTCACGATCCCTATGCTTTTTACGCCAAAAGAATTCTAAAATTGCCGGAAACCACTCTCATAACCGAATTCAAGAATATTCGCGGCAATTATATTCACGAAGTTTTGGAAAAATTTATAAAAAATCCTGAAAACATCAGAACATTGGCAAAGCTGCAGGAGGTGGCACATGATACATTGAAGATCCGTGGGTTGGGTCCGGCAGAATTGGGATTGTGGTTCTTTCGGATGGGCAAGATTTTCTCTTTTGTAATTGATAATTTGACTGCCCAAAAACATTATGCAGAAATTGCTGGCAGTTGTATCATAAATATAGAAGAAAATTATGAAATACAAATAAGTTGCAAAGCCGATAGAATAGATGAAAATGAACAGAGCGAGATTTCCATCATTGACTATAAGAGCAGCGATACACCTACCAGAAGTCAGGTTCAACGCGGAGATAAAATGCAGCTAGCGTTGGAAGCAATTATTGCAGAGCATGATGGATTTAGATTGAAAAAGACGAAGGTCAAAAGCTGTTGCTATTGGGATTTGAAAAATCTAGAAATACAGCATGTAACGCCCGATAATAAAGAAGTTTTATTAAAAAATTTAATACGCAGGTACAACATTATTGGAGAAGCTTACAAAGCAAATGCCCATTCCCATTACAAAGCTTATTTACATCTTGCCCGCGTGAAAGAGTTCGAATGAACTATAACAGTTCCTCCAATTTTATATTAGCCGACCCCTCGGTGTCTACGTGGATTTCAGCATCAGCGGGCACCGGAAAAACAAAAAATCTAGTTGCCAGAATCGTGGCTCTTTTGTTAAATGGAGTTACTCCATCAAAAATTCTTTGCTTGACGTATACCAAAGCAGCTGCCATAGAAATGTCAACTCGACTTTCGGATTATCTACAAAAACTAAGTAAAATTTCTAATGAAGAATTAAAATCAGAGCTAGATGTTTTCGGATATGAAAAATCTTTTGGTTCGATAGCAAGAAGTTTGTATGAAAAATGCATTATGGATTCGTCAGTTATCATCCAGACCATTCACAGTTTTTGCTTTAAATTATTTGAACGATTTCCGCTGGAAACAGGCTTATATCCAGGAATTGAACTCTGCGACGCCAATCAACGAAAGCAGCTAATGGAGAAGTCCATTAATTATGTTTTAGCTCAAAAACATTCGAATCTAGAGCTTATTTCTGACTATACTCTCGACATTTTTGATATTCTAGAGAGCCATGCAATGGACATTTCTCATTTTATTGACAAATTCAAAGATTTTAAGAACCTTTATGCATCGCTTTTTAATGTTGAGCCCAAATGGCTGAATTTGAGGAACGAAGAAATTGATGCGTTATTATTTGAGAAACTTTTTTCCAGCAATCAAGCAGAAGTTTTTAATGAATTGGCGGAAGTTTTATTTTCCGGAAGTATCTCAGATCAAAAAAAAGCTGAAATTTTAAAAAGGAACGCTATCCATCCGACCGAAGAATTTACAACAGCTTTTCTGACAGAAAAGGACAATCTTTTGGAGCGCAAATGCACGAGAAAAATTATGATTCAAGGTTTCTCTGCTAGGATGTGCGACACGGAAGAAAAGGCACTGCAATTCAGACAAATCAAAAAACGCATTATTTCAGCCCGAGAAAATTCCGCCTTTTTTATGACTACAGAAAAGATAATCCGTAAATTTCGGGAATTAAAAGCCTCAAATCAGTATTTGGATTACGACGATGTTATCCTTCGGGCAGTGGATCTGCTAAAAAATATAGACGGGGTCATATACAAACTCGATGAAGGAGTAGATCATATTCTGGTCGACGAAGCTCAGGATACTAGTCCAGAACAATGGGAAATAATTCAAGCGATCTCCGAAGGTTTTTTTCCCAATTACCAATTAAATAAAACTATTTTTGTGGTTGGTGACGAAAAACAGTCCATATACTCATTTCAAGGAGCGGATGTAAAATTATTCAGCAAAATGCGAAATTATTTCAAAACAAACACCGAACGCAGCGGGCGAAAATTTCACGATATTCTGTTAAATAAATCGTACAGAACAAGCGGAAATATTCTTTCTTTTTTGGATGAAGTCTTCGCAGAAAAATTTACTAACATATCTCACCTAACCAACAGAAATCCCGACGCCGGTGTCGTGGAAATCGTAGACCTTTTTGAAGATGATGAAAGTAATCAAGCAAACGAAAAAAAACAACTCTGTGCCGGCGAAAAATTATCCAGCTATATAGCAAATTTAATAGAAAATGCTATTAAAACTGGCGTCTTCGTAGAATCTAAAAATCGCACTGCAGAGGCTTCCGATTTTCTAATACTGTTTCAGCGCCGCCAAATGAGTACCATGTGGAGCATCATAGATGCTTTGAAAAAAAAGAACATTTATGTCACCGGCATCGACGAAATCCGTCTCAGTGAAGAATTGGTAGTAGAAGACTTGATAGCCGTGGCCGAATTCGCTGTTTTTCCGCTCGATGATTTAATGTGTGCACGCGTACTGCGGTCTCCCATCATTGATCTATCAGAAGATGATCTCCAGGCAATCTGTTTGGCTAGGAAAGACCGAAATCTCTGGAACTATGTGCGGGAGAACTTTTCTCTAGAAAGGCTTCAAAATTATATTAATCTATCTTCCCAGATATCTGTCTATGATTTTTTTATGTACATTTTACTAGATGGAGCAAAAGAGAAACTTATTAGTAGGTTAGGTGAAAAATGTCTGGACATATTGAACGAATTTCTCGCCCTCGTGATAGATTATGAGAAGAAAAATACTCCATCTGTGCAAAGCTTTCTGGAATGGTTTCGGTATTTTGATCCAAAAATCAAAAGAGAATCAGATTCCAATCAAAATGCCGTCCGTCTGATGACAGTCCACGCATCTAAAGGCCTGCAGTCTCCTTTCGTCATCCTAGCAGACGCTCACTTCCGGAACGAAAGCATCGAACCGCTATTAAAAACGAAAGAAGGATTGCTTTTTTGGAATTTTTCTCCAGAATTTAGACCTCCGGAAATTGATAAATTAATAGAGGAAAGGCGATCCGAACGTCTGGAAGAATTTTATCGTTTACTTTACGTGGCCATGACAAGAGCGGAGGATTTTCTTTATATCCTTGGAGAAAAGCACAAAAAATCATTACAAGAAAAGTGCTGGTATAATTTCGTTCGCAAAAAACTGAATAAGTTCAGAAGGATAGAATCGGAGCATTTATACCGACTAGGGGATTATACCCACATTAATACTGGCACTAAGGAAGTGGTCTCGGTCGTTAATCCCACAGCTGAAATTCCTCCCTGGTATTATGAAAAACTTCCATTTCCCATCGAAAATTCGCACCAATTCCAGCAAAAAGATTTCTCCGCGATTTACGGTGATAGCGTTCATCTGTTACTGACTGAAATGCCACCATACAGAGGATGTGATTTATACGATGAAATCGCCGATCAGTTTATGGAAAATTTCGATCTAGCTGCCACTGAAAAAGAGAAAGCCAAGGAGGAGTCCTGGAGAGTAATGGAGAAGTTCGATTTCTTATTTGACTCGAGATCGCAGGCAGAAGTTTCCTTTGTTTATGAGGGAACCGTTGGCAGAATTGATAAAATTGCATTCCGGGGAGAGGAACTATGGATCGTGGATTTCAAAACGGGAGTTCCCCGAGAGGAAATTCCTTCGGATTATATTGCACAGCTGAAGTTGTATAAAAAAGCCATCACTAAAATAACGGGCAGTTCTTTTGCAAGGACTGCTATCTTATGGACGCGAAGCTTAGATTTAGTAGAAATAGATTTTTCTGCCCCAAAATAGGAAAATAGTCGCTGACCGTTGCTTCCTACTTGAAAATATCCCACGAATAGTTTAGTAATTACTCTGTATCTCGATGAAGGACAATTAAATGCTTGCAGTTTTTAGAACCGGAGGCCAGCAATATAAAGTGAAGGTTGGGGATTTCGTTTCTGTGGAGAAACTTCCCTATGAAGTTGGTGAAAAAGTTGAAATTTCCGATGTGCTTCTGACCGAGAATGCTGGTGTCGTTGCGATCGGTGCGCCTGTGATTCCTGGAGCGGTAATAACGGCCCATGTAGTAGAGCAAAAAAGAAGGAAGACTGTTCTTGTTTTCAAGAAAAGTCGTCGGAAAAACTATCGAAGAAAAAATGGACATCGTCAGCCCGTAACGATTTTAAGAATCGAAGATATCAAACAGTAGGAGAGAAATATGGCCACAAAAAAAGCTGGTGGTAGCTCCAGAAATGGTCGCGATTCCGAAAGTAAGCGTTTAGGTGTAAAACGTTATGGAGGCCAATCGGTGCTGGCTGGCACTATCATTGTTCGGCAACGAGGCACCAAAATTTATCCGGGTCAGAACATCGGAGTAGGCAGAGATCATACGCTTTTCGCCACAACATCGGGGATCGTCAAATTTTCTAAAAATGCATGTGGCCGCAGTATGGTTTCTATAGTTCAACTGGGTTAATTGTGTAACTAATATTGAATTTTCGGGTCCCAAAGGTCGCTTTTGATTTGGCTACATGGGTAGTGACAGTTCCGGTGGCTACTTCTTTGATGGTGACTGCTCCAACCAGCTGATCCCATAAGTTTGCATCTGTTCAACCCAATAAGCCAGTCCGTTTCGCTCGTAGTACATGTTTCCTGCGTAATCTTTTGCGTGATTCCACGGAAACGCTGCTACTGCCGCTTCACTTGCCATATAGGCTATAGAATTATACGGCAAATTTAAATCCGAAGTTCCAGTAATGTTAGATATTACGTCAAGCAACGGATCCTCTAACAAGTACGAAGCATCGTATGCCATCTCATTCAATGCGTATTCATATGACGATACTCCTGCATTTATGCGGCTAATTATATTATCATACACTTCGCCTACAGTTATTGAATAAGCAGCGGCCAAAGAGGCAGCCTCCGTTGCCACATCCAACGAGTTTCCATATA
>JAITBT010000071.1 GCA_031283445.1 Holosporaceae bacterium | reverse complement strand
GGCAACTTGGCAGCGGCGTTTTTATTGGAGAGTGCGTCTTCTATGCGTGCCTGCAGCGGATTCAGCATTTCTTGTAAAGTTTTTTTCATATCCATCACAATTCTTTCTGGTACTACAATTTCTTCCTCTAAACCAAAGGCGAACTCACTATGGGCTAAGACTGCTTGCATCAAGTATTCGTCATTCTCTCGATTAGCCTCTCTCATATCTAGAGCTTTTTTTCCTTTAGTTTCATAATCTTTCTTCGCTTTGGTAATTTCTGCCGCAACATATTGCCGTAGGTGATTATATGGGATTTTTGAATCAAGGGCAATATCCAATCTTTTGATCAATAGGGATAACAATTCGTTTTTTAGCTGTTCTTCTACTGGTAAATAAAAGTTATTTACCAAAGCAGCATATTCTTTAAACGAAATAATTCTATGGGATGTGCTGTAAAGATAATCCATCAGCATGCAGGCAACCTTGAAAATTTTGTCACACCCAGTCATATGGTGTATTTGCTTCAGGGACAAAGGGCATTCCAGCAACGCGTGCAACAGCATTTCTTTATGCGGTGCCTGCAATTCTTTTCTGCCTACTTTATAGGAATATTTTTTTCTTTTATAGGGGAAAACCTTGTCATCTGCTGGAACCAGCTCGATCTTTAGATATGTTTCTATAAAATCCAAGTAATCTTCAGCATATAGCGGATCTTCTTTCATGAATGCATTGAGTATTCCCTGTGTTTTCGGAGAGATTTTTCCCGTAGCGATAATTTTTCCAAACACATGATGCCACAAATATAAATTTCTCGGAATATTACGGGAATTTCTAAATTTGTAATACAGAGCTTCCACTATATTATCGAGGTCGTTGGCAAAATCAAGCTTATCCAAAACGAGATCCAGATACTCTTCGGGGAGATTTTTTATTAAATTTTGGTAGATTTTTTTGTCCATTTGCGCAGTAGTTTTATCTTCTAAATTTATTTTGTTTATGATACTAGTCAGTACCGAACCCGAAGTGCATTCAATTAGGATATTCGCATATTCTAGAGAAAGTTCTGTTGCTTTTTGGCAGAATTTATCAGCCAAAAATACGAATTCTGGAGCCGTATAATCAGCGCTTCTGGCAAGCAGGATAATTTTCCATACATCTTCATAAGGTATCAGAATATGATTGTTGCTAAATATTTTCTGAATGGCCGCCATTATACTATAGCGAACATTTTTCTCTTGGATATTATCTGCTATCTGCAGCAATACTTTTATCAAACCCAATGGATCATTAGTGAAGTCGTCGACAAACTCAATAAGTTCCGGGCAAGTTTGGAATTTGTTGTTATGCATCAGTTTCAACGCGAAGTCTTTGGTGATTTTTCTACCTTTTTCCTTGGCGATTATTTTCATTATGGTTATATTGACGTCATCGACAGCCTGAAATGGAAAAACACATATTTTTGATATGAATTCCTCTAAATCTTTGTTGGCGATATTGCTAAAATCAATTAGGTGGGTAATATTCACGATATAATTTTCATAATCTATATTTTTTGATCTTTTTTTCATAATGGACAAATGCGCATCCAAAAAAGATAAAGCGACGTTAGCGTCAATTTGTACTTGATGATTGGAGCTTTGTAGGTAATCGTTAATCATCGGATACATATACTCTTGCATATTTTCCAGAACTTCTTTATCAATTAATTTAATTTTTGTGCGTTTCAACAATCTGTCAACGTTTTGTAAGCAATCTTCTTTTGCGTAGTAGTGCCACAAGTCTATAAAGCTAAATAGATCTTTAATGTATGCTTTTCTATCCACCACTTCTTGGGTAGAAGCCGATTGCCCATCAAAGATTATATTGTCTAAAATTTTTCTTTTGTTTTCTATACTGGTGACGTTTTTTATAATCCGAATAGCCTGCTGAGAATCAAATGTTTCCAATGTACTCGCTGCCGCGTCAGCAAAAGCGTTGCTTTCTTTTTGGTATTGCTCGAAATACAGATCAGATTTGTATCTTGCCCTGTCGTTTATGCTCGCTAACGCAGCGACATGTGTTCCAATATCCATTTTGAACTTATTGAGATAGCAGTACTTGAGAATCCATTCTCCTATTCGGAGGGCGGGAAATGCCTTTATGAATTCCGCATATAGTCCATTTGCATTGTCATTGTTTACATCTGAGTAGAGCAGAGCGTTTGTCATAATGATAATCGCCCGCACGATATTATCTTTGTCCTCACCTACGGCAGTTCTTTTGGCCATTTCATTTCTAATCTCTTCTTTTCGAGTGGGATTATTTATATACTCCAGAACAAATTTCATTTCTGGTTCTATTTCCTTTAATATATCAGAATTAAAATAAGATTCTCCCTTATTCCTATCAGTAATATCAATCTGTGATATGAGCGAAACCATTCGCACAAATTCCAGTAGGGTATTGGAAATGCGTTTATCCATAGATTTAATCTGATTAATCGTTTGATCGGCTTTCAATCTTTTGGCTATTTCTTCATTTACCTCCCTAAGATCAAAAA
Source organism: Holosporaceae bacterium (assembly GCA_031283445.1). Taxonomy (GTDB): domain Bacteria; phylum Pseudomonadota; class Alphaproteobacteria; order UBA3830; family UBA3830; genus JAIRMQ01. Next base: position 6,687 of record JAITBT010000071.1, on the reverse strand, counting down.
ACACCAAGTGCACCGCCAATCTTCGCAGTGAAGATTGTGAATTTATTGGTTTTTGAAAACCCTCTATTCCTTTTAAATATGCAGGGTTGTTTTTATTGGCTAGACATTTTTGGCAACTCTTTAGAATAGAAATTCCTTTGATAATCCTAATGGTATCAGATACATATTTTTTGTCTGCAAATGTTCCTTCCTCATCGATTATGTCTTTATTTTGATCGAAATATCTATTCCAAGATATAAAGCACTCTTCCGGAGTACGTATATTATAACTTACCTTATCTGCCGAAACGCTTTCGGAAGTTACACTGTCTCCATAATGCATGGACTCTACTTGACAACATTGAATTAATAACATAATGCCTGACGTTGCTATGAAAAAACTCTTCATCATTTTGACTCCTTTCTAATCACTATAAGTATACCTCATTATTTTCTAAAAGTCAATGTTTTTTTTGAAAAAAAATGGCAAGTAATTCGCAATATTAATATATTAATATATTCTTCGTTTTTTCTCTTATTTTCATCTGTTATGAAGCTATACACAATTAATAAGAATATGTTATACTACGCTGGTGTTTTATTAGTGAAGATTTATGAAGTGCCATGTATTTTGATATTTAATTTAAAGGGATGGAGATGAAAAATAATCAATCTTTGTCAGGTTTGAGAATTCTGATAACCAACGATGACGGCATAAATTCCCATGGCATTAAAGCCCTCGAACGTATCGCGAATTCGATTACGCCCGACGTCTGGATCGTCGCTCCAGAAGTGGAACAAAGCGGAAAAGGTTTGGCCGTGACTTTCGATTCGGCATTGCGCATAAAAGAATTATCTCCGCGGAAATTTTCCGTCTCCGGTACTCCGGCCGACTGCATTTTCCTGGCAGTTGGAGAGATTTTAAAAGATAAAGAACCGGATCTGATACTGTCCGGCATCAATCACGGAGCCAATATCGCAGATTTTATAGGATTGTCCGGCACCGTCGGAGCAACGTTTGCAGCCGCATCACAGGATATAAGATCCATTGCCATCAGTCAGGAATGTAAAAAGGCCCACGAACTCATAAAATTTCCATTGGCAGATCATTTTTTGTCAAATATCATAAAAAAACTTCTTTCGTTCAAATGGCCGGAACGCGTGTGCATGAATATTAATTTCCCGGAAGCACAGGTGGGAGATATCTCCGGCGTAAAAATAGCCAGTCAGGGAGATATCGACGTAAAATGGAATGTCTACAAAAGACTCGACCCCACCGACGAGGCCTACTACTGGTTGCACGCCGTTTTCTCGGATACAAATTCCGCTCCCACCTCCGATGTGAAAATCATCGCAGGAGGAAAATACATAACCATTAGCGCCCTGAAAAATAAACAGGAATACTGCGGTTGTAACGAGAAATTAGAAGAACTGTTTACCGCAAATGGCAAGAATAAAAATGATAAATTAGAGGAGCTATTCGCATCCAATGCTTAGGTTCGTTGCTCACACCATATGTATTATGCTGCTCTCTGGTTGTGGACGTTCTGACTTGTCCCCGCTGGAGATGAAAATAGACGACGTTCCCGTCGATGAACAGATTGTGCCGGGAGAATCCACCTACGTGGCGTCCGGAAAAGAAACACTGTTCGAAATAGCCTATCGACATAACGTGGACCCAATGAATTTGGCCCAAATAAACAACATAAAAGCTCCCTATAAAATAAAATCTGGACAGATACTGCGCCTTCCAGTTGATACTGCACCTGAAGCCGCCGCCGGCACTATCGCCGTCGTTGACGTCGAAGATAAGAGTATTCGCTCCTACGAGGATAATAATATTCGCTCCTACGAAGAAGATGAAAAAAATCCCGCTGTACCGGATACCAAAAATGACAAAGTTGTTGCAGAATTCGAAAAAATGATCGATGCCGAAACTCCGGAATCCAAAAAACAAGCCCAAAAGCTATCTAAGCCAAAAATAATCCAAGAAAATGCCAATACGTCTCCTAAAAAATCGTCCGATACGTCTCCTAAAAAATCGTCCGATACATCTCCTAAAAAATCGTCCGATACGTCTCCTAAAAAATCGTCCGATGCATCTCCTAAAAAATCGTCCGATGGTAAATTGCAATGGCCCCTAAAAGGAAAAATTATCTCGGAATTCGGAGATGTAAATAATGGAGTCTCCAATGACGGCATAAATATAAAAGCAGCAGTCGGCACTAAAATAAAAGCCGCCGATGCCGGTACCGTAATCCGCGCCGAAACTAAATCCGATGAGGATTTCGGAAATGTCGTTGTCATCCAGCACGAAAGCGGCTTGACAACCTTCTACACTCACCTCAAAGATGTGAACGTTAAGGAAGGCGCAGTCGTAAATGCCGGAGATGTAATCGGAAGTGTCGGTAATACCGGAGATGTCTCTGAACCTCAGTTATTTTTCGGAGTCATGAAAGATAAAAAATTGGTAAATCCTAATAAATTTTTAAAAAAACAACCTAAAGATTAAATGCAATAGTCTCTCTGAGTCGCTGTGTCGTGTAGATTGTGAAAAAAAATCCACGAAACGGTGATTTATAGCGTTTTCTGCTGACTTGAAAAACAAAGGCTCATGCTTAGAAAATTACTCGTATCTCTGATCCTAATCGTTTTTGATTTTATATCTACTACTGTTTTTGTGGATGAGCGCCTTGTTTTTCAGCAAATGCGTCGAATAAACACTTGCTTGTTGGCGGAAAAATTATCCATGAATCCCACCGTACTGTCCTGCCTTTTATCCACTTTTAATGGACCCAATGAATACGCTCTGGTGCCTATGACGGAAACACAACACTGCCAAAAATTTTGGAGAACTATCTTCTCCGCCCCTAATCCCTTTTACATAGCATTCTACGCCAATGGCAAAAACAAAACCGGAATCAAAACCGATATGGATTTCCAAAAACGCATATCTAGAATGTGGAAATGCAGCGGCCCTCCTGACTCCATGACCTTTATTTCACTTTACAATGGAGTGCCATCCGGAGAAATTTCAATTGGCCCACTCAGAATTTTCGGAATCTCTCCGGAAATCGGCTACATAACAATAGAAACATTTTCCCACAAGGGCGTGGCCTCAGTAAACCTAAAATTAATAATTAATTTTATTAAAATAATGGTGGAAAAAAGAATATATTCCATAACTCATTTGCTAGCAACGTGTCACCCGTACAATATGTTTTCCTCCCGAACACTGAAAAAAAAAGGATTCCAGCTAATAAAAAGCTATACATTCACGGATTATGGCATACGCGATCTCTACGAAATGCCGCTAACTCCCCAAACTGTTCAGGTTCCATAGCCATGTAACGCATATATTTTTTGATGCAGTTTTTTGAAATATTAACCACTTGTTTACTAACAGATGTTAGCTTTCTATCATGAGGTGTTTAGATGCGTATAATTGTTGTTGGTGAAAAATTAGAAGATCATTTGTTTGAAATTATTAAAGCTTCCGATGACTTCGGATGCGAAATGAGATTTTTTAAGCGAAATAACAGTATCGTTCTAAAAGATGACGATATTATTATAATCGATGGCAATTTGGCCAATACATTTTCTCCAGAAATACAAAATCATGTAATTTCAGTTGTTTCTCACGCAAATTATAGAAAAATATTTACGAATGAAACAATAATTGGATTTTTATTGCTAAATAATGTGCATAATATTCTGGAAAAAATTGTTAGCAATCCCCAGTGGCCAGTGGTCGTAGATAAATCTACCCAAAAAGTGTTCCAAATGGCAGATAAAATCGCCAATACCAGTGCGACAGTGCTGATTACCGGGGAAACCGGAACCGGAAAAGAAGTCTTGGCTCGCTATATTCATAATAAAAGTTATCGCACCAGTAAAAAATTTGTGTCCATAAATTGCGCCGCCATTCCGGATACACTATTGGAATCCGAGCTGTTTGGCCACGAAAAAGGAGCGTTTACGGGCGCTTTCCAGCAGAGAATCGGAAAATTTCAGGATGCAAATTTCGGTACCATTCTCCTGGATGAAATAAGTGAAATGTCAATGCAATTGCAGGCAAAATTACTGAGAGTAATTCAAGAAAAAGAGCTATCGCCGTTGGGAAGCAATTCCAGCATAAAATTGGATGTGCGCATCATAGCCACCAGCAATACAAACATGAAACAAGCGGTAGCAAATGGAAAATTTCGGGAAGATTTGTACTATAGGTTGAATATCATTAATATAAATATTCCAAAACTTGCAGAACGAGTGGATGACATAATGCCGCTGGCGATTTTTTTCTGTAAAAAATATTCGGACGGTAAAAAAAGTTTTTCTATGGAGGCGATACAGTTCTTGCAATCAGAAAAATGGAATGGTAATATTCGAGAGCTGGAGAATGTCGTGCAACGGAGCGTTTTTCTCGCCCCAGAAGATGTAATTTATGTGCCAGATATAATTTTGGATACTATTGATCGTGACGTCAACGATAATTGCTACGAACAGAAAACTCTGGAGCAAATTGAAAAAGAAGTCATTATGAATGCATTGAAAAAATTCAATGGCGATAGAACGCGGGCTTCGGAATCTTTGGGAATATCTCTGCGAACCCTGAGATACAAAATCAGCTCGCATGCATCTTAGAATGGAATAGGTTCGGCCGAAGTTTAAATGTACAAAAAGATTTGTCCTAAGCTCTTTCTTTTTCTTTTGAGTAGCAAGAGGAAATATTCGGTTTTTTTAGTGGCTCTGGCGGCTATTTCTTTGATATTTTTCGGAGGCATAGATGATCAAAAATCCATTGAATTATATTTACAGAAGCTACAATCTTTGTCCGTATATTGCCTGGACGATTTGCAGAAGCGCCATGTGATTCGCTATTATTTACAAAACCAGAATCGTTGTCCGCATTTATCACATCGTCAAAAAATTCGTGCTGAATTCAACTCCCGAAAACGCCAATTGAAGCAAGAATGGCGCATCCACTATGCGCAAAAATGGCCAACAGAAGCGCAGCGGATTAGATTCAAGAGCAATTCCAAAGCGGTAATAGATTTTCAAGCGCATCACATTATTCCCATTAATGCGGGCGGCATAAATTATTGGTGGAATATTTCACCGATGTCGGATCGAAATCACCAAGAATTACATGCGTCGCTGGAAGAGCATGCTTGCTTTGCTCATGACTTTTTAAAACAAAAAGCCTATCGAATAATGCTCAAGATCAGGGAAATATTTTATGATTTTATGGGAAAAACAGATGAATTCCAACGATCAATCCACACGATAGCTTCATAATCTCTTTTATGGAGGATCCGCTATTCGGATCCTCGTGTGTTGTATATTTTGCTATTGGAGCAACGCTCTCTAATTGGTTACGTACATAATACTAGGGATCGGCGGCACAGTTGGCAATCCTGCATTTCGATGCAATCTTGTTACAAATTTTTTCAGCTTTTCAACTTTTCCACATTGAAGAAAATGCTTGACATAAGACAAGATCTGATGTAGCGTATTTCCTATGTTTTTTTCATACTTCTCGGCTATATAATCTTTTGATATATTTAGCTGCTCAAGCTTTAATTGTCCTAATACTATTAATGCTTCAGCTATTTCAATGGCTATTAACCTATTCGCGGCATCTTTGCTACGGGAGCAGCTGTTTATTAGCCATTGTAATTCTTTCATATGAATCTGCTTAAATTGCGTTCGGAGATCATCTGCATTAGATTGCGAAAGTCGCGGAAATTCATTATGGAATTCATCAGGCGAATAATCCCCAATAAAACTACACAGATCTTCAAACTCTCGGAGGCCAATTTTATAATTTTTTAGAGACGCTCCTCTTATTACTAATCTCGTATGCGAAAGCTCTTGCTGATGTTGAAGCTCTTGCTGCTCTTGCTGACGTCGAAGTTCTTGCTGACCTTCAATCTTTTTCTGGTGATTCTCCGCGTTCTGCATCTTGCTTAATTCTTCTGCTTCTTGCCCTTGCTGCAATATTTGTTTTGCTTGTTGATTTAAATATACTCTCAGAAAGTTATCCCGCTCGTCATCTTCTTTTTCTTCTTCCGTATACTGCATCTGTCCAAGATTTTCGCTTTCTGTGAGAAATATCATCTCTTCCTCGGAGTCTTCATCTTCCGAATATTGTGCTGCCGCAGGTGCTTGTTTGTTTTTGAAAATCTCTTCCAATAATGCTAAAATTGCTTTGATCTTTTTTTTGTGTATCAAGTTTCTCAGGTTATCTTCCAAACGTTGACCAAGATCATTGGGACGTTCATTCAGCATTATGACTATCTCTGGATTGCTTTTGTCAATTGCTGCAATCGCATTAGGCTCCAGAAGATCAAAACCACGTATAGTGCCGGCAGTTGTGTAGACGTCAATATTAAATACTTTTTTCAATGCATTCACATATGCAGGACGAGTAGTATTGATCAAACGCTCCAATTGTTTCAAAATTGCATGATTTTTGACATGTAACAGCAGATGTTTTACTTCTTTTTCAAGATATATTGGCATCGTATCCTTATTTTCATTTATAATGTCAGCGATGTGGCTGTGATTTTTTTGCAAATATTGCAGCCCTCGATTCTCCAAAAAAGAGAACTTGGCCGAGGCTTTTGCCGTTATACAAGCTAATAGTAGGGCAACTGATAGTGCCATTGCTTTTTTCATTTGTTTCTCCGTTTTTACTTAAATAAT
>JAITBT010000038.1 GCA_031283445.1 Holosporaceae bacterium | reverse complement strand
AATTTCTTAAAATATCATAATTTTTTTAGATTTTCTTCGACATAGTATTTTGTAAATTCGTAGTCTTTCCAATAGATTACCTCAAAAATTTTTAAACTATTTTCAAAGCACTTTTTGATATCGAATGGTTTTTTTTCAAACGCGTCCTGCTAAATCAAATGTCGATACTCTTCGGGAAGAACAATTTTCCCGCACAATTCCCGCATGCCATCGAAAAATTTTTCGAAATATTTCAGAGCTGCGTTTTTATCGTTCTGATGATATTTTATCAGTCCTGCATGGTAATAGCAGGTATTGAAAAACAGATCGCAGTAATTGTTGCGCTCGCGATCTTTCAGGGCGAATGTTTCCTCACAAATCTCCAGAGCCTCGCTCCAGCGTTCGAGACGGATCAGCGCTTCTGCCTCATGCATTTTTAATCGAAATAAGTAGGCTCCAATGTGAGCCTGCGAGAAAATTCTTTTGGCCTCCTGAAAATAGTCGTAAGCTTCTTTTATTTTGTTAAGCCTGAGATGTGACAGCCCTCTTTCTCTAGCAATTATTCCCTGAGCGTACAAAAGGTCGCTATCTAACGGTAATTTCTTAATGACCTCTTCTGCCTCCTGGGCTGTTTTTAATGCAAGATCATATTTTCCCAGAGCATTATAAATTCCGGCTAACCGACTCATATGAACAGCCCATCTTCCCGTAACTCTCATGTTCACGGCTGGATTAGCTACAATAGGAGCAATTATTTCTATCGCTTTTTTCATTATTTCGGCAGCTTTTGGAGCGTTGTTTCTATTAATTCCGTCCATAAAATAATTGAAAGCCATATCAGCGTAAATATTGGATTTCATTTCCATTAGAGAAATGCTATCAACTTTTTCCTTCTCCAATTCAGCAATAGCTTTTTTAAAATAATTATTAGCTTCATCAAAATGATCCTTCCTCATGTGAATTATTCCCATTAGACGATAATTCATAGCTAAATCCATCAGACTGTCAAATGGTAAAAGATCAAGACTTCTTTTTAGATATAACATGGCTTGATCATTAGCGCTCATCAGAGTGTGAATTTCTCCGATTTTAAGGTTAACCAACGCAATCGCTTCTGAGCTCAAATAGTTACATGTATTGTTAAGTTCTAAAACTTTTTGAAAATAATTCAGAGCATCCGTGATTCGATACGCTTTGTATCTATAAACATTCGCCACTGTAATCATTAAATCAATTTTCCAACCGTCAACGGATAGATCTCCGATAAACAGCATATCGATTTTGTTTAAAAGCGATTTCAAATGCGGAATGAATTTTTCTAGATCATTGTAATTTGCATCCAAATATTCATAAGGTGTCATTGAAGAAATAAATTTTTGAACAAGAGATTTTTTTTCATTTAGATTAATCAAATCCATAAAATAATTCAGTCCAATATTTTGAGTTGATCTGTGAATGGAAATTTTGTCATCATCGTAAGTAATCAGTGAATGCTTTCTCAAATTATAGATAAAATTATCTACCAAAACAGAATCGCAAATGTTCTGCAGCAACTTTTTGGGAATACACTGGGAATCTAACATACAGATGCATAACAAAAGCTTTTGAAATTTTTGGTTTTGTTGGATAATCTCCGCAAACGTTGATGTAATTATTCCGTATCTAGTCTTGCTATAGTTAATACTTTCCTCCAGTAACTTCCCATGAATCTTTTCAAAATCCCCAGTGTTTTTTTCCGTAATCTTCAGATAATCTTCCAAAGAAGAATTGGTATTTTTTAAGTAGTAAGCTGCAGCCGAAAGATCCAGAGGCATTGGCGGAATTTTCGCGAGAAATGTCATTACTTCCTTCATTTTTTGCTCTGAAATCTGTGTCGTACGATCTCTGTAGATGATTTTGCAGAACAGTGCGTATTGCTCTTCCGGCGACAGAGGTTTCATATCTACGGCTGTACCATGTCTAATGCGGGATGAATCATAAATATTCCTATTTCTCGTTGTTATGATGACCATTCCTTTTCCCCAAATATTCGCATTTTGCGGAAAGTATTCTGCTATGGTGGAAAAATTGTCAACATTATCGAATAATAGAAACCAATCTGGACTGTCCCGTAGCGCAGATGCCACAAAATGCACTAAGCGCCGCCGTCTTTCTTGAGAATCGCTGATTCCTTTAATGATGGTAACATCGTTTTTTTGATCTTTTGTCTTTGCCAGAGCCTCCGCTAATTCACCAAAAGAAACAAAAATTCCAGAATCTGTTTCGGCGTTAATTTCCCAGGAAATTTTGGGATTCGATATCTGTAAGAATCTTCTAGCTATGCTGGTTTTGCCACTGCCGCCCACGCCTATGATCACCGCTATCTTAATTTCATCCTGCGCTGCCAGAATTTTTTTCACTTGATCGATAACGTTTTGTCTTTCAAGATAATTTTCATTTTGAATAAATATATTGCTGATTTTGGTCGTCGTATGCATTTGCCAAAGACCGACGATGGTCAATAGCATCAGTAGAATACCGATTCCTAAGATTGAACATCTGCGCCAAAAATTGGATTTTCCCGAAATCAGCGGCAATTGTCCCGTAATCTGCCAGAAGTAGTCGTTTAACAGAGTTACAGAACCGGAAGCAACAGCAAAATCCCGAATGTCTCGCTTGGAGGCGCTTTTTGTTTTCTGCATGATGCTTCTGACATGATATTCCACGGTTTTCTCGGATATATTAAATGTATTCGCAATACTTTTGTAGGATTTCCCATTAATCAGCAAAGCTACTACGCACAACTCTTTGTGAGAAAATTCAATGTTTCCAATTTTTTCAAAACAATCGTCGTTCCAGAGAATGCTCATGATATTCACCAATAATTTACGTTGTTAGAATTATTACAAATGCAACCTGTGATTGTAAAGATAAATTAGAAAACATATAAAACTAATGGACAACATAAACGTCAATTGTTCTTCTATGCACCTTCAGACACAGCACCTCCCATCACCTGCTGAGGTCTTTCTGAGGAAAGATTCTGGATAAGCATTGCGCAGCAGTCTCCAATAGAGGCTATAGGTTGTGTTTTTGGGACGCCGCGCGCCAGTGTAGGCTGATTCTCCGTTCTGCCAAACCTACACAAACCTGTCCAAGCCAGAACATTTCTAGTCATGCGCTGGTTTACTGTTGGCTTCCTGCTTCGCCGGGGACGGTTTCGTTCCGGTCTTGCGACAGGAACC
>JAITBT010000018.1 GCA_031283445.1 Holosporaceae bacterium | reverse complement strand
TCTAATATAGCGTATCTTGTGCGCAATTGCTTATATAGAACAAATACACTTTCTCTCCAATCTTGCCAAATGCTGGTGGAGCGCACGTCCTCTCCAGCGAAAAATCTCTCCGCCGCTACTAAAAATCGGACGCTTCATTTCCAGCGCTTCGCATTTTTTTGTTAACTAATGCGGACATACGCCTAGAAATGTCCAGGAGACGAAGCTGTGACCTGTGGTTTTGACTATTGTCAATTATGTTCAAAATCTATGATTCGCATGTTGGTATTTCCAAATTTGTGATGTATGGTTATGAAAAAGGGTGACTATAAACTATGCACAATATATTTAAACAAATTCAAGAGCTACGGCTTCAAATTTCTCCGGAATCCTTCGAAGCCATAATAAAGTGGCTGAGAGTAGAGCTGACCTATACGTCCAACCATATTGAGGGGAATACTTTAACTCGAGAAGAAACTGCATTAACTGTGGAAGAAGGACTCACTTCCGGTTCAAAACCGATCAAAGATTATCTGGAAGCTAAAAATCACGCGGAGGCTTTTGATTACATCGTTTCACTGATAAGTCAAAAGAAAATAAACTACGAAGATGTGATTCTGAAAATTCATTCGATAATTTTGAACGGAATTGACGACCACAACAGAGGCCGATATCGCAATGTTAGAGTGAGGATTGCGGGAGCGGACGTTGTTCTTCCGAACCCGTTGAAGGTTCCTGATTTAATGAGAGGTTTCGCCGAGAAACTGGATAAAAAATCTGATAGCGTGCTCAAGGCATTTGAAGCCCATTATAAATTGGTCGAAATCCATCCTTTTGTTGACGGTAACGGACGAACGGCACGTCTTTTGATGAACCTCATTTTAATGCGGGCAGGATATTTGCCAATGGTGATAGCTCCAATTGAAAGAAAACGTTATATTTCCAGCATTAATTCAAGAAATACGAAAGGCAATTTGCTTGGATATCACGGATACATGCTTCGTGTGCTCAAAAAATCTTTGGACATGTATGTCAAAATGTTCGGAAAACAGAAAGCGGAAAGCGATGCCCCTCTTATGACAATTGGCGAGTTTGCAAAATACTGTGGTGTTCCTGTATCTACTGTGAGATATTACCTCAGAATCAAAAAGCTTGAGCCGGTCTCATACACAAACTCAGGTTATATGTTATTTTCGGAAGAGCAGGCTAAGCTTTTGAAGTAGGCTCTGGGCTTGCTTCAAAATTGTTTAAGAAAATCCAAAAACTCTCCATACAGAAGACAAAACCGCGTCCTGAAAGTAGAGAAAACGCTGGACTTCGTGAAGATCATTAAGCAAAAAGCCCATGAATTACAGAAAACAATCGACTAATTAAAGTTGGCTCAGTTTTACTCTTTGGTATCGTTATAACTCGTCCCACACCATATTGAAAATAATCCTGACGAACATTCAATTCATCCTGTTCTACACTGATCAACGGCTCATCTAGTAAGGATGGATGTATAGTTATAAATGCTTTTTTAGTCCCAGAAACGATTTGCAAAGCGTCTAATTCATGTACTGTCTCACTCGGAGTTAATGACTCAACGTCTAAATCGACTTTATCGTTTGACTTCAATAAAACAGGCCTATCAAGAACAGATCCATTCATCCTTACCTTTGAATACGATGATCTTACTGGCTCAATACGGGCTATTTGGTTGGAAAGATTTTCTACTGATAACCCAAAATCAACACCTGCATACACAAAACTGCACAATAACAGCTGCATAAACAAAACTTTTTGCATTTCAATTCCACTCCAGTATTATAAAATTGTACACTTCTTTTCTTTCCCTTTTTTCTTTTCCGCAGAGCTGCCATAGTTAAACAGCTCTACAGTATCATTATTAGGCAAATCCCACTTGTTTATTATACAACACATCGAACCAAAAGAACAGCCCCATATTCCTGTATGAGTACGTGTATTAAAAGAGGAAATTAACGGATACTGTTGTGGATTTGTATCTAATTCAGTAATATTCTCCCCATCGCATTTAACTCTACTAGCTATCGGTTTATAAGCAAACATGCTTGTTCCACTCATAAAACCAACGAATGGACCAAATTTGGCATCCGCGTGAATTATTAACTTGTTACATGGAAATAAAGCACCTAATTTTGGTTCAGCTTTAAATTCAGATGCAGAAAAAGCAAATGTGTTTGATTGTATAATGGATAATGAACAATTATTGAGTGGGAAGATAGTATCTTTATCTGAGTTTCCAGAGATATTCAAATCTGCACATATAAACAATCGCAATAACAAATTACTTGCGAATAATGAAGTAAATGGATTACTTGAAATAACAGGCTTTAAGAGAAAATCTCCTGGTTCATACACATATCCTGCTTCGATTAAACGATTCATTTCTGCGGCGTAAAAAAATTTCCTGTATATAGTGGCTGGAGTACCAGCACATATTAGACCTCTTTCGAAACTAGCATAAAGAATTTTTCTTGTTACAAATTGCAGCGATTAGATTGAATCACAATCCGAAACGTTTTTGTCTGTTTCTGTACGTATCAGCGACGATTTTAAAT
>JAITBT010000037.1 GCA_031283445.1 Holosporaceae bacterium | reverse complement strand
CCGCGTGTTACACGGACTGGGGTTATATTTATAATTTTCTTCCTCTTTTTCCTCCTCATCTCCGAATTGTGCGCCGGCACCTTTTCCACCAGCTACAATAATAGCAGGAAAATGTAAAGTTTTCGTTAACGGCGATTTTTTTTATAATTTAACGAATTTTTAAGACATTTTTGCTACTATGATAAATGTAGGAGTTTGTCCCACGCGCCATGTGGATGGGAGGGAAAACCACATGTTATACCAGGTCCCATTTTGGATTATCCGCAACAACTTGCGGAGTGCATACTGTACCAGTCGCTGCCCAGTCGGCAATGGCAAATCAGAGATGAGATCTAGTATTACTTTAAAAGAAGCGTTCCTAAAAATAGAAGATCCACGAGATCAATTAAATTTATTCTGGAGAATTAAATGACCCTGTAGGTGCGGGTGTTTTTTGAATAATTTTTTAAAAAATTAAGTTTTTTTTATGGTTATTATATTAGTATGCTTCCGTATTAGATATGGAGCCTTTTAAATGAAAAAAATAATTCGTGATTTCTCCAAAGTATTGATGATAGTTCTGTCGGTATCTTCAGTATGTGATGTGTTTTTTTCGGATAGAAAATTATTTGCAATGCAGTTTTCTGACTTTGAAAAACAATTAAGCGAAGTGATTTCATTGTTAGAGTCATTTCCGAATAATGAAAATGCCATTAGAAATGTCAAAGTACATGCATATCTATATTTTTACAGAAACGAACTTTTAAAATTGTGCATAAAAAATATAGAGAAAACGGCGAAATGCGTATGGAAAGCCGCCGAAAAGGACACCACTAAAGTTACCGACTTTGGAAAAATATTAGCCCCAGATAGTGATGAAGCAAAGCTATATAAATTTAATAAGCGCTTTTTCCACAAAATAGATGAAAAAATCAGCACTTTTTTGAAGAACAAAAAAATAGATTATGATATGCCCATTATTGAGTGGCTAGAAAACATTATACCAGCTTTTGCTAGCATTGAAACAATGGAACTAAAAGGAGAAAAACTGAGCATTGACATAATACTTCGAAAAATGCCAAAAGACGTTTTATTAAAGGCCTTGATAGAATATTTTTCTTCTGCTTGGCCGATTATATATGGAAGAGTCAAATGTGCAAAAGAAGGTAAGTGTGATGCCAGCAAGATTTTTGAAAGCTTAAATGCTAACGGCTGTTACCCGCTTATTAAATCTGTGGTAGAGGATACTGTTGTTGATGTTCGACCTGCTTTTCATGGAAAAGCTGATCTATTGGATTCAGCAAATTTATCAAAAATATTTGAGCAATATAAAAATGATGGGAATGGAATTACAGGAGAAATTACCAAAGAAGCACAGAATACTTTCTGGGAAAAATTCTACAATTTTTATTTGGCTTATATACAAAAACAGTACAATCTCGAATCGATACCGCGAAATCAATTGCCTACAGCTCTAGAGATAAGAAAGCATACTATTGAAAAAATTCTACAGTACATTTATTGCAATAACGAGACCAGTTTCTATACATGTGAAGAAGCCGACTAATCAAAAGAGGTATACAACGCGGACACACGCGCCGGGAAACACATACTGCAACGCATACGATCAAACAATTGATCTATCTGGACTGTCCTTAGTTCTGTTGCAGTGTGTTCTATTTCATGTACACGTTGCTGCAATACCCTCCAGCCGTCCTGTAGATACTGCTCAAGCTGTGGTTGTGCATAGTTTTTCGTTACGCAATCTTTGATCTTTGCGGCAAGATTTTCTCCCTCAAAGGTATCTATAAGTTCAATTTGCATACACGGTAATACATTCGCGGCCCATTCTATGACTGGGAAAGCCAGCTCCTGATCTTTATACAGCTTGCAAAATCCATTTTTGATAAGTTCATCAACCTCACCAAATAAATTGCGATTTACTTTTTGAAAATTTATCTCATCTAACGTCGGCTCTCTTTCTAACAACCACAATTCTGGACAATCAGGTACCTCGATTTCATCAATATGGCTGAATAACTGATCTAGACATCCGTATAAATATTCCGCAGAAACTAAGGAAGATATTCTTTGAGCATTACTGTTCAAGTATTCAAACGAAAAGCTTGTTTGCCGTACTCTATTAGCTGTTTCGCAACAAGCCGAAAGCTTTATATTTTTTCCCTCAAAAAACGACATCAAACAAGTTGTCTCATTGTTTGATGGTAGCGGACACACAACTTCTAATAACTTATCTATCTCTTGTGCCTCTTTAGCTATCATCCCGTAGCTTACTTCGCACACCATCATTACGGTAGCGCAACACACACTAGCAATACATTTCATTATACCATGAAAATTCATAACACCATCCAAAACCACCAAGGAAGTGTTGCTAATTTTAAGATGAAGAAAAAATCCAGAAGGCAGTGACAACAATCGACAGAAGCTCACGACCATCGCTTTTCATCATCTTTAAAGCATCGTCTCACCTATTTTTCGACCATTACAAAAACCATAACAACTAGTTTATCGTACTACAAATTCATCCATGGAAGCAATCCTTCTAGACCAGCAAAGCGATTTACAAAAATGTTTCGGCTAGCTCATGGAGCGCATCGTTGTCAAGGAGATTCTGGGCATTCTGAAATCACCAGAAATCATAATGAAAGTCAATAAGCTTGCCGAAAAGCAAAACGACGTAGATAAAACCGACTTCCTGCGGGCCATAAGAAATCTGAACGAATCCTGGGAATATCTGCACACTGAAGAAAAACGCAAGGTCCTGAAAATGCTGATAAAAAACATTGAAATCATGGACGACGGTATCAAAATAAATCTCAATCTTGAGGGCTTTGACGGATTCCTTGTGGAGTTAGCTGCCTAAAAAGTGGAAAAGGAGCAGACATGAACCAAGAAATATTCATTCAGAAATTAATCATGAACGGCTATTGTCCAGGACAGATTTCCATTCACGACATAACAAACAGAAGATCCCAAATGCTCTGGAAAGAACAGGAAGCCGTGTTTGTGAGATGACGCTCATTAACGAGACCTCAACGCATCTATATCAGATGCGGAAAGATCTGTTAACTTGGATATCTGATCTAGTGCAAATTCATCGAAAGCGCACTGCGCGCAATCTCAAATGTTCGCCTGTTTTATATCCACTTTGGGGAGCTCAACTACGAAGATTCTCGACTTATCGGAGGCTATTTCCGGAGCGTCAAGTGGAGTCTTTTTGAACATATCCATCGCCTCATGAGTGTGATACTTGCGCTTCGTTTCGTCGTAATTTGTCAACCATATGGATATGGTATTCGGCAACTCGTCGAATTCTTCCCCTGTTGACAATTCTCGGTTGTGAAGTTTCTCTTGGCAGAATATCGATCGATTAACAACGCTTCCGTCATCCTTGCATTGAATTTCGATGCACAGCTTCGTACCATCATTGGTTGTGGCGCGAATATCCAGGCCAACGCCTCTTCCTTTCTT
>JAITBT010000052.1 GCA_031283445.1 Holosporaceae bacterium | reverse complement strand
GAACCGCTGGTGTTCCGGTTATTGTGTCAGCAGTAGCGCCGGGTAGCTAAGTTCGGACTGGATAAGCGCTGAAAGCATCTAAGCGCCAAGCCATTCCCAAGATAAGATTTCCTTGAAGGCAACTTCGTGAGAGTCCTGGTAGACCACCAGGTTGATAGGTCGGATGTGTAAGCGCAGTAATGCGTTCAGCTAACCGATACTAATGACTCGAAGACTTTTCAATCGTTTTATGGGCGTTTTTCGATAATTCTATAATACATTGAATTCAATTCAATTCAGTTTTAGATTACCTTTTAAAGGGTCTGAAATTGGATGAGGATAATTTTTAATGCTGCGCCTAACGGGTTACTTCTGAGGAAGTAAAGAAGTTAGTTTATTTATTAGTTTTGGCGACGTATTGAGGGAGTGTTTTGCGCAGAAGGTACTCTGGTGATCATGGGTGAGGGGAAACACACGTTTCCATTCCGAACACGATCGTTAAGCCCTCAATCGCCGATGGTAGTGCCACCACGATGTGGTGCGAGAGTAGGTTGTTGCCAGTATTTTGGGCCGGTTTTCTTTGAGAAATTCCGGCCCGCTTTTTTTTTTAATAAAAACGCATCGATTTTAAAAAAACTGACATTAATTTAATATTTTTTTTAAAAAAGAGCTTGTAATTTATTAAATATTTCGTATATTCACCTAAGAAAAGGTTAATTATGGATATAAAAAACATAAATAGTTGGGATAGATTAGTAGAGACAGGGTTGAAGCAAGCGATAAAACAAGGAGGGAAATTCGAGACCGAGAAAGGGTATGTCGAAATAAGCCAACAAGATGGGAAAATAAAAATAACAACAACTTTAAAGAAAGAAACTCCCGTAACAGAAAGGGCCCCGCAAAAGAGTACTGAAGAAGAGTTTAATAGTCGAAAAGAAACGGTACAAGATTCTCAAGGTGGAAAAGAAACCGACCTTAAAGAGTTTGCTAACGAAGAAGAGTTTGCTAACGAAGAAGATGCGATGGCAGCGCTAGAAAATGCGCTATCTCCACAAGAAAAAAAAGAGCTACTAAAAGTAGAAATGATATGCGAAGTAATAAAAACATTAACAGAAGATAAAAATTTTAATAATTGTGCACAGAAAACATATATTATGGCGTACGCACGACAAATGATTGAGGAAGGAAATAAACTGGATTTTACCGTAGCCGTATGTACAGACATGATATTGCTTTATCAAAAAGGGATCGATCAAATGTTGCCTGAAGATATCAATATTTATGAACACATCTCTGATAAAGGTTATATGTATAATCGCAAAGGTTATGGCGAGAAGTTTCCAGAACAGGAAAAGGAATTAAAAAAAACAGAGGAAGCTGTAAGTAAGGCCATTACAGAATTCAAGAAGATTATGGAAGGTCATGGGGGAAAGTATAAGCTTATGAACCATTATTTTTGGAAACAAATGCAATCAAGTGAAACGCGAGCTAGCCAAAGCATGCGCCATTTTTTTCTAATGCAACGTCAGGATCTCAAAAATGATAATTATTATTTTGTTGGCCGTAATAAAGCTGATTGGTATGTGAACGAAAAAGAGATATATAGGCAATACATGAATGATTTGGTGGAGTATGATCAACAGTTGACGGAATATAAGGCGAAGGAGCAGCAACAGTGGGATGAGTATTATCAACAGCGGAAAAAATATGATGCTGATCCCCAGTCTTTCCAGGAACCGCCATCGAAACCTCCAGAGCCTCCAAGGGAGCCAGAAAAACCACCAGCGTTGACTCAGCCAATAGGAAAGTACGAAGCTACATACAATGTTTATTTAGAAGGCGCTTCCAAAGAATATAGTTTAAAAGAACTGGAAGAAAAATTTACTAAAGAGATTGAAAAATATTGCGATGGTGAAACGTCCGAAGAAAAGCGAGAGCAATACATAAAAACAGCTACAATACATCGAGCGTTTACAGCGATTGCTTTGGATAGAATTGAGTTTCCTGGAAAAGGCAAAGATAAACGTACCTGTACAGTATATCGCAGCATAATGCGAGATGCTTTATTATACCAAGCAGACAAAGACTATGAAGCGAAGATAAAAAAATCATGTACAATTGTAATGAGACAGAATATAGGGAAATCCACATCTCTTATTGAACCTCGTGAAATTTTTAATAGGGAAGGGACGGATATACATGAATATGAAGTTCCCTTTGCTCGTGTTTTAGTACCCTACTTTCTTTCTTTGTTCAATAATGATGAAACGGGGGAGGAACAGTCCTATGCTTTTTGGTATCAACGGGAATTGGTGTGCGACCTGAATGGTCTTGAGGCGAAAGTTATAAAAAGAGATGGATGGCGATACTTCAATATGCAATCCGATGAATCGTTTTCTGACGATGAAACAGAAACAAATGTGAGGGTAATCCCTCCTCCCCCCATCCAGTCGTCTTCTGACGACGAAGACGACGAAACAGAGAGGAAACAGATGAAAAAAGTAATGAAATTCAGCAACCAGTTGCCTTCTGATGATGAAGACGATGAAGTAGTGGAAAAATACCGAACTTAAAACCTCTTCCCATCTAGTTGCTTTCTGATGATAAGGAATAATCGTGAAGCGAAGGATTAATGCAGTAAAAAATTAAGTAGAAGATTTTTAATTAACCAATGAATAAAGAAAGGTAATAAAAATGAGTAATGTAATAGAAAATATAAATAGTGTAAATGTAAAAGAATATCCCGTGGAGATTGTATGGATCGGAGAACGGGGAGAAGTTGTATTAAAGATTGGGGAAAGGCCAGCAGCAATTGAAGAGCCGAAACCGTATATTCTGGAAAAAGGATATGTTTTTCTAGGAACGCCAGACATTCAAAATACAGACTGGGAAGATTTAATTTCCTGCAATATCCCAGAATTTGGCGAATGCGAAGGATGTACGGACGACCCTCGGTTGGTAGATATAGGAAAAAAAGTATTTACCGGTGAATCACTGAAGCTGGAAATAGGAACTGTTATTCCGCCCTTAGAAAAGAAATAGCTGGAATTTCAGAATAGTACTCTTTAGTGCGAGAGTAGGTCGTTGCCAGTATTTGGGGCCCGAATTTTCATCATGAAAATTCGGGCCGCTTTTTGTTTCGTGAGAGAAAAAAATAATTTGTTGACAATTCAGGACAATATTTATAGTTAATACCATCGTGAGTAATATCGACTTTATAAAGAGCAGTAGCAGTAGGTTTGTCGGGGGGGGAGGAGCAGTACCCAGAGATTCCGCAATCTCCACAACAGCAAGCCATAGATGATTTGAAGAATAACGCATCATCTCTATCTACTAATATTGAGTGGGACGGTCAAATAGGAAATACTCCGTGTCCTTTTTCGCATGCGATGGATGTGGTTGAAAGAATACATTGTCAAGCAAAAGCAGAGATAGCTCAAAAATTGAAAGTGGCATTGGCGACGATTCCAAAGGTGGCTGATGGTGAAAAATTAAGGAATGATATTCGTCAGGAGTACGTGGAGACATATAATCCTGACAGGCTACCGTCAGCTGATGACCCACACCCTGAGACGTTACATAAAGAAAAGATTTTATATAGTTTTTCGGCTCCAAATTCGTTACCGGTCAAATCGGACCTATCGGACCTTTCTCGAGAGACGCCATCTAAAATAAATTATGCGAAAGATGCGGAATATGCCAGAGTGTTAGCACTTCATCAAGTGGCAGAAGCAGTCAAAAGTTCTTTCATTGATGATATGAAGACCATAGCAGGTTCAACCGGGTGTTTTTCAGCTGGAACCGAAGAAGATGGTTATCAATGGGCCGTAAAAGGAGAAGGGAGTGCTCAACGTAAAGTAGAAGCTCGTATAGAAGATAGAGCCGAGATTGTTAACCAAGACTCAGAGATTGAGTCATATGTCGCAGAAATGGGAGATATGTTGCGTGGTACGATCGTTGTTGAAATTATACAAGTATGCAAGAGGCTGTAGTCCGATTAGGCGAGATAGCACGAGAGAAAGAGTGGAAAGTAGAAATTGAAAATAAATTTGGCGATCAAAAAAAAGGCTATGTTGGGCTTCATTTTAATATTGGATATCAGACTCCTGAAGGCATGATTGTTACTGAAGTACAAATCCATACTAAAAGAAATTTAGAAGTCAAAGAGGCACTGGCCCATCCTATATACGAGCAAGTACGTGTTAGTCGAGATCAGAGTGTTATAGATCAAGGAAATAATGCTAACACAATACTATTTGCTGCCGCAATGATAGCAGATTTGGGGGGTGAAAAATAGGAAGAGGAAATAAATTTTCAAAAAAGAAAAAAAATGGATATTAATGTTTCTACATATGATGATGGATCTCAACAAAGCGATAGTATAGTTAACTTTGGTGAGATGAGTAAGGATAATAGAATTAATGCGCAAAAAGCTTATAGAGAGTTTTTTGATATAGAGAATTGGGCATTAATTAGTTATAACAAAGAAAAAGGTATATATGAAATACCGGTTGTCAAGAATGGCCAATTATTAGGTTGGAAAGAGCTTAATCGGCCTAAAGGTGAAGTATGGCGAGATCGAGATTTAAACGGTCATGAACATACACGTCAGTCCGCAGAAGAATTTTTGCGAAGACGAGAAGGAGTAGTAAACGGATTTGATTTATTAGATCAATAGTATAGTTTTCCTAAGCTTTCTGAAAGTGTTAAGCTCTCAATCGCCGATGGTAGTGCCGCCACGATGTGGTGCGAGAATAGGTTGTTGCCAGTATTTTGGGCCGGTTTTCTTTGAGAAATTCCGGCCCACTTTATTTTGCGTGAGAACGCATCGATTTTAAGAAACTGGTATTAGTTTAATATTTTTCACTAGAAACTTGCAATTTGTTAAATATTTTACATATTATTTGGTATGATTATTAATAACAATTTTGATTTTAGTAAATCAAGTAGTATTCCGAATATAAATGTGTCTGAGAGTATACAGCAAGGTGGCAAATTTCAGATTCGCAATGGGATTACCAATGGAGTTGTTGAAATAAAAAAAATTGATAAGAATATAGAAATTACAGAGAGTTTTTCTATGCCAAATAGAAACATACAGTTAAGTGATGCAAAAACGTTTGAAACGCACAAAAAAGCAATGGCTTATTTTAAAGAGAATCCAAATGTCGATGTTAAAGTTATAAAAACATATGAAAAAGAAAAAGATGCAGAGGCATGGCTTAAAAAGAATATAACGCCAGATAGTACTATAAATGCAATAAAGGAGACTAATAATTTTAAACAATGTTCACCTGAACAACAGAAATATATTGAACAATATGCACGGCAAATGATTGAAGGAGGAGATAAAGCAGAGTTTGCTTCTAGTGTATGTGAGGCAATGGCGATCCTCTATAGGAATGATATAGAGGAAAAAATGCCGAATGAAATTAACATAAATGAAGCTTACTCTAGTTTCTCTAGGATAGCGCCCGGTCAGTCGAGATATAGAAAGATGAGAGCTGCGGTTACTAAGCATTTGAAAAAGATTATGGAAGAAAACGGAGGAAATTATGAAATTATGAATAGCTATTTGCACGATCAACAATTCGGTGTTGATCGCCAAAAATCTGTTGCAATGCGATATTTCATGTCGCAACAACGTCAAGATCCAAATGAAGAGCGTTACCTATCAGCGGATAACGCACAAACGATAGAAGATGCAATGAAGAAATATAGTGAAGCATATAATCAAGAATTAAAAGAAGCAAGCACAAATCCGGAAGTATATGCTAAAACTGTTGCCATGTATAAGGCATTTACCGCTATTACTTTAAATAAGGTTAATTTTCAGGGGCGTAATGAAAATCAGACATGTACTGTTTACCATGGACTAACTACTGAGTCTTTGAATGAAAGATATCCTGATTATAAGCAGACAAAAGCCGGTGATACCGTTACAATCAAATACAATATATTGGAACCGACACCTATTAGGTTTATTGATTGTATTCCGGATCCGGATGGCCATGAAAATGAAATATATGAGATACATGAGATGAAAGTTCCCTTCAATAAGATCTTCGTAGCTTATTTCATGTCACCGGAGATGTGTGAGGAGGGGACGTCGTCGCGTAATATTCGTAATCCTCTTGTGCAAGAGGCATTCATTTGCGATTTAGCTGATATTCCTGCTGAGATTAAATTTAATAAAGTTAAGTGGGAGGAGTTACTTCTGTATCAGATTGCTATTGATAATGAGAATACTATAAATGCGATAAAAGAGACTGATAATTTTAAGCAATGTTCACCTGAACAACAGAAATATATTGAACAATATGCACGGCA
>JAITBT010000050.1 GCA_031283445.1 Holosporaceae bacterium | reverse complement strand
TTCTCAAGAATCAGTTAGTTCAAGAGCATAATAAATTGGAAGCACGGGTGGTAAATAACGCCGTAAAAGACGCTATTAATGCTGTAATTTCAACAATTAAAGAGCAAATTAAAAAAACTGGAGATTGAACGCAAAAAAATCGTTGAGGAACACGAACCAATAAAATATCAAGTTGAAAAAATTACCGATATTAATGGAGTAGGACTTGCAACAACATGTTGTCTCCTCGCTGAAGCTCCAACTCCGGAAAATTTCGCCAACGCCAAGCAATACGCTGCCTTCTTCGGAGTTACTTCGCAACATTGCGAATCAGGATCGTCTGTGAAAAAAAACTCCCATATTTCCAAAATCGGATCGAGATACGCGAGAAAAATACTTTTCATGGCTTCTATGGCTGTGAAAAGGCATAACGAAAATTTTCAACCTTTCGTACAACATCTTGAAAAGAAAGGGAAAAAAGCTAAAGTCATCGTCTGCGCTATCATGCGTAAGCTCATGCACATAATATATGGAATGCTAAAAAATAATGCCAACTTCAATAAAAATTTGGCTTTTGCTCATTGACTCTTAACACGCTATCTCGGATCTCAATGATATCTAGCCCTTACTCTTTCGACGTACGCTCCACCAATCAACGCGCTTTTTTATCTCGCGCTCGAACCCTCTCTCGACGGGACGATAAAAAGTCCGGCGAGAAAGTTCGTCCGGAAAGAAGTCTTCACCAGAAAAGGCATTCGCGGTATCATGATCATAAACATAGTCTTCACCATAGCCGAATTCTTTTAGAAGCGTGGTTGGAGCATTGAGAATTTTTTTCGGCGGTGGGAGCGAGCCATAATACGCAGCGCATCGTTTAGATTGATTATGAGCGACATAGCCAGCGTTGGATTTGGGGGCAGTAGCCAAGTAAATGACAGCATTGGAGATGGCCAACTCTCCTTCCGGGGATCCCAGGATGGAATAAGCCTGGTGAGCAGAGATAGCTTGCAGCAAAGCATTAGGATCCGCAAGGCCAACATCTTCGCTGGCGAATCTAATAAGACGACGGAGGATGTAGAGAGGAGTCTCTCCGGCTGCTAACATTCGATGAGTCCAGTAAAGTGCTGCATCAACGTCGGACCCTCGCAGAGACTTATGGAGAGCACTTATTAGATTGTAATGCTCCTCCGAAGATTTATCATAAACAATTGCTCGGCGCGATGTAATTTTCTGCAATCCATCTACAGAGAGTTTTTCTCGTAAAGATAATGAAAAGAGCTCTTCCGCGCGGTTTAGGAGATAACGCCCGTCGCCATCCGACATAAGGCACAGATGCTGGCGAGCTTCCGCAGTTAAGGGCAATTCCTTGTGCATTAAATTCTCAGCGCGTTGCAGAATTTTTTCTAAATCCTCCAATTGTAGTCTATTAAATGTGATTACCTTGCAGCGTGATAGCAAAGCTGGCCGTAGTTCAAACGACGGATTCTCCGTGGTTGTTCCTATTAATATTAAAGAGCCATTCTCCAGATGGGGTAAAAAAATATCCTGCTGATTTTTATTCAAATGATGGATCTCGTCCAGAAGAATTATTATTTTTCTGGAAGGATCAGTGGAAAGCTCATCAAATATAGATTTAAACTTTGCGGTTGCATGCATGACAGCAGATGTTTCTCTAAATTCCAGTCCGCTTTTTCTCGCCAAAATTTTAGCAAACGACGTTTTCCCGGATCCAGGAGGCCCCCATAAAATTAAAGGCTGTAGATTTTCAAAAGACGAAACCCGCTCGCTCACCTGCTGACCGATCAGATCTTCTAGTTCCTGCGGGCGAATTCTATCTGCCAAAGGCGGGATTTGCTCAAATAGTTGCAATTTTAACTCACATAATATTGCTATAATTCTTGAGTTTTTCTTTGAGTTAATCAAGATTAAGTTTTAGAATGTGGACGATTTAAAGAGTGTGCAATGGAACGAAACAGCTATAATATCGCCGTAGTAGGAGCAACTGGAAACACGGGAATGGAAACTTTGCAGATCATAGCAGAGCGGAATTTTCCCATAAATAGTATTTTTGCAGTCGCCTCTGAAAAATCGAGCGGAAAAGGTATCTCGTTTCGGGATAAAACCCTGAAGACTCAAAAGTTGTCGGATGTGGATTTTTCGAAGGTGGATATTGCGTTTTTTTGTGCAGGAAGTGGAGTATCTCGCAAAAATGCCAACGCGGTAGTAGATGCCGGCTGCGTAATCATCGATAAAACTTCCTGCTTTAGACTAGAGTCCAAGGTTCCGCTAATAATTCCTGAGGTAAACATAGATGCATTAAAAAATGGAGCGCCACTTGGAATCATATCCACACCCAATTGTATAGCTGTACCATTAGCCATGACACTGAAAGTATTAAATAAACTAGCACCATTAAAAAGAATCGTAGTGTCGACATATCAATCTGTTTCCGGTGCTGGACGCAAAGCCATCGCTGAACTATACAACCAAAGCAAGTCCATCGTCTCCACCGGAGCTATTCAATCTGAAGTTTTTGCCCGACAAATTGCGTTTAATGTCATTCCGGCAATCGGTAATCTATATGAATCTGGAGTTAGCGAGGAAGAAGATAAAATTTCTTGTGAAATTTGCAAAATTTTAAAAACCGATGTTAAAGTAGCCTTAACCTGTGTTCGAGTTCCAGTTTTTATTTCCCATGCAATGGCGGTTGCTTGCGAATTCACAAAGCCATTTCAGGAGGAAGGAGTTTGCGCTGCACTTGAAAACTGTAAGGGAATCGTTGTGGTGAATCGTAAAGATGGGTCCAACGTTTTTACAACACCATTGGACGCACAAGGAGAAGATGCGGTGTACGTAAGCCGCATTAGAAGAGACACAACTGTTGAAAATGGTCTGCTTTACTGGGTTGTTACTGATAATCTTCGCAAAGGAGCGGCTTTGAATAGTGTCCAAATAGCCGAGGCTATGATTTCCATTGATCCTCAGTTGAAAAAATTTAAAAAGTATGAAAAAGCAAAAGCCCCAACTAGCTAAGTTACCAAGATGTATGTTCCGGTAAAGGTTTTTCTTTAAATAATCTTGGATGCAAAGCTCTTTAAGTGAAAATTGTCATAGGAATGGTTCGACCATTGAAATATATGCAGACAGTTCTGATAATCTTCTTGCTGCGGTGGAAAGCTGCATCCGGACTAATCATTGATTTCAGCGATTTTAAATGTTGAAGATTTCATAATAGTATTGTATACTCCAGAAGTTAGTTTGCCTGATGAAAATCGTTCTCTAAAAAAGACTGGAGATTTTTGGATGCTTTTGCGGTAGAAACGTAAAGGTGAAGAGGTGGGTTTGCGAACGGATTTTGAGGAAAGAACAGAATTCTGAAGGTATAATTGTCTATTTGAAGGAAGAATGTAATACTAAACTAGCGAGAGCTGGGGATTATTTGATAGTATTTAGTAGGCTGGCGAAGAGAGATTTTAATAAAGGGTATTGAGAATATGTCAACAGCTTTGTGGTCGAATTCTCGTTTTTACGGACCAGAGTTATTGCAGATTTCCGATGCGGTCGCACGGGAAAAGGGTCTGGAAAAAGAAAAAATTTTAGAAGCGATGGAAGGGGCTATCCAAAAAGCAGCGCGCCTGAAATATGGGCCAGAGCATGATATTAGAGTAAGCATCGATAGGAAAAGTGGAGAGGTGTCGATTCTGAAATGTATTACAGTAAAAGAGGTAGTGGAAAACGAAGTGACGGAAATTTCATTGGAGGAAGCCCGGAAGACTGATAAATCTGCAATAATAGATCACGTCTTAACCACGGAATTACCACCTGTAAATTTTGGACGGGTAGCAGCCCAGGTCGGACGCCAGATCATCACCCAAAAAATCAGAGAAGCTGAGCGAGAAAAGCAGTATAAAGAATTTAAAGATAGAGTCGGCGAGATAATTAGTGGAGTTATAAAGCGTGCTGAATATAATTCAGTGACTTTGGATATTGGGCATACCGAAGCCATCATTCGACGAGATCAGTTAATTCCCAAAGAAAATTTTAGAGTGGGAGATCGGGTGCGAGCTTATATCGCGGATGTTTCCCAAGAAACAAAGGGTGCTCAGGTGTTTTTGTCCCGCACGCATCCTCAATTTCTGGCGAAATTGTTTGCGCAGGAAGTCCCGGAAATTTATGATGGAGTGATAGATATAAAATCAGTGGCGAGAGATCCCGGGAGCAGAGCAAAAATTGCGGTCTATAGCGCCGATAGTAATATAGATCCGATCGGAGCTTGTGTGGGCGTAAGGGGAAGCCGTGTACAGTCTATTATTCGAGAATTACAAGGAGAAAAAATAGATATTGTCCTTTGGTCGGATGATCTTACAACGTTCGCTGTAAATGCTCTGGCGCCGGCGGAAGTTTCCCGAGTCGTAGTTGATGAAGAAAACAGAAGATTCGAAGTTCTGGCTCCGGACGAACAATTGAGTTTGGCTATTGGAAGAAGAGGCCAAAATGTTAGGCTCGCATCCCAGCTTATCGGATGGAATGTTACCGTCGTTTCCGAATCTGAAGCGCTGGAAAAGAGCAATCAAGAATATCATGCACAATCAAAAGAATTCATGGTGGCATTGGACTGTGATGAAGTTATAGCACACTTGCTTGTGGCTGAAGGATTTACCAGCATCCAAGAATTAGGAAATATCCAGAAAGAAGAAATGGCCTCTATCGAAGGGTTTAACGAAGGATTAGCAGAAGAACTTATAGCCAGAGCGAAAAATTATTTGCAAAAAAAAGATGAAGAAGCTTTGGAAAAACTGAAATCTATGAAAATCGATGGGGATATAATTAATATTGATGCGTTTTCTAGTGATGATTTATTAATTTTAGCGGAGCATAATATTAAGAAGCTAGATGATCTGGCAGATCTCAGCACTGAGGAATTAAGAGAATTATTACCGCATTTGGACGAGAACTGTGCTGGAGAGATCATCCTGAAGTCTAGAGAACACTGGTTTAAATAGCAGAATGCGGCAGGAGAGGTTATATATGGCTGAGCAAAAGAAAGGCACGTTAAGTTTATCTTGCCCTAATAATTTTAAAAAAATGGCTTCGCCTAATGAGAAAATTAGGCAAAGTTTTTCACACGGCAAAACAAAACTAGTTACTGTAGAGGTAAAAAAAAAGAGGGGTGTGAGCAGACCATTAGGAAAAAATTTGGACGGACTAACAGGATTATCCAGAAATAATGGTCTTACTGATGCGGAACTGGAAACACGTATTAAAGCAGTCAAAGATGCCATAAGAGTAGACAAAGAACAGGAAGAATCGCGCCTAATCCAAGAAAGGGAGAGGCGAGAGCAAGAACTCCAGCAGACAGAAAGAGAAAGCGACCATGGAGTAGAATCTCCTTCGGCCGTGGTTGCACAGAATGGTGACACAACAAATAAAAGCAGTGGAAATTTTGGGAAAAATGAGGCAGAAACTAAAAGAGGAACTGGTTATGATAGGGTTTCTTCCGCTAGGGCACCTCGGCAAACAAAGAATACAGAAACTGAAGAAGAGGATTTTCAGACAGGAGCAATAAGGAAAGTTCCGGTTGTAAAAAAAGGCATCAAAGAGCTGAGGGAACATTATACTACGGGCTCTAGTAAAATTTCTATACACAATGCACTCGACGCGGATGACGGAAAAACGCGCTCTTTAACTTCCATAAAAAAAGCAAAGAAAAAAGGTAGGTTTATACAAAGTAGTTCAGAAGACTTGAAAGTTATTAAGGAGGTTATTCTTCCTGAAACCATTAGTGTTCAGGAATTATCTAACAGAATGGCTATTCGCACTGGGGATGTTGTAAAAACATTAATGAAATTCGGTGTTATGATAACAGCCAATAAAATCATCGATGCAGATACCGCGGAATTAATAGTTTTAGAGTACGGTCATAAAGTAAAGAGGGTAAGCGATAGCGATGTAGAAATCGGTCTAAGGCAGGAGGATGAAAAAGCAGAGCTATTACCTCGCCCGCCGGTAGTTACAATTATGGGGCATGTGGATCATGGGAAAACTTCGTTGTTGGATGCTCTGAGGAAAACGGATGTGGCAGCAAACGAGGCAGGAGGCATCACGCAGCGCATAGGAGCATATCAGGTCACCATTAGTGACGGCAGGAAAATCACATTCATTGATACGCCTGGCCACGCCGCGTTCACGGAGATGAGATCACGTGGGGCTAATGTGACGGATATTGTAATTCTGGTAGTAGCTGCTGACGATGGTATTAAGGATCAAACCATAGAAGCTATAAATCATGCGAAAGCTGCGAGCGTACCAGTTATTGTGGCCATAAATAAAATAGATAAACACGGGGCCAATCCAGATAATATAAGAAAGAATCTCTTGAATCATGGAATTGTCGTAGAATCCTACGGTGGCGATGTCATGGATGTTGAAATTTCCGCTAAATCAGGGATGAATCTCCAAAAGCTGGAGGAAGCTATCTTGTTACAAGCGGAGATCCTGGACATGAAAGCCAGTCCGAATAGGAAGGCTGAAGGTGTTGTAATTGAATCTAAAGTAGGGAAAGGGCTGGGCCCCATAGCAACTGTTTTGATTAAAAAGGGCACTCTTCGTTCTGGAGATATTTTTGTATCGGGAACAGTCTATGGGCGGGTTAGGGCCATAAGAAACGACAGAGGAGAAGATTTAAAAGAAATAACACCGGGAATGCCGGGAGAAATAGTAGGATTCAACGGATCGACGGCGCCAGGGGATGATTTTATTGTGGTCGAAAACGAAGCAAAAGCAAAAGAAATATCAGATTATCGGGATCGTAAAAGAAGAGAGTTGGCGTGGGTTGTTACTTCTCGTACACCAAATGAGCAAATGTTCTCCCAAATTGAGGCAGATGAAAAATTGCGGACTTTATCCATAATTGTTAAAGCAGATGTTCAAGGATCAGCTGAAGCTATTTGCTCCAGTTTACAAAAGTTGTCTACGGAAGAAGTTGCTGTAAAAATCGTTCACGCTGGAATTGGAGAAATTACGGAAAATGATGTATCGTTGGCCATAGCGTCTGGCGCAACACTTTTGGGATTTAATGTTCGAGCTAATATGTTAGCTCGAGAGCAAATTACCCGAGATCGGATTCAAGTGAAATACTATTCCATTATCTATGATCTCATCAGCGACGTGAGCACATTGTTGTCTGGCTTGTTAACGCCGGATATTAAAGAAAATATTTTGGGAGCAGCTGAAGTACGAAAGATTTTCGAAATTTCAAAATTCGGAAAAATTGCAGGTTGTATGGTAACAGACGGCATAATCAAACGAGGAACCAGAATAAGATTAATGCGTGATGGTGTTGTGGTTCATACAGGAGATATAAAATCTGTTAAAAGAAATAAAGATGACGCCAAAGAAGTTAAAGCAGGGTTTGAATGTGGAATTTCATTGGAGAACTACAATGATATTCATTCACGTGATATAATCGAATGCTTTGAGCTGGAGGAAGTTGCGCGGCAATTATAGAGAAATGCATAAAAATTGTAGGATGTACCGAGTCGCAGCAGAGATCAAAAAGGTTTTATCTGAGTATTTGCTGTGCAGCCCATTCGGCCAAGAGAAAATCAATTCTGTATTTTTATCCATAACTGAAGTTACCGTAAGCCCGGGTTTGCAGCATGCAAAAGTTTACGTTACTCCGTTATCAAAAGATGTGAACAAAGAAGAATGTTTGGAATTTTTTAAAAAATATTGTCACCTTCTGCGGCGCCGATTAGGAAGGGAAATTAGATTGAAATTCGTTCCTGATATTTCATTTTACATAGATGACTCGTACGAACAGAGAAATCAGATTGAAATGCTATTAAGAAGACTTTAGTTAGAGTAAATTTGGAAATTTTGTAACCGAATGGAGTGCACTTAGGATTGATCTTTTGTTTACATATATATAAATAACATATATATAAATACAATATGCGTTTTGAGGCTGGGTGGCAGAATGGTTATGCAGAGGACTGCAAATCCTTGTATGTCGGTTCGATTCCGGTCCTAGCCTCCATGAGTGTCCAGCAGATTCGATGGAATATACTGATTGCTATTCTCCATCACTTCCCTTCCTAAATAATATCGACTAGTAATCTAGATTGAAAAAAAATTTTTAAGTAGATAGACACGATTTACATAAATATTTCTGCTTCCATTTCGTAAAACCATTTTTACAAAATACTTCCGAACCACACATACCACATAGGGCAATCTCAGGCTTTGCATTAGCATTGCGTCATTCCCAGAATACATGCTAAACTTCCACTGTTTTAAAACATCAATTCTATGGTAAAAAAAATAATAAAAAGAATAAGAAGCTTTCATGCCATCAAAAATTACAAAAATATTTATCCCTATATTAAGCCTTACTGGTTCAGAGCATTGATGGCAGTTCTGATAACCATGCCAATGGGTATGATGGACATAGCTATTCCTTGGGCTCTAAAACAATATATTGATACCATATCAAGCGGAGGAAAGGTTTCAACCATAAGTGTTTATATGCCTTTCTTGATTGTGGGTTTCAGCATAATGCAGAGCGCTTTCACCTACATAACAACCTATGTTAATTCCTGGGTCGGGATGAAAATTAGTAATGATTTGAAATACGATCTTTTTAAGAAATTAATGAGATGCGAAGCATCTTTTTTTGATAAAAATGTTTCTGGAACTATACAAATGAGATTCAACAGCGACGTTGACACGGCCTGCGTTGGCTTATTGAATCATTTGAGAATGTTTTTTACGAGAATTTTCAATTCATTATCGCTAATAGTTGTATTGTTTATAATTTCTTGGAGATTGGCAATTGCCGCCGTCATTGTCCTTATAGTCGCGCTCTACCCTCTTACAACAATACGCAAACGGATAAGCGATGTTGTTAATCAGACGTTTTTTTCCGGCGCCGCAATAGCAACTCACTACATAGAAGCATTTGCCGGGAATAGAATTGTAACATCCTACAATCTTTACGATTATCAAATGCGAAAAATTTCAAACGCCCTAAATTATGCATTCAAGCTAGGCATGAAAATGATTCAGCGCACAGGAATCCTATCTCCGATAATGCATTTCGTAATCGGAGTAGGTGTTGCAGTTATCATATGGATGGGGAGTTATTTAATTTCCTATAATCTTCTATCGGCAGGAGGATTTGTGGCATTTGTTACTTCCGTAATAATGCTTTACCAGCCAATAAAAAACATGGGAAATAATTTCAATGCAGTTCAAACATCATTACTGGCAATAGAAAGAGTGTTTTCCATTCTTAAAGAAACGCCTCTTATTGCTAATCGTAAAAATGCGATTCCATTAGCGTCAATAAAAGACAAAATCGAATATAAAGATGTATATTTTGCATATGAAAAAGATAGACCAATTTTAAAAAAGATCAACTTGACAATAGAGGTAGGACAAACCGTCGCGCTAGTGGGTAACTCCGGCGGTGGGAAAACAACCTTTGTAAATCTATTACCAAGATTCTACGATATAAATTCTGGAAAAATTTTAATAGATGGCATTGACATTAAAAATCTGGAACTGGATTCGCTGCGGGAAAAAATAGCAATTGTGTTCCAGGATAATTTTTTATTTTCCGGAACTATCCGGGAGAATATATTGCTGGGTAGAAGTAATGCTACTCGGCAAGAAATTGAGCGAGTTGTGAAGCTCGCCTATTTGGAGGAGGTGGTGGCGGAGCTTCCACGAGGACTGGATACAAATATCGGAGAACGGGGAGTCCTACTGTCCGGAGGACAGAGACAACGATTAGCCATAGCGCGCGCACTAATAAAGAACGCAGATGTGGTAATTTTGGACGAAGCGACATCGGCGCTGGATACTCAATCCGAGGCCATAGTGCAAAAAGCCATAAATAATTTGACGAAAGAGCGCACCGTATTTGTGATTGCTCATAGGCTATCAACGGTACGAAATGCTGACAAAATCATTGTGTTAAATCAAGGAGAAATAGTCGAAACCGGCACCCACACTGACCTTATTAAAAAGAATGGTGCCTACACATTGCTGCATAATACGCATCTAACATAAAGTATCGGGAACAAGAGTGTAGAAGTAACAATTTTGTTAGCAGAACCATGGAATTTACTCTACGCCACGTAAAACTTAGTAAAAAAACAAAAATATTCAGATAATTTTATTGTCTTTTCAGTAGCCTCAACTTGGTACGGTTCCATTCTCGCTGCTTAATAGTTTCGCGCTTATCGATGTTTTTTTTTCCTTTTCCCAATCCCAAAGAAATTTTTACAAACCCTTTTTCATTAAAATAAACACTGATAGGAATGAGTGTAAGGCCATTTTTTTTTAATTGTCCCACGAATCTGGAAATCTGCCTTTTCCGCAGAAGAAGCTTTCGCATTCTCTTGGGATCGTGGTTCATTCGATTTGCAAGCGCATACTCCGGTATGTGCATTTGATAGATGAAGACTTCATTATTTTTAGATAATCCAGCATAGGCATCGGCCAAGCTGACCTTGTGCAAGCGAAGAGACTTGACTTCACTACCGCGTAGAATTATACCGGCTTCGATCTTCTCCAGAATTTCGTAATCATAGTTTGCACGGCGATTAAAACCAACTTCCCGATACTCCGCCATTATACTATGTCCAATTTACTCAAAATAGCATTCATTTTAGTTTGCAATTCCATACTTATCGGAGATAAAGGAGCACGCAATTCATTAACTAGAAGGCCTAATTTACTTAAAATATATTTAATCGGAGCAGGGCTTGGCTCCGTAAATAACAATTCATGCAGAGGAGCTAATACATCTCGAATGATTCCAAACTCTTCCAAATTATTCTTTTTAAATGCCCGGAACATTTTCGCGCAGAGATCTGGTACGGCATTTGCAGTAACGGAAACCACGCCGCTGGCACCCATGGCCAAAGCTCCACAGGCGACTTCGTCATTGCCGGCTAACAAATCAAAATTTTCTTTCACGGCCGAACGCCAGAGAGTGAATCTAGCTAAATCCGCTGCGCATTCCTTCATGGCAACAACATTTTTCAAATCACAGATCCTTCTAAAGGTGTCGAAGCATACACCAACTCCTCCCCTACTAGGATTATTGTATAAGATTATGCCACGAGCAGTGGAATTACTCAATTTTTTGTAGTGCTCATAGATTTGTTGCTGTGATGGTTTGATATAAAATGGACAGATGCAAAGAAAATAATCCACGTACTTTTCCGCCTCTTTCATTAGATGAAAGCAGCTATCCGTCGTAGCATCAATTATCCCCCCGATCAATGGGATCTTTCCGGCATTGATGGCGGAAACCGCCTTCATTAACTCAATTCTTTCCGACATGGATAACGCTAAAGCCTCACCGGTGGATCCACAGACTACTATGCCAGAAATTCCAGATCCCTCCAGATGATTTATATACTTTTCTAATGCGGGAAAGTCTATCTTTCCGCTTTTAAACGGAGTAACGATAGCTGTTATATAACCATTGAGCATTATGTCTCCAAACTTAAAATTATCAGAAATTTATCATTTTTCTCTTCTGGAGTCGACAAAAACTCTGCTAGAATTATCTGTATATAATGGATTCTTAGATCTGATATAACAAACAAAAGAATAAAATAACGAAGAAGAAACAGTTGTGATAAGCTCATATTTAAAGTGGCTTGTAATCAGTAAGCACTCCCCATTTTAATTCTAATAATTTTATGATAGCCTGCCATTTGCGTTTAAAAGAGGAAAGCAGTATGGATCAAGATATAGCTGGTAAAGTTAAAGCGATTATTGCGGACAAACTAGGCATAAGTGAGTCTAAAGTCGTTGAGAATGCTCGCTTTATTGATGATTTGGGAGCAGATAGTTTAGATACAGTTGAATTGGTAATGGCTCTAGAGGAAGAGTTTAATATTGAGATCTCGAACGCAGAGGGTCAAGAGATTCAATCGGTAAAAGACGCGGTACTATTTATCCAAAGCAAATGCAAATAGGATCAGCATGAAAAGGGTAGTGGTTACTGGGCTCGGCATGGTATCTCCGTTGGCGATCACTGTGGCTGAATCTTGGCGGCGACTCCTGAATTGCGAATCCGGTATCAAAAAAATAATTTCCTTTGACGTAAGTGATATCGCTTCGCGTATAGCAGGGCAAGTTCCAGCAAAAAACGTCGAGCAGAAGGCTTCTGCTCTTTTTAATCCTTCTGATTATGTTAATCCCAAAGAGTTAAATCGGATAGATACTTTTATTCTATACGCTATAGCTGCTGCTACCGAAGCGATTCGGGATGCTGATGTTGATAATTTAAGCAGTAACGAAAAAGAGCGAACCGGGGTTATCATAGGCTCAGGAATCGGTGGATTGCCCTTAATTTACAATACATCCATTAATTTACAAAAAAATGGACCGAGGCGAGTCTCACCGTTTTTTATCCCTGCATGTCTGATAAATCTAGCATCGGGACATGTATCTATAAAATTTGGGCTAAAAGGACCAAATCACTCGGTAGTTACGGCCTGTGCAAGTGGTGCCCATGCTATTGGAGACGCAGCTCGTATAATTCAAGTTGGAGCTGCTGACGTGATGGTATGCGGAGGAACAGAAGCTGCCATTTGCCGAATAGGAATGGCAGGCTTTGCAGCGGCACGGGCTTTATCTACCCAAAGAAATGATTTTCCAGAAGAAGCGTCTAGGCCATGGGACAAATCCAGGGATGGTTTTGTTATGGCCGAAGGTGCCGGTGTTCTTGTACTAGAAGAATTAGAGCATGCCCAAAAGCGTGGAGCGAAAATTTATGGAGAAGTTGTTGGATATGGGGTATCCAGCGATGCCTACCATATTACAGCCCCGTGTGTGGACGGAGACGGAGCCTATAGAGCTATGAAAAACGCTCTGGATTCCGCGAAAATTTCCCCGGATCAGATTGATTATATTAATGCCCATGGCACATCCACCATCCCCGGAGACATAGGAGAATTGAAAGCTGTGGAATACATTTTAAACGGATATACTGGTGCCTCGATGTCATCAACTAAATCTTCCACAGGGCACCTGCTAGGAGCTGCAGGAGCAGTTGAAGCAATATTTTCATTATTGGCTATAAGAGACGAGGTTGTGCCTCCAACATTAAATTTGCACGATCCGGAAGAAACATATATGGATCTAGTTCCGCTACAACCTCGGGAAAAAAAAGTAAATTTCGTTATGTCGAATTCTTTTGGATTCGGTGGAACAAATGCATGTTTGGTGCTAAGAAAGTTCAAATAATGGAATTATAATATAGTGAAAAATGATTATAAAAGTAAAATTATATATTTTTCGGCTGGTTTTTGGATAATGATATTACTAGTCGCTCTATTTTTCATATATTGCCTACACAGAAAATCCATTTATATGCCGAAACAAAATATTATTGTTAAGTACACCGACGATAATAGTTTTTCGCAACTGCTAATTGAGCAAAAAATATCCAACAATTTTATAATTACTAAACTACTTGTAAAAATAATGAAATTATTCAAATACTGCATAAAATTTGGCGAATATTCTTTGCCGCATCGTACTTCTTTATTTGAAGCTATAAAAATTATTAGTTCTGGGAAAGTAGTAATATATAAAATCACAATTCCAGAAGGGTTTTCTATTATACAGGTTATGAGAAGATTACAAAAACATGAAAACTTGCTAGGAGAAATAGAGCAAACACCTCTAGAAGGTTCTCTTTTGCCTGATACCTATTGCTACAAGTATCCAACTAAGAAACAAGATATAATTTTTAGAGCTCAGAAGGCCATGCAAAAATTTATTCTGCAAGAATGGCCTAAAAGATCACCTACATGCACGTTAAAAAACATCAATGATGCCATAACGCTGGCTTCCATAATTGAAAAGGAAACAAGTATTGAAAGAGAAATGATTGCTGGAGTGTACTTGCATAGGTTAAAGATAAACATGAAATTGCAATCATGTCCTACGGTTATATATGCTATCCGGAAGGGAGAAAAATTAGGACGAAAATTAAAATATAGCGATCTGACTGTAAATGATCCCTATAATACCTACATTCATTATGGATTGCCACCGACACCAATAAACAATCCAGGCAGGGAGAGCATAATTGCGGTACTCCATCCTCAAGAAACGGAAAATCTATTTTTCGTATTTATAGGAGAAGGAAAGCATATATTTTCGAAAACATACGAGGAGCACAAACGCAATATTGCTGAAATCCGCAACATAGATGTATCAAAAGCTTTGTAATTTTTCATGTTAGTAGGCAAATTTTCAACAAAAACTATTGTTGTTTTCCTACAGGCCTATTAGAGTTGAATAGCTGTTTTCTGCTGAAGGATTATGTTATGTTCAAAATTTACAAAATGTGGTTTGCGCTAATAGCGTTAGTGTTTTTCTTCGAACTGAAAGCAAGTGAAGGAACGAAAGAAACGACCGAAGTTCTCGAGAATTCGCATGTGGTGGAAGTGTATGAAACGGATCCTGCGGTTCATGATAAATTTAAGCCGGTAGTTGGTTGGGAAAGATATACCAGTGATACAGCCTGTTCCGTAAAAGGCTGGATTAGATGGTGGAAATATCTTCGCATAAAGAAACCAATCATCATGAGATGGGTGAATAATTTGATTCTGAGAATTCATCCAAATAATGAGATATTTAGAGCGCTTTTCGTAAGGGGAATTTACGATCCTAACTTGGTTGTTATGGTTAATGCATTCTTGCCTAGAGGTGGTATTCTTCTCGACGTGGGCGCAAACATGGGATACATTTCATTATGGGCAAGTAAAGTTGTTGGAGCGGAAGGATGTATTTACGCTATAGAACCAAGCAGTCGAGATTATACGCGATTAGTTGATAATATTAACATAAACGGTCTTAATAAAATTATCTTTTCCTATCAATTGGCTCTTTCTGAGAAAAGCGGACAGAGGAGATTGTTAATAGCAGCGGAGGAAAGGAGTGCTCTCAACACGGTTGGATCAGAGATAGTTTCAAAAGGAGTAGAGATCATAGGCGATGAAGTAGTTAATACATTAACTCTAGACGAATTTATAGAAAAGGAAAAGATACAACGGATGGATGTATTGAAATTAGACATCGAGGGTAGTGAAGTGAAAGCTTTACGTGGCGCTAAAGACACGCTAAAAAAACATCATCCAGCTATTATTTTAGGATTTAATCGTAATGCGTTAAAATCGTGCGATACTGATTATCTGGAATTGCAAAAAATACTCGATGAAAGTGGTTATTGTGTGTATGAAATTGTGGAAAGACCGGTTTTTGCATTGGTAAAAGTAATAGATATCTCGAAAGTTAATTCTAGAATTGTAGTATGCCTGCCGAAGGAAACGATTCCACCTACTCTACCGCAGGCGGAGAAAACTTCAGTAGTAGATTGCATATATAACTTTTTTTTGAGGTAATGGTTGGGTAAATTTTTTACATGGTTGTCTTTTCTAAAATCGAAAGCCCGTCTACGTATTTTTTTTAAAAAGATACGCAAGAAGAAATGTTTTGAAATTGTTACGTCAAAAGTGATGTCGTTTTTGATGAAATTGTCATTTTCCACAACACGATGGACGATTATTGGAGAGGAGATACCGGATTCATATCATAAAAAAAAGGTTCCATTCATTGTATGCTTATGGCATGACCGCCTGATGATGGCACCCTGCGTGTGGAAGTGGGAAAAGCCTTTATATGTACTAGCTTCAAATCACAGTGATGGTCGCATGATGGCAAAAATAGTGGAAACATTCTCTATGCCGGCGGTTTTCGGATCGACTGGGAAAAAAGGAATAGCAGCGGCGAAGAAGCTAATTCAATTAGTGAAAGCTGGCGAAAACATAGCGATAATTCCAGACGGTCCAAAAGGTCCTCGCCATAAGTTATCACCTGGAGCAGTTACAATCTCAAAACTAACTGGAGCGGATATTTTACCTTTTAGTTTTTGCGTAAAAAGGTACTATAGATTTAATTCCTGGGATAAATTTATTTGGGTATGGCCATTTAATAAAGGAGTAATGGTTTGGGAAAAACCAATATCAGCGGAGGAGCTAAAAGCTATGACCGCGGAGGAATCTATTCAATATGTCGAAGCTAGAATTAATGAAGCATCCCAAAAAGCCTGCGAAATTTTAATTAATGCTCAGTATATATAAAATTTTATTCGTTATGCTTTCGCCTTTTTTGAGCATATATTTCTATGCAAGGTGTTTGTATGGAAAAGATAAAATTAAAAGTGTCCGTAATCATTTTGGAGTGGCAACACAAAATAGACCGGAGGGAAAATTAATTTGGATACACGCCGCCAGTATTGGAGAATCCGTGGCCGCTCTGACCTATATCCATCACATTAAAAAGCAATTTCCGGAAATAAACATATTATTAACAACAATAACGATTTCCTCGGCGGAAATATTGATGTCTAGGATTGCCAAAAGCAGAGAATGTTTTCATCAGTTTATGGTGGCAGATAACCCCTTCTGGGTCAAAAGATTTCTAGATCATTGGCGACCAAGTGTTTCATTCTTCATGGAATCAGAAATCTGGCCAACTGTAATAGATACATTATACAGGCGGAGAATCCCTTTTTTCCTTTTAAATGCTAGATTGTCGTCAAAATCATTTAAAAAATGGAAATGGTTGAAATGTTTCTTGGCAACAACGTTACAAAAATTCATTTATATTTTGGCACAGTCAGACATCGATTACCAAAGGTTCAGTTTTTTTTCCCCTAAGAATACCAAGTGTATAGATAATTTAAAATATGCTAACGAACCATTACCCTGCAATGATGATCTTTTAGGGATTTTCAAAAAGATGTGTGCAGGCAAAAAAGTTTTTGTAGCTGCAAGCACTCATGAAAAGGAAGAAGACATAATCCTAGAAGCACATAAGGGATTAAAAACCAAATTCGATATCGTAACCATAATAATACCTAGACATTTGACACGGGTAAAAAGAATATGTGAAATTTTTCAAAAACATAATGTGACATTTTCCTTCAGATCTCAAGAGCCAATAGTTAATGGAGAAGTTTTTTGCATAGATACGTTTGGCGAAATGGGAACTTTTTTCCGATTGGCGGATTTATGCTTTGTAGGAGGTTCTCTTGTTCCGGTGGGTGGTCACAATATTTACGAGCCTGTTGCATTCGGTAAACCTGTTTTACATGGCCCATTCATGGATAACGCGTTAGCTGTAAAAAAATTTCTTGAACAGAAACAGATTGCGTTTGAAGTAAAAAATGCCGAAGATATCATTAAAGTATGTTCAGGGTTACTAGGCGATGCAGCAAAATTAAAAAGAATTACTCAACAAGCTTTTGCTGCTACAAAGAACAAATCCCTGAAACAAATTGACGACTACGTGCAACTACCAAAGATACTGAAGAGAAGCAACTAAGTATCTAAAATGAAACAGGAGTCAATCTTACGTATGGCAGACTCTACCTCAAGCACTTTTTTCGATCTGAAAAAAGCTGAGATCTACATTTGTAGGTCTCCCAAATATCGAAACTGCAACCTTTACGCGCTCCTTTTCATAATCGACCTCATCTATAAGCCCCTGGAATGAAGCAAAAGGTCCATCACAAACGGTAACGGTGTCTCCGATCTCATAAGTTACGGAATGATGCAAATTATTTGCGCTATCCTCGACTTTTTTGACGATTCTATTTACTTCAGAGGAAGAAATAGGCATTGGTTTTCCGCGGGCACCCAAAAATCCCGACACCTTAGCAATAGATTTAATAAGATGCCATGTTTCGTCGGTTAGTATCATTTGGACCAATATATATCCAGGAAAAAACTTCTTGACAGATTTTATTTTTTCCCCTTTTTTAATTTCGACAACTTCTTCGGTTGGAATTAGAATCTCACCGAGCATAGAAACTAGGCTATTCCGTTGGGCTTGGTCGTATATTTGAGCTTTCACACGTTGCTCAAATCCAGAATAGACATTAACCACATACCATCTCACGATTGGTCCTCCTAAATGCCTAGAATTTTGCAAAGACAAAAATATATTACGCTATCGGATACAAAAAAGTATACCATTGCACAAATAACCATCACTATAACAGCAACGGTCATTCCCAAGGTTTCTCGTTGTGTAGGCCATGATACTCTCTGGAGCTCTCTCCGTACTTGACTTACAAATTCCACTGGATTAATCATCGCAAAAATCTCCTTTAACAAATTGGCAGGGGCGGAGGGAATCGAACCCACAACCTGCGGTTTTGGAGACCGCCACTCTAGCCAGTTGAGCTACACCCCTAATGCATCAAAACCTAAGCAAAAGCTATCATATCACAGGAAAAAACTCAATTCTCATGAATTCTTTCGCAGAAACGCCGGTATTTCCAAATCCTCCTCCGGTGCGACGTACTTCTGACGCGAAGGCTGAATGGTAAAATCCTCTTTTTTTTCAACGGGAGATGACCTCTTCATACCAGTTAGTCGCTCAAATAAAGAAGGAGGCCGCCGCCGCACAGGATTCTCCGGTTCGGCGGAAGCAATCTTGATAGTCTGAGACGCTGGGGAAACTTTCTCATCAAGCAATGTACCCCCCTCAACTGCACCGCTTGCGGACTCGACAGCTTCCGGCGCTGGAACACGAGCCGCCATTTCCTCATAAGCTTGTTTTTTTTGTTTTACGGCAGCAGCATCGATACCTGTGGCTACGACTGAAACGCGCATCCGGCCGTTCATTTTCTCGTTAAACGTGGACCCAAATATTATATTTGCTTCTGGGTCTACTTCTTCGCGGATCCGATTTGCTGCTTCATCGACTTCATAGAGGGTCATATCGTAGCCACCGGTAATATTTATAAGTATTCCACGAGCTCCTTTCATGGATACATCATCCAACAGAGGATTTGAGATCGCAGCTTCGGCTGCTTCAATAGCTCTTCGCTCTCCTTCTGCATCGCCGGTACCCATCATGGCTTTTCCCATCTCACTCATGACTGTCTTGATATCAGCGAAATCGAGATTTATGAGGCCCGGCATCACCATTAAATCCGTCACACCTTGAACACCGGAGCGGAGGACATCATCCGCCATCTTAAAAGCATCTGCAAATGTCGTCTTCTCATTTGCCACTCTAAATAAATTTTGATTCGGAATAACGATCAACGTATCTACGTACTGCTGTAATTCATCTATTCCTTTCTCGGCTGTGCGCATCCTAGTTGTCCCCTCGAAATGAAAAGGCTTCGTTATGACGCCGACGGTAAGCACGCCATGCTCTTTCGCGATTCGGGCTATAACTGGAGCTGCTCCGGTTCCTGTCCCTCCTCCCATTCCAGCTGTAATGAATACCATATTACTATTTTTTACATAAGAGGTAATATCCTCTACGACTTCCTCTGCCGCTGCACGACCTATATCCGGGCGAGCACCAGCACCGAGACCGCCGGTGATCTCGAGCCCCAACTGAATGCGGCGTTCACATAAAGACTGCAACAGAGCCTGAGAATCCGTATTTGCGACTACAAAATCAACTCCTTCAAGATTCGACTTAATCATATTGTTCACAGCATTGCCTCCGGCTCCACCAACACCAAAAACTGTTATTTTTGGTTTCAGATAGCCTTCATTTGCAAAAGTGTCCTGACTAAAAAAATCTCTCTGCTCACTTTTGTTTTCTTGACTATTCATTATGCCACTATTTGCTGCCGCCATAATTATGTTTCTCCATACAGATT
Source organism: Holosporaceae bacterium (assembly GCA_031283445.1). Taxonomy (GTDB): domain Bacteria; phylum Pseudomonadota; class Alphaproteobacteria; order UBA3830; family UBA3830; genus JAIRMQ01. The sequence continues at coordinate 11,123 of JAITBT010000050.1, read as the reverse complement.
TCGCTTGTTATGTTATAATAGTAGTCCTCAATCTACAAGTTATTTTCAATCCAAGCTATGGTTTTTTTAAGAAAACTTTCATTTTTACTTTTTTTTACGGAATCATTGGTTTTTATCGGATCATTATTACCTAATTGAAAAAATTTTATCATTCCAATAGCAACGGAAAAATCGTTACTTATCTGAATATCTATCCCATCCGTATTGTCTTCAATTTTTTTGATTTTTATTTTTTTGTTTATGATTCCCTGGGCAAAATCTTTTATGCCTGTAAGCATACTTCCACCTCCAGTTATGGTGACATCGCGAGAAAAATCATCAGTGAAAGATGATTTCCCAATCTGTTTTTTTACAAGATTTAAAATTTCTTCGATGCGAGGTTGGATTATCTGATTCAAAGAATTTTTAGAGATTTTTTGAAGATTTATGACGCTATCATCCTCCACAACAGGAATAAAAACAACATTATTTTCATCATGAATGGATACGAAAGCAGAACCGTGTAGAGTTTTTAGCTTTTCGGCATTGACGGTAGATATATTAAAGCCATATGCGATATCGTCGGTAATGTTTCGCCCTCCCAATGAGATAACATTCATGCCACTAAATATACCATTATAAAAAAATCCAATGGATGTGGTTTCTCCACCAAAATCAATAACTATTTTACCATTTTGCAGATCATCTTCGTCCATCACACTGAGACCGGAAGCGTAGATAGAAGCAACTATTCCGGCAGAATCAAGATGACAACGAGCTAAGCACATAAGTAAATTATCTAGCTGCGTTTTAGGCACTGTGACTAAATTCATATTGACACTTAAATTATTGGCGACCATACCAACAGGATTTTTAATTCCCTGCAAAGAATCGACACTATATAAAATCGGAATGGAATGAATCGCAATCCGATCTTCGGTTACGGAATGACAATAATTAAAAAATTTCAGTATATCTTCATCTCTAATAATTCGCCCGCCAGCCTTCATACTAATATTTATTATTTCAGATTCAATGTTTTTGCCAGAAATGCTCACATAAACCGATTGTATGCGTTGATTTGCCATTTTTTCAGCACGTTCTACAGCTCGAGCAATGGATTTTTCCACGGATGGCATGTCGATTATCACACCTGACCTAACTCCATGACAAACACAGTATCCAACACCGATAATTTTAAATCGTCCATCATCGAAGGTATTCGCAATGCAGCAGCACACTTTTGTGCTTCCAATATCAAGGACAGTAACTATATTGCTAGGTCGCATTTCCAATCCCATTATTTTTACTACCATCGCTGCAATTTTTGATGACAATTACTCGATCTAGCATTCTCAAATCAATCGCGGATATATTTTCATTAAAAAATCCATTTCCATCAGAAATTTCTTCTAAAATCCCCAGCGCGTGCATAATACCTTTCTCCGGAAGCTTCACAGTAATCCCTTTGTTGATTTTTATATCCCAACGCCTTTTCCCAATTCTCACGGCGAATATCAGCTGTTTCCGAATTTTCGGAAACTTATCAAGACAACGCAAAAGTCTATCAGCTTCTTTTTCCGCTCCATCTCCTATTACGATGGGAAGATCTCCGAAATTTCCGATATCATTATTTTCAAGAATCTTTCCGTCTGTATCAATTAAATACAATTTGTGCTTTGATTGCAGAATAGCAATAGCTGTTCTTTCTGCAATTCTGATGTATATCATGTTTGGGAGCTTTCTTTGAACAATTACGGATCGAATCCATGCAATGTTCTCCAACCTTCTTTTTACATCAAAAATTGATGAAGCAAATATATTACTTTTATGCTTTAATCCAGATGCTTTCAGCAAAAGTGCTTCCGGAACTCGTTCATTTCCGTCGAACTCTATCTTCTCCAGACGGAAAACAGTGTTTTCGGATTTTATAATTTTGTCAAAATTGAAATAACAACTTCCCACAACAGCGCCAACAAATATCATTAATAAAAAAAAATTACTCTTAACAATAGAAATCACGTAGCGTAGCATTTGCTACTACTCCTTATTGCTTTTGTGACCTAAACGAACGATCTCCCATTCCAGACGAACTCCGGAATTTTCCAAAACTTTTTGTATGACCAATTCTCCAAGATCCTCAATATTTTCTGCAGTAGCATTGTCTTCATTGATAATAAAATTGCAATGCTTTTCTGAAATCATAGCTCCACCTACCTTCAGGCCGGAACAACCAGCGGCTTTTATTAACTCCCAAGCTTTTTGGTCTTTCGGGTTTTTAAATGCAGACCCGCATGATCTTCGATGTAAAGGCTGACTTTCCTTACGTTTTCCTGTAATTTCATTAATTTTTTTGGAAACAGAGTAATTTATGCTGGGAGTACCTCGAAACCACGCACGGGTTATAATTAAATCGTCGGGAATGCGAGAAGTTCTGTAGTTAAAATCAATATCTGTAGCTCTAAACCACCGTATTTGGCCGGAAAAATCAACTCCTTCACATTCAATTAGTAAATCTGAGATTTCAGAACCATAGCATCCTGCATTCATTTTAATGGCTCCACCGATTGTTCCTGGAATACCTATTAAAAATTCAAATCCACCGATCTCATGATTTAATGCAGTAGTTGATAATTTACTACAATTTGCAGCCGTACCTACCTCCAAGATATTATCATCAACAAAGATTTTACTAAAGCTCTCTCCTAGCATGATTACAATTCCTCTGATCCCACCGGAGCGAATTAAAACATTTGACATCGCTCCCAGAATTGTCAGTGGTGTATTTGGGGGAAAATTCCTGAGGGAAAAAACCAAATCTTCCATATCTAGAGGAGTGAAAAGAATTTCAGCAGCGCCACCAACACCAAAAAATGATTTTTCTCCAAGATTTACGCTTTCTTGTAGTGCACCCTTCACTGGTGGAAATCTCTCCGAGATGGACATTATTTTTTCCCATTTCTGATGATTAATTGAGCAACAAGATCATAGGCCCATTGGGTAATATCGCCAGCTCCTAAAAATATAACAAAATCTCCGACTTGTGCTTCATTCTCAATTTTTTCCACCAATAGTGGCAATTCCGGAATAAAATCAGCTGGGACTCTATTATTTTCATTTAAGAGTTTTAACAAGGAAAAATGATCTATCCCATTATTTTTCTCTCCTGCTGAATAAATAGGAATTACAAAAACGCGATCACTTTGTTCCAAAACTTTAGCAAAATCTGCAAGAAAATTCTTCAGACGGGAGTGCCGATGTGGTTGAATAATGGCAAATATACTCCCGCTACAGATAGCTCTAGCAGCCTTTAACACTGCTTCGATTTCTACCGGATGATGCGCATAATCATCTATAATTTTTACACCGTTGACATTAGCCACGGTGGTAAATCTTCTTTTTACCCCCATAAAAGAGCCGAGGGCAACGCGCATATCCTCTTCGGATATAGCTAATTCCAGTCCTACGGCAACTGCTGCTAATGCATTCTGAACATTGTGAACTCCAAACATATTTAAAGTAAAGTTTCTCCATTTATTTTCATGAAGCTTGTACTTTTTTACCATATCGTCCGAAAATACAATGTCAAACTCAGCGCCCTGAGGAGACAATATCAGGTTTTCACAAGATACATTAGCTTTTTCACTAAATAATCCATAGGTGATTATTCGACGATCTATTATTTTTTTTGATACTGCATCAACTTCCGGATGATCAATGCACAAAACTGCTACACCATAAAAAGGAATATTTTTAATAAAAGTAAAAAATAATTCGCTTAATTCTGAAAAATTTTTGAAATTATCAATATGATCGAAATCGATATTGGTAACCACAGAAATCGTTGACATAAGCTTTGTAAATGATCCATCGGATTCATCGGCTTCCACCACCATCCAATCACCAGATCCTAGACGAGCATTACTATTATATGCATTTATTAGACCACCATTTATCACTGTCGGATCCATATTAGCCTGATCCAAAAGCGCAGCTATCAAAGAGGTGGTGGTTGTTTTTCCATGAGTACCAGCAATGGCAATGGATTTTTTCATTTTCATAAGCTCTGCCAGCATTTCTGCCCTTTTAATAACAGGGATCCCTAAATTGCGAGCTTCCAAAATTTCAGAATTATCATTGGACACGGCAGAAGATACAACAACGACGGATGCTCCATGAACATTCTCGATTCTGTGCCCAATCTTTACATGAATCCCTTTTCTCGCCAATTTTATAGTCATGGCAGTTTCCTTAAGATCGCTACCACTTACCTTATAGCCAAGATTCGCTAGGATATCAGCTATTCCGCTCATTCCCATTCCACCAATTCCAACGAAATGAATCGTACCAATACTAATAGGAAATCTTTTCATTTTCAGCTATCTCCCATCGGATTTATGCGAGCTCTATATGCTTTATAAAACTGTCAACAGCAGAGTTAACAGAACTATTTAGCATATAAAATGATGCAATTTTTAGCAATTCTCTATTTTGCAAAATTTGCCGAAGTATTTTTCCTAATTCTACAGCAACATCATCTTTTTCTTCCAAAAGCCATGCGGCTTTCTTATTTTTATAATATAAAGCATTATAGTATTGATGATTATCAGATGCATTAGGATATGGAATTAATATAGCTGGGCGTCCTGTGGCCGACAATTCGGATAAGGTTGACGCTCCGGATCTACAAATTACCAGCTGAGAATTCAGCATGACTTCGGCTATATCATGAACAAAGTTTTTTAAAGTCGATCTGACCCCGAGATTTTGGTAAGCTCGCTCCAATTGATCAATATTTGCATAATTAACTTGCTGAATTATTTCTATATCTTTTCTTTCTCTAGAATCAAGCATTCCTATGGCTTGGGGTACAATATTTGAGAAAGACGTTGCTCCTTGACTTCCACCAATAATAAGAATTTTTACAACTTCATCACATTTATATGGTATATTTTTCAGAAATTCGCTGCGGACAGGAGCTGGGATCTCTATCCAGTTTTCATCTAATCTAAAAGAAGTTAATTTTAAATCAGCAAATCTTTCAAGAAGTTTGTTCGCCTTCCCCAAAACAGAATTTTGTTCATATATAATAATTTTAGATCCTAAAATCTTTGATAATAGTAATGGAATTACAGTAAAAATTCCTCCGAATCCAACAATAACATGGGGGCGTTTTCCAAACCAAAACTTGCAAAACTTTAAAAAAGCTAGCAAAGAGTAATAGCTCACAAGGAGGAAATTTTTATAGGAGAATCTGATGGTATTCAGCACAATCTTTTCAGAAATATCGTGGCAAAAAGTATTCCCTCTGGTATCAGTTACAATTACAACATCGCTTCCTTTTTTTTGAAGTGCTTTGAACAGCGCACAGGCCGGAAACATATGGCCACCAGTACCTCCGGAACATATAACAATCTTGAGTTCACTACAATTTGTCATGCTCTGTTTTATACTACAAAATGAATCTCGAGAGATCTCTGTGAGTTGCCAAATTCTTAACCTTATTCTCGACATAAGAAGCATCAATTAACAATGTTTCTCCGGATTTTTGGTCTGCTGAAAAGCTGATTTCTTCCAATAGTTTTTCAATTACGGTATGAAGACGGCGAGCCCCTATATTTTCAACATTTTTATTTACGATTGCCGCTAACTCAGCAATTTTTCTTACACCATCTTCCTGAAATTCAACATCAACTCCTTCCACGTTCAAAAGAGCGCGATATTGTTTTATTAGACTGCTATCCGTATCGTTTAAAATTTTGAAAAAATCTTCTTCGGAAAGATGCGAAAGCTCGACCCGGATGGGCAAGCGCCCTTGAAGCTCCGGTAATAAATCAGACGGTTTGGAAACATGAAAAGCGCCGGAAGCAATAAAAAGTATATGATCTGTTTTTACAGTTCCGTATTTTGTTGTAACGGAACATCCCTCAATCAATGGCAATAAATCACGCTGAACGCCTTCTCTACTTATATCTGGGCCTGATGTGTTTTTCGCGCAAATTTTATCTATTTCATCAATAAAAACAATACCATTTTGTTCCACGGAAAATATTGCTTCCCGTATGGTTTTGTCGTGATCAATCAGTTTTTCACTTTCTTCGCTGGCGATTAATTTTCTGGCATCTTTAATCGTCACTTTGCGTAATTTAGTTTTATTGATTCCCAGAGCGTTATTCATTATATCTGAAAGATTAAACATTCCGATCTGAGATCCTGGCATCCCGGGAATTTCGAAAGATTTGGTTGTTGTAGTATCGAGGACACTAATTTCTATCTCGCGATCTTCCAACTGCCCAGAATTCAGCATTTTTTTAAATTTACTACGTGTTTCTGGACTGGAATTTTCTCCAACCAGAGTATCGATAATTCTTTCTTCAGTATTGTATTTTGCTTCTTCATTAAAAAAGCAACGATGTCGTTCTTTCGTCTCCGAGACTGCCATTTCCACTAAATCCCGAACGATCTGCTCGGTATCGCGCCCCACATATCCAACTTCGGTAAATTTAGTTGCTTCAACTTTAATAAATGGAGCATCGGCAAGTTTTGCTAGTCGCCTAGCGATTTCTGTTTTCCCCACCCCGGTCGGTCCCATCATAAGGATATTTTTAGGAAGAATTTCTTCCTTTAACGGGCTGGGCACCTGCTGCCTTCTCCACCGATTTCGTAGAGCGATAGCAACAGCTTTTTTAGCTTTATCATGACCTATGATAAATCTATCCAGCTCGGATACTATTTGTTTTGGTGTTAATGACGTCATGATTATCCTTCTACATCAATTTTTTCTAAAATCAGTGAATGATTAGTGTATATACATAAATCTCCTGCAATTTTCATCGATTTGCGGGCGATTTCTTCTGCTGACAACTCCTGATCTATAAGAGCCCGGGCAGCCGCTATTGCGAAATTTCCACCGGACCCTATGCCAATAATACCATCCTGTGGCTCCAAAACATCTCCAACACCTGTAAGAATTAATGAAATACTCTTGTCCACAACTGCCATCATGGCCTCCAATTTTCTCAGATATTTGTCTGTTCTCCAGTCTTTCGCCAATTCTACGCAAGCTCGCTGCAATTGTCCCGGATATTGATCCAGCTTCGATTCCAACCTTTCAAATAGTGTGAAAGCGTCGGCAGTTGCGCCGGCAAAGCCTACGATGACGTCGCCCGAAGATAAAAATCTTACTTTTTTAGCATTTTCTTTAACAACGGTATTCCCCATTGTTACTTGCCCATCTCCTGCGATCACAACTTGATTACTTTTTCTAATCGAAAGAATCGTCGTTCCCATCCAGGTCATAATTTTATCCTTCTGCTAAGTTTTTTATGAATTCAAAAAATTCTTCGGAATCGTAAGCCGCAATACCAAAATATCCCCAGACAGGCGAACCCTCCTGGTCGAACACCAGGCAGGCAGGAACTCCCGGAATATCGCCTAGAACTTGCACCGGCACAGAGTTATACGCCTCCAGTAACTCTATCTGAAAAGTTTGATAGTGTCTCTTTAGGTCATCTATTGATTCTTTTCCTATATTCAGCGAAATAATTTTTACATTTCGAATACCTCGCTTTTGAAGATCTTTCGCCAATAAATCTATTCTCTGCAAGGCAAGTGGGCAGCTCGGGCACCAGATTGTAAAGAACACAATTATAACGACACATCCTTTAAGATCTTCCATCATAATTCCTTGATTAAGATCATTTGTTATTCGGAAGCAAAAATCTCTGCCGCCGGGAATATAGCCGCGATTTTGGGAAAATGGAAACTTTTGTTTCACGCAAGACTTCCGTCCAGTGTCATTTGTTGACTCTGCTTTAAGAATTTTTAGATTACAAAATAAAATAAAGACTATACAGATAATCAAATTTCCTGCATACTTGTCCAGGTTAAATAAGGAAAAAATCATGAAAAAAATCCTTCTGCTTAGTTTCGCTTGCATCTTTCTCACTTCCTGTGGACGAAGAGGAATTTTGTCGCCATGCTGCGAAGAGGGTACTTGTTACCCCAGACAATATCCTCATTCCGAAATCCGTAAATAAAACACTAGGAATATACAGGAATTTAACGAAAACGTCTAACGAGATCTTACAATAAAAAAAAACTAAATGAAAAACGATACTGAAAAAACGAAAGACCTTCACTTGGCTCCTCGGGACGGGCTCGAACCGCCGACCCAGTGGTTAACAGCCACTTGCTCTACCTCTGAGCTACCGAGGAATACATAGACATAAATATCAAAAAAACCCTCAGATTACCAGAGTATTTCCAAACAAAAACCTAACCATCAATAAAATCCTACTCGCAGACCCGATATTCAACGCTTCCATAGACTCATCCTTTACACCGCTAGTAATCTTTTTATGCTATCCATGTCCTTAAATATAATATTGCAATAGCTTTTAACATCCTCCTCTTCGAATTTTTCTTTTGACATCATATACAGATTCATATACCCAACATTATAAAGCCTTCTAGCTAATTTAAAACTATCACTCTTATCTTTTAAATCACGCTCTATAGCAATTTTTGTATCTTTAGGATATTTATGCAAATTATTCAAAAATTCATCGATATTACTATACACAACTACTTCCCGCATATGCTCTTTAGCAAAGGCTCCAGCTTCTACGATAAAAGACTCTTCGTCGTCGATAAGAAGCAAGTCAACAGAATATTCTTGTCTTTTCCTCATTAATATCGAAATATCACCTATATACTCCTTGGGAAGCATTTTAATATGCTTACACCTTTCCTTAAAGTTTTCTATCGTGGAGATGTTGGCACTAGTTACCAAAACGGACTGCTTTTGCAAGTTGCATTTTTCTATAATTTCTGCTCCGTTCATGTCTTGGTTTCGCAGCTCGTAGTCTGCTAACAAAAATATCTTGCTTTTTTGCGGAACAGAACTTAAAAAATCAATGATTTTCTGCCATGTGGTAAAATAAACTATAGTGATTTCATTATGATAATTAGCCAAACGGTTTTTCCAGATATCATGGATCGAGGGGTCATCATCTAATACAACAACACAATCGCCTCGGTGTAATATGATCTTAGCAGCAAGCCACGCTGGCGGCTCGGATTTAGGAAATACTAAAGTAATCTCTGTTCCGACATCCTTCGTCGACTCTATCAGCATTTTGCCCCACATGGATTTCAGCGCACTCCTAACCTGTTGCATACCGATGCCATGTCCTTTCTTCTTTGTACTACTGATTGGAACATTATTCTCAAGTCTTTTAATTATTTCCGGTAGCATCCCTTTTCCATTATCTTTTATACGAATTTCGATAGCGTCATCTACCACATCAAAGCTCACATCCACTACACCAGCCTGACCTTCCGTGGCTTCCGCTGAATTATTTACCAAATTAGATATCATGCTATAAAAAGCTGAATAATCACCCTGTATGAAAACAAATGCATGATCCTCTGGTGCTAAATAGTTAAATGTTACACCTTTGTGTTGATATCTTTTTCCATCGAGTACGCTTTGCAAACTCAAATCCACGAAAATATACCGATCCACATTTACATCTGTAGTAGATTTTTCATTTTTACCACATCTTCTTAATAAATTGACTGCCACACTTTCGATGTTTGTCAGAGCATTCCGCAGTGCAACATAGTCTCGTTCGGGCAAATTCTGACAATTCTTGATGGCCATAGATAATGCGATAAGCGGAGAATTGATATCGTGTGCTACTTGTTCCGAAAGGTCTTTAGCTCTTTTTTGCAAATGATTTTGCAACTCCAGATACTCAACTCTTTTGCGATCTGTAACATCGACAGCTAGCCCAATTATCCCTTCCACTTTGTCATTTATTATTAAAGGAGCCTTAACGGAAAGGTATTTAATACCCCTATACTCTTCCTCTACTATCTTCTGTTTTTTTGTATCCATTACTTCTGTATTTATTTCCCAAACTTCTTCAGAAAGCTCTTTAGCATTAAGATCCCCAATAACCTTGTCCAAAGCATAATTTTTATATATCTGATTGCCATACTTATCTATAACGAAAAAATTGACATTCGAAATGGTCTCTTTCATGAAGTACAAAACTTCAGCATCTACACTTTCCATATCTAATTTGGTATTTTTACACTCCTTTTGAGCATGCTTCGATATCTTATAGCGTAGATGATTTACACCAACACCGTAACGGTTCATGGCATTGGACATGGAACAAATGAACTTCATCGGATAGACTACGACTGGAATTCCGTGAAAATTTGCACATACATAAGCGATTTCTTCTAATAAAAAATCTATACTGTTTTCCAGGGTATTATTTCCTTTATAGGCCGCCACGGACGCATCTGAAATTACGAGATCCCGGAATTCCCGTATGATATTATTTCCATCCGAATCTCCTCCGAAGTCCTGTTTTATCTGTTTATGCAAATGCTGAAATGAGTCTGTACTGATACCTTCTTTCCACCCTATTAAAGTTGTTTCAACAGCCAACTTCTCTATTGAGTTTTTATTTTTCAGAAACCACAATGTTTTAATATTAGAATCAATATATTGCGCAAAATCCGGAATAACATGCCTATACAAATAGGAGGTATCCACTATATTAATTTTTTTGATCTTTTGCCTGATGCCTTCACTATTTAGAGAATTGACAAGATCGTCAAAACCTTCACCACTCTGGCTTGCGCACCCATATGATATAATTATTTCTAGAACAATACTATTGCATTCTGCAGCTTCAAAAAACAGCTGTGCTTTTTCGCTCCACCGAACATACCTACCTTCACACATAAAAACCTACCTTCTTAATTTACTCTCCTACGCAAAAAGAATCAAAAAAATAACGGCCTTCCCGAGGATAAAAACTTGGACAGCAACCGGCTTGCTGATGTAAAATTGCTATAAATCATATTTGTATAGTATAAGTAGATACTAGCATGCTCATATAACTTCTCTTACAACCCCAAATAGAATATATCTTTTTTAATTCCTATTGTAAATAGTCTAAAATATCGGGATTATGCTATAAAAAATGTATAAAGGCTACTATTTGATTAGTAACGCAGTGTGCAAGTTTTTTTAAGCGATGATATTATCGAGAAGAGTTGATTCTCCAATGAATATCGCGCAGGTGTGAGAGCAAATTTTTCTTCTGATTTTTGAGAGC
>JAITBT010000010.1 GCA_031283445.1 Holosporaceae bacterium | reverse complement strand
CATCACGCTATGATATCTTCGTGTAGGCGACTAAAAATTTTATAAAGAAATTCGATATTTTCCTGATTTAATTTAATGGTTTTGACCATTTTTTCAGCAATCTGAATTAATTCACTGTTGCTGGAAAAATTACTGAATCGAAGTGCATGGAATCCACTTTGTTCTTTACCCAAAATATCACCAGCTCCGCGTAATTTTAGATCTTCTTCGCTTATGAGGAAGCCATCGGTCGTATTTTTCATCAATTGTAATCTTTGTTTTCCCACGTGAGAAACGGGATTGTGATAGAGCAAAACACAATAGGAAAGTTCGGATCCGCGACCAACACGTCCCCGAAGTTGATGTAGCTGGGCGAGGCCGAACCTCTCCGCATGCTCTATTACAATTACATTGGCATTGGGGATATCGACACCTACTTCTATTACCGTAGTAGAAACAAGCACTTTAAATTCGCCATTTTTAAATTTACGAATAATTTCCTCTTTTTCCTGTGGTTTCATTTTTCCATGTAGCGTAAAAATTTCTTTCACTGGAAAAAAATTACTTAAATAATCGTATCGCATACTAACATTTATCAGATCTTCGGACTCCTCTATAACTGGACAGACCCAATATATCTGAGAATTCACTCCCTGTAGTCTTTTAATAAGGTTATTTATTTGAGATACATTCACGACAATTGTTTCTATAGGTTTTCGGCCCTGTGGTTTCGTTTTAATAGTTGAGACGTCTAGATCGCCGTAGCAACCTAGCAATAGCGTTCGAGGAATCGGAGTTGCTGACATAGCCAAAACATTAGGGTACCGGCATTTTTTTATCAAAGCCAATCGTTGCAAAACACCGAATCGATGCTGTTCATCTATGACTACTAGACCAAGGTTTTTAAACTCAATTTCATTTTCCAAAATTGCATGAGTTCCAATAAGAATCTGCGTTTTTCCATTTTTTAGCTCGTCCATTTGCCGAAAACGAATTTTTCGGTTACTGCTGAGCATAATATCTACCTTTATACCTAAATTTTTCGACAATTGCCTAATATTATCAAAATGCTGAAGAGATAGTATTTCTGTAGGAGCAAGCAGCGCTGTCTGGTAATTATTTTCCAACACAATTAAGCTGCTCAAGAGTGCAACTACGGTTTTTCCAGCACCTACGTCACCCTGGATCAAGCGATTCATAGGAACTGTGGAAGCCAGATCGTTTTTGATATCGTTTAGGCAAGATAATTGATCTTTGGTTAGTTCAAAAGGCAGTTTCAAATTTCCAATGATTTTATTCGTTTGCTGGAAAGGCATAGTTCTTTGCTTGGATAAGGAGCTTCTAATTTGCTTTAGCCTGATTTGATTGACCAATAGCTCATCCAGTGCAATTCTTCTACGAGCGGGATTTGATATTAAAGTATTTTCAATAGTCCTAGGATTATGTATAATTCTAATAGATTCACTAAATGTCGGCAACTCATAGGTATCTGGTATCCAATCCGAAACTTCCGGCATGATTTTCAGAAGGCTACCTATAGCATATCGCAATGTATGATTGGAAAGTTTCGCTACCAGTGGATAGATTGGCTCCGTGCCTACATGATATTTTAACGCAGATGGCTGCGCTATTATGTCTGGATGTATCAGCTGGATACCTTCTGTTGTTTTTTGCGCGCTACCACTTATAGTAAAAATTCCTCCTATCGGAAGGGATTTTCTGATGAAGCTAATATCATAGTTAAAATACAAGATAGTAACCAAATCTTTGCCGGCAGTTTGTCCAATTATTTTATATGGCAAAACTTTGCGACGAGGTGGTATGTGTTCTATAATTTTTACCACCGTTGATAATTTGTCCTTTTCGGAAAAATTATGGACATCGCTCACTCGATTCTGCACCGATATGGGAAAATGAAATAGTAAATCTATTACCCTATCCCCGCCACAACACTTTTTTAAGGATTTTTTTGTAAATTCCGATAATTTTAAAAAATTATTAAATGGTTGCAATAGAAAATGATTCATATCTTTTTGCTTTTGAGGATTAAAATTACCCCCACAACCGTTAGAATTATACTCATGTACTGATTTAAATTTAATCCTGAAAAGTAGAGCAGTTCGCGACTAAACTCAGAATCCGGCTCTCGAAAAAATTCTGCACAAAATCTTGCAATCCCATACCCGGTACAAAAAATTCCTGAAAGCCTCCCCTTATATTGGTAAAATCCTGCTTTAAATGCCACTAGCATTACAAAAAACAATAAAATACCTTCCAGAAAGGCTTCGTAGAGTTGACTCGGATGTCGATGGATGCCATCCCGAAAGACTACACTCCAAGGAACATTCGATTCCTTTCCTAGCAATTCTGCATTTGCAAAATTGGCCATTCTGCCAAGAAATAATCCAACTGGAACACTCAGAGACCACAAATCCATAAACTCTAAAAAAACAATTTGATGTTTTCGGCAGAACCAGTAGGCGACGCTAATGACTCCAATGAATCCTCCATAAAAGGACATTCCACCTTTCCAAATTTTTAAAATTTCCTCAGGAAATTTTAAATAATAGACAAAATCATAAAACAAAACATGCCCCAAGCGACCACCTAGTATTATTCCGATAATAGCAGCGCTAATAAAATCGTCGAGGTTGGCAAGCAAAGCCTTACTTTTAAACCATTTGGAAAAAAAAACCGATAATTTAAGGGCAATTACTATTCCAAAGATATAAGCCAACGAGTACCAATATATGGGAAGACCTAAAAACGAAAAAGCTACATTAGAAATACTACAAACCATAAATTACCCCTTTGAATAAGTTTTAAAACAAACAGATTTTTTAATAAAGAGTTTTGTGGTAGTCTTCAACGATTTAAGCGAGGGAGAAGTAAAATTGGATACAAATCCAATCGATATTACAGAAACGCTAGCCACAAAAAAGGATCTCAATTTCAGTAGAATTGATGATAATGAAATTTCTATACAACTAAAAAATAAAAATCCAGAATATATCCTTTCAGTTATCTTTAAGTCCGATTATGAGATTATTTATTTTTCCTGCGACATGAATCTTTATGCAAAAAAAGAAAAGTACGAATCTATTACAGACGCTATCGTTAAGGCAAACGAACGAATTTGGATTGGTCATTTCGACCTGATATCCGTAGATAATCGCATCGTGTACAGTCTAACAATTCCATTCGTATCATCTTTTCTAGCGGATGAGAAAATAATTGAATCGATAATGCAGCTTATAAGGGATGAATGCGATAGATTTTATCACTATTTTTCTTTGATTATTGAGAGCACAGATCCATTAGCTTTTTCCATTAGTAATTTATTCCTGGAGTCCGCCGGAGAGGCTTAGTGTTCAAAGGAGGCGGATTGGGCGATTTCGAAACCCCGTCGGCACTTAAGCATCACTGCAAAGCATCAGTAAAATCAACGAATAATAAGGCTGAAAAGCAGCGTACTATGCTGTAGTCTCCGCGCTCTCAACCGAAAACAATGCCAAGGCATGCTCGAAAAAATGCTAATACCACTTAATGCTAATACCACTTAATGAATAATGGATGCTAAATTAAATAATATTAATTATGTTAAATCGCCAGACGTTAATTGATAATAATGATTTTAGTAAATGTTTAAGGTGTCATCGTGCGCATGAAATTTAGAATCCTTTTATATCCCTATTCGAGTGCTCTTTTGTATAAAATTTGGTATCTTCGCGGAAATCCTTAAACAATAATTTTTCTATTGTCTGGTTCTAATTTGTTTATGTATCATTTAACAATTCGATCTCTTCACGGGATAGTCCGGAAGTCCTAGCTATAATATCTACATCTACACCGGATCGTAACAATCCTAGGGCCATTTCCCGCTTGCCTTTCAGCTCGCCTTCAGCTCTGCCTTTCAGTTCACCTTCAGCTCTGCCTTTCAGTTCGCCCTCGGCTCTGGCGTTGGATTCGCGACTTATGCGGTCATTCTGCGTTTTTATATATGCCTCGTACTCTTCTCTGAATTCTTTATCCATACTCAGTACCTTAAGCTCTTCCAGCGCTTCCTTCACCTCCGGTATCTTGCTTATAAACTCCTCCGG
>JAITBT010000057.1 GCA_031283445.1 Holosporaceae bacterium | reverse complement strand
GAGGTAGAATATGGTTAAATGTAGTGTGCGCGCTGTAGTAAGAAACATATGTTATGCTGGAGCAGCAGCGTGCTTGGCGGTTAATATGGCAAATGATCTAAATGCAGTGAATAATTGTAGAGCAGAAGAAGTCGATACGGGCGATTCTTGCTTTGGCCAGTTCCGTCCTATTGTTCTGGACTTTCTTACCATGACTTCCGGCATATGCACCTATCCGCGATGGAGTCGCGCACTTGCTCATATATCCAACAATGTATCTCTTTTGCGTACAAACGAATACCTACACGAAATACATTATGCATGTGGTGCTGTATACAGCACTTGTGTTTGTTTTGATGGTATTTCTAGGCTTTGTTTGGATTATGTCGAAGATTTGGAGTTTAGAAATAATTTGTTCGCTCTACTATCCCTTGTACCTAATCTGCTTGCCAGTTGCAAAGCTCGTCTACGTTGTCAGGATGTTATAGAAGATTTCACTGGGTTTCTTAATATGACAATGACCAAAACTCCTATCATCTCTCCAAATGATGAAGAGCTCTTTATGAGAGTACAGATCAGTTTGGCCTCCGAGTTCAAGAATCCTTAGGAACAGTCTGTCCTCGATGCGTGAAGTTTCAGTCCGCCTTGCGTCTTTCTGCTTTGTTTTATTATAAGCCCCTCCATTTTACCCATGCCGTGGCGGGCTTATACTTTACTTTGAGAGTTTTTGTGGATTCATAGTATATGTTCAAATGTCCTGCAGATGCATATGCATATTTTTCATAACTCTTCTGATCAGCCAATGCAAACATAAAATTGCATTCTGCTGACAGTGCAGAGTCTATTACCCATTTCAAGTTCCAACAGCTGTGGCAAGGACTGAAAAGGGAATAAAAATTACCCCTATCAGCAATGGATAGTAAGATCTGTGATGGAGCAGTTCCATCTATTACAACCGTTATCGTCCTAATACCTAAAGCCAAAGCCTGTACTTCTGTATGAAGAGCTTGTCCCATCCATGTTAACACACGCTCCATATCCGCTGGCGTCGCGCCTTCACAGTAAGGACATAATGCTTCCGTTATTTTCTGTTTGTCGGTTTCTGGTATTCTACGTAATTCTGTCAACACACGCATCAAGTCCTGTGTCGTTTTGTCAGCATTTGGAGCCTTCTCGTTTAATGCTGCCAATAAATTTGTACATAAAGCGATGGCTCTGTCTTTATTTATTGCATTATTTGCTGGAAAACTGCTTCCGATGTTTTCAGCTTCTGCTACGAGTTTTAGATATTCCGTTAGAGCATGCGTTTGATTTATCAAGGCATTACCCTCATCCGATCTTATCGCACCAAAATATCCACCTACAGTTCTTCCACAATGAAGTTGACCGCTATTCACTGCTAAAACAACATCCATTCCACTCAAAGCAAGTGCTGGACCTCTTGATCTAATCAGCCCCTTCGCTATGTCTTCAGCATATGTTATGCCTAATCCGGATTGTAAAATTATTGGTGGCATCAATGGATTTTGAGTGAGATATAATGCAATATTTCCACAAGCACCATTCACTTCTTTGACTCCTGCTTTTAAATCTGAAACTCCTATTTCTTTCCATTTAAAATATGCATTGACTTGTTTAATCATCTCTCGCAATGTGTTATTTAATTCAGCTTGAAGGTTTTTATCGTTTGATGCATTTTTAATTACTGACTCAATCAAACGGGACCATAAAGCATTTATTTGGTCGACCTTATCCTCTCTGAGCGACAAGAGCAACGGCTCTTCCGGTTTGAAAGCCATTGCTGCATATTTGGATATGCAACTCAACGATTCGTTCGTTCCCGCTCCTAATTTCTCAATTATTTTACTGGAATTTTCGCTTTTTTTATCAACGTTGCTTGCTATTAAATTGTAGATACTACTTCTTCGAGTTAGGTATTCATTCAATCTCCGAATATCATTTTCATGTGTGCATTCCAGAAATTGGCGCAAATTGTTTTCCAATTGATGATGCAATATTTGCAAACATTCGTTTTTGCTATTTGTTATGTCAGCCAAGAGCGCTTCTTTATCCTTGGCAACCTGTATTAATTGACCATATGTCTCTATTGTCTGCTTTATTATTTCTTCTATTTTGTCATCAGTTACCAGCGAACCCAGTGAATCGCATTTTTTTGCTACTAATTGAGATGTGGCTCTCAGTGTGTTCTCCGCAAGACCCATAGTTTCTTGCTGCAAGCGATCATCGCTCGGACAAAAAGTACGAATTTTCCTGATTTCTTCCGTTATACCAGAAACCGTTTCGGTGATCTTTGTAAAATCGAAAACTGTTATTTGTTCAATGAGCTCATTAATTCTTTTGAGAGAAGATTGTTTTCTTATATCGAATACTCGCGCGTCAATCGCTGATTTGATGACATCTCCATCTGTGATGCTTCCATCGATACTAATCGTCATACTTGAGACAGACTTAATAATGTCATCTAAACTATTTCCTGCAGATAGCATTGATTCATGCTTTTCGAATAGGGAATTGCATAAAAATTTTACTGTTTGATTCTGTCTTTCTTTGACTTTGATTCCAATTTTGTCATTTTTAGGCAAACATTGCAATATTATTGAATAACACTCGCATACATCAGTGCACAATTGTTCAAATTCCGCAAGGCTGCTCTGTTCCAAAACACATCTTTGTACCATTGCATTGACATAATTGCAAAGCGATGCTATGTTTTCAAAAAGCTCTTGCATAGCTGTTTTTATTTCTGCTCTTTTTTTTAAAAAATTGTTTTTTGTTTTTTCTTTCATAGCCGAAATAGCTTGAAAGGAAGTTTTTTCAACGATGCAACAATTCAGTTCGTTAAAATTGGCGATCAATTTTCCTATTTTGTTTTTTAAATCATCAGCGAGTCGTATTTCGGATTCCGGAAGCATGCATTGAACTTCATTCTGATGAACGAAGAATGAAATACAATTAGATAGGTAAATCCCGCTTACAATAGTTACGACTGTTCTAATATTCATGATTCTTTTTCCACTAACATCAGTTTGAATATAAAGAACAAATCTTTCGACGGAGTTAATGAGCCAAAGGAAAGTCATAAAACTGCTTTGATTCTCTGATCCAATTACACTGAAATCCAACCGCCAACCGATTCCATTTGCTATTTTTTGTTGATAGCCTATGAATCCCTCATTCATCAGCAAAAACCATCACAGAGGTCCAGAGAAAACCTTGAGTTCTCCCTCAAAACCACCGCTACCCCAACCGATTTGGTCGAACTCATGTATTTTTTTTCTTATATAATGGATTAAGATTATTAAGTTAATCATCGCAGTGTAGTTGTTTTGCAAGGCATCTGCATGATTTTGAGGCTTAAACGTGGTCGAACTCGAATAATATTCGTGAAAAAGCAAGTAG
>JAITBT010000043.1 GCA_031283445.1 Holosporaceae bacterium | reverse complement strand
TAAAATCGTCGCTGATACGTACAGAAACAGACAAAAACGTTTCGAATTGTGATTCAATCTAATCGCTGCAATTTGTAACAAGGAAAATTCTTTATGCTAGTTTCGAAAGAGGTCTAATAATTTAACGGGAGCAAAGCCTATAATTGTAAGCATTTCCTCAAAATTATCCCATCCTTTGATGAAATCACAAATCATATCTTTAAGGGCTATGACAACTTTTTTCTGACTTTCCGGCAGCTCTTCTAATCCTTGAAGAAGTTCATTGCCAAAGTATCTGTTGTGTTCTAGAAATTCATAGTATTCCCTGTTTATGAAAAGTCTTTGTGCAAATTTTTCAGGATAATACAGATCGGTGTCCAAATTGCTATCTAGTATTTTTTGGTATACATCCTTAAAAAACTACTTGTATAGGAGCGGGATTAAATGTTCTCTTAAAACCGGATCTGGAATATAAGCGGCTCGGACAGAATTTATCAAATCGTCACTACCCGAGCGAACGACGTTGTTCAGTCTCAACATGTAATGGTATAAGTGACTAAGTTCGTGCAATAAAGTTTCAGAAAGATCTTCGACAATCGGAGCTTCTATAACACTTTGATCTTCACCATCATTCGTTCTTCGCAGATAATGTGTTTCTATTTCACTTGCTTGAAGTGTTAGCTCTCCTGTCTGCGAACAATATGCAGAAGATCCATCACTACTTTTTTTTATCTTCGTTTTTTTCCCAAAATAAAAAGAATTTCCTAGGCGTCCGATTCGATTGTTAATTAAAGTTTGCAGAACGCAAAGAGATTTAATCCTCTGTTCCCCTGTGGAAACAGAAACCATCTTTAAAAATAACCTATTGAATTTCCTAGCCAAACCAGACGTCAGTTCGCTCAGATCAAACAGAATTTCCTCGGCTTTTTGATATAAATCTCCTCCCGAGGATCTATCAATATTTTCTATAACTTCAAAAACATCTGTCGGATCTCTCCCGCTGCCTCTTAATCTACGCACGTACGCCATCAATGAAGGGTAAGAGATATCGATGACTTTTCTTTCGTTTAGTTCTGTATATCCAAGCTTCTTTTCTAAAATTTGAAAGACTACTTTGATCCTTTCCCCATCTTTCAGATATGCTTGCATTTTTTCTTCATCCGAAGACAAATTCTGAATATCTCTCGAGTAAAGAGGGCTGAAGTCGGTAGAATCCGCGATCACTCTCTACTGTTCAGGTTGAGAACATATGTCAGGAGAAGAATTAGCTCGCGAGAGTCCATAAATATCAACAAAATAGCCGCACAAGAGACAAATGCATATCACAAGATCTTTCATAATTCACTCTTCGTAATTGTCAATCATCATAACCTAACCTCCTTAAAAAAAACATGAATTGATTATATAATGCGTCAAAAGTATGCGATGCTGAAAAGTGGCGAAGCTTATTGCAAATAAAATGAAAAACTACAATTCTTCATTTTTGTTTGACCCGACTGGAATATATACAAAATATAGCATATAATGCGCCCGGTTTTTGGGGTGTAGCCAAGCGGTAAGGCAGCGGGTTTTGATCCCGCCAGTCGTGGGTTCGAATCCTACCACCCCAGCCAGTACAATTCTGTCTGTCGGTTTTTTATTCGAACATTTTCCAGAATTCTTCCTTATAGATTGCGCTTTTGTGCTTAATTGTAATATAGGATGGAATATCTGCTTCTTCAAAATTTTTTCCAGATAGTATAAATAGTTTCTGGTATCCTAGCTCGTATGCTTTTTTTAATAAATCAAAACCATTAATTTTTTGCTTCAAATCATAGTCCGCAACAATGTTTGTATCTTTAGAATATTTATGTAGGACTCTCAAGAATACGGTTGCATCATTATATACATCCGTTGTAAATTCACGTTCTTCCATAACAGTCCGCAATACATCGGTGAAAGATTCACAGTCATCTATCAAAACCGCTTTTTTTGTGCTAACTGTTATAGGGATATCACTAATATATGACTTTGGAAGCACTTTAATAAGGTCACGTTTTTCGTTTAATTCATCAATTTGAAAGGCATAATCGCTAACTATAAGAATAGACTGCTTTTGCAGATCGCATTTCTTTATCACATCTTCGCCGCTTATATTTTGATGCTTCAACTCCCAATTTACCAACAAAAAGATATTATTTTTTTCTTTTAGCGAATTTACGAAGTCGATAACCTCTGTTCCCTGCGTAAAATATTCTACATTAATATCTCGGGTATAATTTTTAAATATAGCTCTCCAAATATCATGAGCAGATATATTATCGTCCAATACGATAACATGGCCTCCTCGTTTCAGCTCGATCCTCGTCGTAAACCATTCTGGGCACTCAAATTCTGGGAAATCCAAAGTAATTTTTGTGCCGACGTTTTCGGTCGATTCCATCTGCATTTTCCCATTCATCGTCCGCAGTGTACTTTGGACCTGCTGAAGACCTATACCGTGCCCACAATCTTTAGTACTACCTACATTGATATTATTCTTAATTTTGTCCACTATTTTTTGAGGAATACCTTTGCCATTATCCTTTACCTGGACTTCAATTCTACGATTATTAACAGTAAAATTAATGTTTATAACGCCTTTTTTGCCTTCTATAGCTTCCACTGAATTATTTATTAAATTAGACATCATGCGGCTAAAATCCGAATAATTTCCTTTAATGAAGGTAGAAATGCAATCTACATCATACGAGTAGTTAAATACTACATTCGACTTTTTATATTGATACTTCTTACTGTTAATTGTATTCAGTAGATTCAGATGGACACACAGGGTTTGTATCTTGTTATTGCTGAGTGTTTTGTCTTCATTATGTTTTTTTAATAAATTACTTGCAATATTGTCAATGGATGCTGTAATTTCTTTCAGGGCAACATCTTCCTTCTCTGATAAATTTTTGCAACCTTCTGCTAGCATAGACAAAGCGGCCAACGGTGAGCGAATATCATGCACAACCTGCTCGGTGAGAATTCTGTTATTTTCTAGTAATTTGTTCTGTAATTCCAATTGCTCTGCCTTTTTACGATCTGTAATATCAACCGCAAGGCCTATTACACCTTCAACTTTATCCTTTATTACCAAAGGAGCTTTCACGGAAAGATAGTATTTCCCTTCATTTTGCTCTTCCAGAACCACTCTTTTTCTGCTTTTCATCACATTTAAAGAAATTTCCCAGGCTATTGGGTCTGTAACATAAGGCATGTTTCCTATAACTTCAGAAAAAACGCTATTCTTATATATATATTTTCCTGTTTTATTTGTTACAAAAAAATTCATATTCAGATCTTCCACTCTCGTCAAAGATATTATTTCAGCATTTATCTTATTTTCACCGTAAGTATTATGCTGATGCGTTCTTGTATAATTGGAAAGATTATAATTTAAGCAACGCATATTGAGATTATACCGCTCAATAATATTTTCCATTGGAGGGGAAAACGGTCGGGGATAAACAACTGCGGTATTCTTCAGAAATGCGCATGTATGAGAATACTCTTCCAAAAGGAAATTAGAACACTCTTTATGAGTTCCCTTTCCTTTAGACACAAAAGTCTCGATTTCTTCCAATAAAATTTTTCTAAATTCTGGTACTATGCCTTCTCCATTTTCGTCACCGGCAAAATCTTTCTTAATTTGTTTATACCAGTGATTAAATGCATCACTATTGACTTGATTAAACCAGCACTGCATTTCAACGATGCATTCTATTTTTTTTATAGAACTCCTGTTTGTCAAAAGCCATATAGTTGGTAGATTAATATCGGAATACATCGCATATTCAGGAATACAATGTCTATACAAAAACGTTGTATCAAGTATGATAACTTTATTTATCTTTTTTTTAATGTATTCACTATTAATAGAGTTGACAAGCTCTTCAAACCCATCACCTGTTTGACTCTCATTTGCACGTGAAATGATTACAGTTAAATCGATACTACTGTCATTCTGAGATTTAAAAAAAGTTAGTGCCTCTGGACTCCATTTTACTTGTCTTTTGATATTCATAAAAACCCCTACCTTTTGTAAAAAGTTATCAAAAAAGTAACTACTCCGCAAAGGAAAAAACTTAGCATAGAACCGAACATTAATATCAAATCCTCGTGGATATAACCGTGAAATACCGCCGATAGTTGTACTATATTGAAGCCTATAAAAGTTACCACCGAGAGCCCGTCTGAATTTTTCTTATTGTATATTTTTATCGCCTGCGGAATGAATAGTATAGCATTTAAAAACATACCTATGCCAAATATAATTTCTATTGCCCATACAAAATAATCTTTCATTATAAATCCTCCATTTTTTTTAGTATATATCTAGTATACACATCTTCAGTTGTAGTCAAGCTTTACATTTGTAGGAAATATAGAGTAATCAAATAATAACGCTCTCTGCGCTTATACTTTATACTCGCTTAAAAGCTTTCGGGAAATTTGGATCCTGAAACCGATGAAATGTAGCTGTGGATTTCTCCGCCTATCGTCTGATATTACGAAAATTTCCCCTTTCCGATCAGAACTACCCTGCAGGGTAAGCAGTGTCCCCAAAATTTCCTAGACAAGTGATAGTCCCTTCCAAAATTTGCCTTCGTTAGAGCCTGCAGCGTATATTTTTATACTAATAGACTCACTCCTATCTCTAACGAATAGTTATCAACAAAAACTGTGCATAACTCTGTGGACAATTGCCGAGAGTAGATGTAAAAAATACATATTTTCATATGGTTATATTTGTTTGCTTGCTTTTTAAGCATGAGGATATCTATCTGTTTTTACTGCATTTTCCCTTTTTTCAGTCATTTCTTTTGTGATCTAGTACAGTCGTAAAAACTTCTGGTAAAATGGCTGTGTATTTATTGGAAATTTTTATTCGCAATTTTCTTTACGAAGTAATTTCAGCTGGTATTTATAATGCATACGATCGTTCGATCCCGCAATCTAGATCGTTTCGGCGAATGGCTTTTTCGTACCGCTTAATTTTCCTTTGCTGCTGGTTTCGCTTGCTCCCTCTGAAAATAATTGCCTTTCTTTTTTTTAAATAATGTGTGTAATGGACGAAAATCTACATCAAAAATATACAACAATTAAAAGTTGTATCAATGTTTGCTTCTTCGAATTTAATTCGGTCCGCTACAAAGAGTAATCTCTTTTTTTTAAGATTAAAAAATATTTTTATTGTATCTGGTAATTTTAGCAAAAAATTAAGACTATAAATATATAAAAAAATATACAATAAGGAGATACAAAGATGACAGTAAAAAAATATGGATGCATTTTTGCACTGGCAGCTTTTAGCGCTGTTTTTGTAATTGAGAATTCGACAGCGGGCTATCACCACAACCCAAACGCTGGAGCGAGAGGACCGCATGAACAAATGCCAGAGCACCAACAGGACCCCCGCGGGACGACTGGACAACCTAACCATGGTGCTCGACAGGGTTACGCGCCACAGAGATACATAGACCGGGGCCAAGGTGGCGCGGCTCAGACGCCTCATGACACACCATATGGGCAGCAAACTCACCAACCAGGCGGATACGGACCGCCGTACGAGACTTACGGAACTACGCCACCTACTAACGCACACGGGCAGCAAACTCACCAAGCAGGCGAATACGGACCGCCGCACTGGGCTTACGGGGGGGCAGCAAGACCTGACTATACTGGGCGGAATGCCAACGCAGCAGTCGGATACTTTGAACTGGCCGCGGATCGAGCACAGACAAACGAGCCTAACGATCCTGGGCAACAAGGTCACGCGCAACAGGGATACACGTGGAACTATGGTAGCGGGACTCCAACGTCTTATCCGACAAACCCGCGATCGGGTCAGTACACACGGCCAGGAGAAGCTCAGGGACCTCAACCACCTGCCGGAACCGGATATGGACAGCCTGAATCTGGCCAACACGCGGATGGACGACCTAACCCGGCGCCAGATACAGTAAAAGCGCCTACGAATAAACTAAGCGAAAGGTTGATATTACAGCTGCCTGACTTAATAAAGCTATCAACAGAAGCCATGGCAGATAAAGACAATAAAGCGAGACCATCTGCATGGGCAAAGACTGTGATGATCATTGTGAGAAACAAGACCGAATTCAATAATTTGGTAGCGCAGTTGAACCAGACCAAACAGGGCGCGCTAACTATGAAATTAATCGTTGTCGGGAAACAATGCAGAGTTACGAAAGAAGATGTAAAACAACTCAAGGGGGCTATACGAAAGCAGTGGCCTGGAGGGTGCCCAATGATGGTATTTGCGGACGAGGTGGAAACCTTCTTGAGGGAAGAAGGAACGGTAGAGAGAGCAATATTCTGGACAGACTGAGATTTTTCAGGCGCATGAAAATATATACTGAACCTCGTTGGCAATAGAATAGGAGTAAGGCGGCGAACTGCCAGGGACACCGAAAATGCACTGAAATCCATAGGAACGCTAGGAATACAATAGACGAAAAAAAGTGCTCCTGGGCTAAAGTTACAAAAGAACAAACGGAGGGAGCACGAGATGCGAACGCAAAAAAGGAACTGCTTGACCGTCGCACGGAGATAGCAAAAGGGCAAACTGATGTTACAGAGAGCAATTGCAAAAAAAGAAAAGAAAACAGAATGAGATAGCGACGCTCGAAAATATCTTGAAAAACGCGTGAAATTTGTGTAGAAGATATAAGTGATTTTTGGGAGAGTATAATGGCAGTTCCGAAGAAGAAAATTTCTAAATCTCGTAGAGGCATGAGAAGATCGCACTTGGCGATGACTCCGACAACTGTCGTAGATTGTCCTAACTGCGGAGAATCACGGCTGCCACATCATTTGTGTAACAACTGCGGAGTATATAATAACCGACAGATTTTGAAAGATAGGCGTCCAGCTGCTCAATGATACCCGTCGGGAAAAAAAATATAGCCATAGATGGTATGGGTGGAGATAACGCGCCGGAGGCTGTTTTTAGAGGTCTTTCACAGTGTCTTGTGCCAGATTTTCATTATATAATTTTCGGGAACAGGGATGTTTTGAAAGGATATACGCCTTTACTTTCTCGGAACATTTCTTACGAAATCAGGCATACGGCTGCAGAAATTACTTCCGATATGGATGTGTTGTCTTCGCTGCGTATGGGAAAAGACTCTAGTATGGGGTTGGCCATAAAAGCTGTTCAGGCGAGGGAGGCCTGCGCCGTTATATCTTCGGGAAATACAGGGCTGTACATGGCGTTAGCAAAGGTGATTTTGAAGATGATCGAAACGATAGATCGTCCCGCTATCGCTTCAACTATTCCAGGAAGAAATGGTCGGACGATTTTTCTGGATCTGGGAGCCAATTCGGAGTGTACAGTAAAAAATCTCGTAGATTTTGCAATTATGGGTGAAGCATTGGCTAGATCTATTTTCAATAAAAAAGATATTAAGCTGGCTCTGCTGAATATAGGAACAGAAGAAGGAAAAGGCAGTCGTCTGGTAAAAAAAACTTCGGAAATTTTAAAAAAGCTTTTCGATGACTATGTCGGATTTGTAGAGGGAAATGATCTCTGCAAAGGCAATGTTGACGTGATAGTTACGGATGGTTTTACGGGTAATGTGGCGCTAAAAACAATAGAAGGAGTAGCGAAATTTATAGTTTCTGAATTGAAAGATGCTTTGAATAGTTCCTTTCTATCTAAAATTGGAGCCAAATTAGCCCTGCCGACAATTAATTCTTTTCGCAAAAAGCTCGATCCTCGATTGTATAACGGAGCGATTTTGCTTGGCCTAAACGGTGTTGTTGTTAAGAGTCACGGAAATAGCGATGCCATAGGATTTGCCAATGCCGTCCGGTTCACCATTAATATTTTAAAAAACAATATCTTCGATCGTATACAGGAGCAGTTGGAAAAATCAAAAATACATTATGCCTCTGAATATTGTGAGGAAAAATGAACTCAGTACCAATTGGTTTGGGAATTGCATTGCCTAAAAAATGTCTTAAGAACAGTGAGTTACCACAAGTATTGGATACCTCAGATGAGTGGATTGTGCAACGTACCGGAATCCAGCAGCGTTACCTTGCCGAAGAGGAAAGCACTGCCTCATTAGCGACAGAGGCGGCCAGAAATGCTCTTGAACATGCTGGTATTTTGCCGGAAGAGGTGGATTTGCTGGTGGTTGGGACTGTCACGGGCGACTATACTTTCCCTTCGACAGCAGCCATTGTGCAAAGAAATTTAAACATCCCTAATGGAGTAGCATTTGATGTTAATGCCGCCTGCAGTGGGTTCCTTTTTTCTTTAGACATCGCTGATGCCTATATAAAATTGGGTAAGGCTAAATGTGCTCTCGTTATTGGAGCAGATACTTTCTCGCGTATTCTGGATTGGACGGATAGATCAAGCTGTGTTTTGTTTGGAGATGGAGCCGGCGCTCTAGTGCTTCGAGCACAGGAAAATATAGATCGGGGCATTGTTTCCTCCCAGATATGTTCGGATGGAAATTATGCAGATTACCTAATTACAACAGGTGGAGTTTCTACGACTCGAAACTCCGGGTTTGTGAAAATGTGTGGTCGGGAGGTATTTAAATTTGCTGTAGAAAAATTTAATGAATCGTTGAAGATATTACTAAAAAATAATAATATGACGATCCAGGATGTAGATCTATTAGTGCCACATCAAGCGAATATTCGTATAATACGCCAATTAATAGAGAATTCCGGAATAGAGGAAAAAAAAGTTTTGATTAATATAAATAAATATGCCAATACTTCGGCGGCTTCTATTCCTTTGGCGTTGTACGAAAGAAAAGATGCGTTCTTTTCCGGAGGGAATACGGTGTTGCTCTCTATAGGAGCTGGTTTTACTTGGGGATCCGTTTTAATAAAGTTATAGCTAAATACTATAGGTTATGCCAATGAAAAATAATGATAATTGGACTTTAACTCGTTCAGATTTAATTGATGCGATTACCAATGAATTTCGCGTTACGAAGTTTATTGCTTCCGAAATCGTAGAAGATGTGCTAGATGAAATCAGTAATGCCCTAGTGGCAGGAGAGAGTGTAAAAATCGCGGGATTTGGAACATTTTCGGTACGACAAAAGAAAGAAAGGATGGGAAGAAATCCAAAAACATTAAAGGAGGCTGTTATAACTTCCAGGAAATCGGTATCTTTCAAAGCTTCTCCGATTCTGAAGAGAATTGTAAACGAAAAATTATAGGAGACAGGAATGGGGTTAATGAGTGGCAAGAAAGGTATAATTATGGGCATAGCTAACGATAAGTCGTTGGCATGGGGAGTGGCGCAGAGACTAGCAGAACACGATGCTCGGATGGCCTTTAGTTACCAGTCAGAAACTATTCATAAACGAGTGGAGCCGTTAGCCCAGTCTATCGGTGTAGAAGATTTGATAGAGTGTGACGCCGCCGATGATGAAAGCATCAAATTATTGCTAACAAAATTCAAAGAAAAGTATGGGGAAATTGATTTCATCGTTCACGCGATAGCCTTTTCCGATAAAAAAGAACTGACCGGCAAGTATTTTAATACAAGTCGTCGTAATTTTTTGAACGCCATGGACGTCTCCTGTTATTCTTTTACGGCCCTGTGCCAACATGCAGATAAATACCTAGCAGATGGGGCTTCTCTTCTGACATTTACGTACTTGGGGGCTGAAAGAGTTATGCCGAATTACAATGTGATGGGAGTCATAAAAGCAGCTCTAGAGGCTAGCATAAAATACTTGGCAGTAGATTTTGGGGCCAGGAATATTCGGATAAATGGTTTATCTGCTGGACCAGTAAAAACATTGGCTGCTTCTGGGATCGATGATTTCCGATATATTCTAAAGTGGAATCAGTATAACTCTCCCCTGAAAAGGAATACTACATTGGATGATGTCAGCGGTGCCGCGCTATTCCTGCTCAGCGATCTTTCCAGCGGTATCACCGGCGAAATCGTTCACGTAGATTCGGGGTATCATGTGATGGGTATGAAAGCCATCGATGCTCCAGATGTGAGCGCACTGGATTAGAGATTGTAACTCTCGGAAACAGCAATGTATTCGTGTATAGTTCCAAATTATTCTCTTTTTCCACAGCAAGAACGAATTCGTGAGTGGAAAGAGTCACGTTAATGGAATTGAAGCGTTCTGGAGCTTCGCCAAGAGAAGATTGGCCAAATTCAACGGATTAAATGACGAAAGTTTCATTATGCATTTAAAAGAGTGCGAATTCCGATATAATAATAAAGACAATGATCTTGTTAAAATGTTAACTAAAATGATCGATAGATAGAAAAATGCTAGTCTAGAGCCTTTTTCAATTACCGTCGTTACGTATCTACTTCGCGCTTTTTAGCTTTTTCAGATCGATTTTCGCGATAACGACATCACTGAATTTTTCGGGAAGTTCTAAAATACTAATCCAATCCGGCAAATCATTGTCAATTATCCTTTGGGCGAGGCTTTTATGGTTCTTGGGTTTTTTGGTATATATGTTTTTCCTTATAAAAATGTAGGCACTATTTGTCGTTTTCATAATAGTCTCAGCTATCTCTTCGTTATATTCGTCTTCCATAATTTTATATGAGGAAATTATTCCCTCAGTTTGACGATGATATGGTGCACCAACAACGCTGTGCTTCGTGTAATAGAGCAATGCCGGTCCATCGTTAGTGTGAGCCATTATTACAACCGGCTTTGGACTTAAATTGTCAATTTTTTTGAACAATTCTTTTTGTATATAGGATGGAGAGAGTGGATTGGACTCTTTTTTATGATTAAGATAAGCAGTAAAAAATAAGAAATATGTGGAAAGAAAAATAGCTATGACTACTTTCGATAATCTATAGAAAGATTTAAAAAAATTATCATTCATGGCGAAATCGACGATCAGAGGCAATCCAAATAATGCCGCATAAGGCAACATTCGGCATGCAATCCCTGCAAAAATTGTATAGCAAACGGCGTTGATAATCAGTATCGACCATATTAATCCCTCTGAAGTGAATTTTTTCTTCATTAATCTCTTGACTTTACTGGCAATTGAAATTATCAGAAATGTACAATAAATTACAAAATCCCATTTATTCTCACCAACAAGAGGAGATTGTAGTTCTTCAACTCTTTGCAACCAAATTTTTTTTACATAATCATCGATATCTGCACTCATTCCACTCATAAATTTTGGATATAGGACTAAAAATACTGCTCCAATAACCATAAACCATACAGCAGATGTTATTATCCTGCATTTTAGCTCCAATTTCCGATACACAATATTGATACCAAAATAAAGAGCGCTGCAAACAAATAGAGCTATGTGTACTGTGGATATTTGGTCGTATTCGATGGGGCGAGTAATAGAAAATGACGCCAATATCAGCATTATAACAACTATATGCCAATATTTAAAAACACAATTTTGGATGTATTTTTCATGATAAGCTGCATATGGTACTACTGTCAGCAAGGTACCCAATGCAAAAATACAATTGGATATTTGATGAAAAAAAGAAAAAACTATAGGACAGATACCGCACGCTATTAGTGTATTTTTCCTATGAAGAAACTTGAGTTTTTCCATAGGAAAAAATGAATGGATAAACAAAATACCATCTATTAGCAAAATAGGAATTAGCGTTTCCGGAGATATCCAAATACACAAAACAGCAACTATTGCAGATTTAAGGCATAAATTTTTATCCATAAATCCTGATTCAATAACCTCTATTATAGTTTTTAAATAAATAATAATGAATAGCATAATAAAAGCGTGATGATCGGCCCGGCCTGGAGCTCCGATCGAAAAAATCATGGGATGACCGGAAAATATTGCTGCTACCAGAAATGCATTATTCTTTCTTATGAATTTTTGACAAACACTGAAAAATACTACGACGCTTACACTTTTTATGATCGGCCCAATTGAAAATCCCACATATTCTATGGATCTATCAATGGAATTGATGAAAATATTCAATATGTACACTGGAATAATTATGAAAAAATCATAAAATCGCGTCCAATGTAAGTCACATCCAAACGGAACATTGGATCTCGCTATGATTGTGTTGGATAAATCATGATGAAGAAAGAAATCTTTTATCCTAACCAATCTCATGTAATCATCCGTATCCGGGAAAGTAATGTGATTTGCATGGGGTAAATAACATATGATGTTTGCGACCATCACTATAGTCAAAAGAATGATTATCTCTAGCTTGTCTTTATACAACGAGCTGATCACGCCCCTTCTCCGAAAAACTTTTAGTTCAAAAAAAAATATCCTAAAGTTCTTTATGCTTTATTAATTGGATTTTATATAGCAGAAAAAATTGCCCTTTCCGAGGAGTTTATGAACTCTTGTTCATCTTTAGCGCTTCTAAAAATATACCGTGGGGTATTTTGACATTTCCTATTTCGCGCATTTTCCTTTTCCCTTTTTTTTGTTTTTCCAAAAGCTTTCGCTTCCGAGTAACATCTCCGCCATAGCATTTAGCGATAACATCCTTGCGGAATGCTGCGATCGTCTCCCGTGCAACTACTTTTCCACCGATCGCCGCCTGGATTGGTATTTTGAACATATGCTGCGGAATAAGATCTTTTAATCGTTCACATAATTGCCGTCCTCGATACTCGGCATTCCCACGATGAGTTATTATCGAAAGAGCATCTACTAGTTCCCCATTAATTAGCACAGTCATCTTTATGAGATCTTCTTGTTTATAACCATACAGTTGATAGTCAAAACTCGCATACCCTTTACTAATAGATTTTAAGCGATCGTAGAAATCATAAATCACTTCGTTTAACGGTAATCGATACTCGAGTAAAACTCTGGTTCCCACATAAGTTAATTCCTGCTGAATTCCTCGTTTTTCTTCGCACAGAGCTAAAATATTTCCTAGGTATTCGTCCGGAACTATGATTTTTGCGATAATCCATGGTTCTTCTATAAAAGATATTTTACTGGGATTAGGCATATCAGCTGGGTTATGCATGTCCATAACGCTACCATCATTTAGATGCACTTTGTAAACAACACTAGGAGCTGTAGTAACCAAGTCTAAATTATACTCTCGTTCCAACCTTTCCTCGATTACCTCCAAATGAAGCAACCCAAGAAAGCCGCAGCGAAAGCCTGATCCTAGAACTTGAGAGGTTTCCGGTTCAAAGGAAAAACTGGCATCATTTAGTTGTAATTTTATAAGACAGTCTCTTAGTTTTTCATACTCCACTGTATCGACCGGAAATATACTACAAAAAACAACTGGTATACATGGTTTGAATCCAGGGAGAGGCTCTTGAGCTGGATTATTCTCCAGAGTAATGGTATCTCCCACACGTGCTTCACCAACGCTTTTAATACCAGCGACGATATATCCTATTTCCCCAGTTTTCAGTTCTGAAATTTCTGTTGGTTTTGGTCTAAATACTCCTACCTTTTCGATGGAATAGGCCATACCCGCTGCCATCAGCTTTACTTTCATGCCTGGCCTGATACATCCATCCTTTATCCGGACCAACGTCACAACACCCATGTAAGGATCATACCAGCTGTCCACCAGCAATGCTTTTATAGGAGCATTACAGTCTCCTACTGGTGGAGGTAATTTCTTCACCAGTGCTTCCAGCACATCTCCAATTCCTGTGCCAACTTTTGCTGACACAGGAATTGCATCGGAACAATCAAGCCCGACCACATCTTCTATTTGCCTGCTCACTTTATCTACGTCCGCTGCCGGAAGATCTATTTTATTAAGAATAATAATAATTTCGTGATTATGTTCCAGCGCTTGATATACATTGGCCAAAGTTTGAGCTTCCACTCCTTGGGTTGCATCTACCACCAGGATGGATCCTTCGCAAGCAGCCAGCGAACGACTGACCTCATAGGCAAAATCAACGTGCCCAGGAGTATCCATGAGATTTATTTGATACGTCTGGCCATCTTTAGCGTTATAATCTAAGCGTACAGTCTGAGCCTTAATGGTAATGCCTCGCTCTCTTTCTATTTCCATCGAATCCAGCATCTGATCACGAAATTCTCTTACGTCTACAGCTCCACAATACTGCATTAACCTATCAGCTAGTGTAGATTTTCCGTGATCAATATGAGCAATTATTGCAAAATTCCTTATATTCCTCATTTTCTGCGCAATTCCCCGCCGAGACTTTCCATGTACTTTATAATTTTATTAGAAACAACTTGTGCTTCATCTTCCGTTAACGTTCTATCAAATGCCTCTAGTGTTATGGAAATACCCACAGATTTCTGAGTAATACTCGACTCAAAACAATCGAATATAGCAACTTTTGTTATGAGTGGATCTATCTCATATATAGCCTTCATTGTATTTCCCACAGATGCTTTAGAAGCGAATAGAAAAGCAAAATCTCGATGAATTTTTGGAAATACTTTCCCAGATGAATATGGCTTCTGGGTATTCAATTTTCGCAACTCCCGCGGGAAAATTTCAAAACAGACAACTTTTTCGAGGAAACCTAGCAGTTTACTAACTTTAGGATGCAATTCACCAAAATGACCAAGCTTATTCCTTCCCCGCAAGATTGTGCCACTTTTGGTTGGATGATAATAGGATGGCGCTTCGTCGATTATGGTGATACTTCTTTCATCTACTCCGCAGAGGCTCAAAACCGCAAACGCATCTCCTTTGACATCAAAAACATCCGCTGATCTTGTCTTTTCGAGCCAGCTTCTTTCCCGTATGTTTCCGTAACGAACTCCTGCAATATGAAGCTCCTGTTCACAGGCATCATAGAATACATTTCCGGCTTCACAGAGTCCGATACTCGCCGTTCCATAATCTAAAAGCCTCTTGGCATTTTGGAGTAAGGCCGGAATTAATGAAGATCTCATAACGCTTAAATCGGTGCTGATTGGATTAATCAAATGAATTAAACTCCTATCTTCCTTAAATGATTCAGCGTAATTTTCCTTCATAAAAGAATAAGTAACTACTTCCGATAGCCCTCTGGATGCCAACAACCTTTTCATGCCATTAACTTGATTTTTCCTTTCAAGAATTTTGTCTGAGTCGGTTGGTATTATATCAATATTTTGTGGACGTATAGTGTCATACCCTTTTATTCGAAGAACTTCTTCAATCAAATCTTCTTCTATATTTAAATCTGATCTCCAGCTGGGAGTTAAAAAAGTTGCCTCCAATTCATTTGATCTAATTTCTTCTAATCCTAATTTTTTAAGAATAAGCTTCGCTACATTCCAATCAATGACGCAACCACTAACGTTATTGAGTTTACTTTTTCGAAGAGTTATTTTTTTATTTATTTCAAGCTGCTTTCCTATTACAAAAGTTTCGCTAGCCTCTCCGCCGCAGTTTTCCAGGATCAACTGCGTAATTCCTTCCAATCCTGAAATGCAAGAATTCTTATCTATATTCCTTTCGAATCTTATGCGAGAATCACTATTAAGATTTAATATGGTTCCTGTTTTAGAAATAAAAATCTGATCAAATAGTCCTGATTCTATTAAAATATCCGTTGTATCATCGTTGCAAGCGATTTTCTTCCCGCCCATAACGCCGAGCAGACACAGGGGGGACTCTTCGTCCGCAGATATGAGCATGTCCGTAAGGAGCTTGTGCTCGTTTCCTTTTATATCCTCGAATACCTCTTTATTTCTGGCAAAGCGAATACTGATATTCCCTTTAATTTTTTTCAGATCATATATGTGTGTTGGCCTTCCACTGTCCATCATCCAAAAATTTGATAAATCCACCAGCGTTGATATGCTATTAAGCCCAGCTGATTGAAGCTTTAATTTCAGCCATCGCGGGCTTTTGCCATTTCGAACTCCGCGGATTACGCGAAAAGCCATAATGGGCGCATATTGCCGACAAGATTCACTGTTCTCGTAGGTGATATTTATGGGAAATTTAAATGATACCGGACAAATAACCTCTTCCGGCATTAAAAATTTTCCAACTCCTGTTGCGGCCAAATCTCGGGCAATACCCTTGATTGATAGGCAGTCCCCGCGATTTGGCGTCACGGAAATTTCAAAAATTCCTTTACCATATCCTAAAACTTCATCGACTGGCGTCGATAAACCTATGTCAGGTTCAACTTCAATGATTCCATCTCTATCCGACGAAAGACCTAACTCCTCGTGGGAGCACATCATTCCTTCACTCACGATTCCACGAATTTTACTCTTTTTTAAAATTTCACCGGAGGAAAGGATTTTCGCTCCTGGCATAGCCAAAATCGTTTTCAGTCCCTCACAGACATTTTTTGCACCACAAACAATATGTGATTCATTGCCATCAGCATCCTCCACAATGCAAACCTTTAGTTTATCCGCCTGCGGATGTTTTTGGGCATCTTTTACTCTAACCAATTTGAAGTTTTTGAAAATTACAGCTGGATCTTCAATATGTTCTACTTCCAATCCTATGGATGTCAGTTTATCTGATATCATTTTTACATCAAGATCTGTAGATAAATAACGTTTTAGCCAATCAAACGAGAAACGCATAACAACTCCTACTTATTTTGTTGAGAAAGGAAACCCAAAAGTGCTTATCCAACGCTCATCTGGCTCAAAATATCCTCTTAAGTCCGGAATACCATATTTTAAAGAAGTTAATCTCTCTAGGCCGAATCCAAATGCTATCCCTTGGTACTTAGTAACGTCTACATCTCCATAATTTAATACATTAGGATGTATAACACCACAACCGCATACTTCCAACCATTTTTCCCCTATGCCGAATACGATTTTTCCATCCTGAATTTCATAATTTATATCTACTTCCGCGGATGGTTCCGTAAATGGGAAAAAACTGGATCTAAATCTTATTTTTAGATTCTTTGCTTCAAAAAACCTTCGCAAAAAATCAGAAAGTATCCATTTTAAATGAGAAAATCCAATATTTTTTTCGACTATAATACCTTCAATCTGGCTAAACATTGGAGTATGTGTAGCATCATAGTCGCTTCTATAAACTCTTCCTATGGAGAAAAACCTAAGCGGTGGTTTGTTGGATAGCATTGTTCGTATCTGAACTGGAGATGTGTGAGTGCGGAGTAGTTTTCTACCATTATTGTCCGCCAGCTGTTGTATATAAAATGTATCATGCATTGCCCTTGCCGGATGATGATCCGGCATATTCATCGCCGTGAAATTAAAATACTCATTTTCGATGTCCGGACCATCCGCAAATGAAAATCCATAGGAGGATAAGATATTGGATATTTCTTCTTCCACCTTTGTCAGTGGATGAATTCTTCCGGGGTGATCAGGTCGTGGCGGAAGAGAAACGTCTACAAACTCCGAAAGTAATTTTCCCTCTAGTTCTTTTGTTTTCAATTCCTGCTTTTTAGAATTTAGTTCCTCTGTAATTTTGCTCTTAAAAGAGTTGATTTCGGATCCGAACTTTCGCTTTGCCTCGCTGTTCAAATTCTTCAATTCTTTAACATACTCAGCAATCTTTCCATTTTTGCCGAGTATAGCATTCTTGAGTATGTCCAGTTTTTTTAGATCACCGCAGCGAGCTACTTCAAATAAACAGCTTGCCTGCAATCTTTCTAATTCTGTCATTCCCTCCTCCGCCGTATTCATTCGCCGAAGATCATAGCAAAAAGATTATCTATTAGAAACCTCTTTGGGGAATCTTGCTATTTTAACCTGACGGTCATTTTGTTATCATGAATCTCTGCTTCCGCATTATATACCAAAGGTTCATTAAAAACTCCGTGTCCGAATTTATCCGTTACGAAAACTGGTATATTCAAAGTTTGCGCAAACCCCTTAAGAAATAATCTGAGCCTTTTTGGATCTCCAGCCCCATAAAAATGCCCGAAAACTAATGCCTTAACCTTAGCAAACTTTCCTGCTTCCCTCAGGTGATACATCGCTCTGTATATCCGTTCCGGCGCCTCGTAGTTATCTTCCACGAACAATATTTTCCCTTCCGTTTGAATCTCCCAGGCGGTTTTTATGCTCGTCTGAATTATGCTCAGATTGCCGCCAGTTAGTTTTCCTGTAATGCTTTTTTGGGGCATGGCTTTATCGTTTAATGGATAGATTCCGTTGATCTCGTAGGAGTCAATTTTGCCTTCCAAAATGTCTAATAATGTTTCGAACTTATTCTTGAAAGAATTTTTATTTAGAAAAACCAAAACAGTCGCATGGATAACACGCCAACTTGGCCACTTCTGGGAGATGAAAAGATTCATTGCCGTAATGTCACTGAATCCAACTAGTGTTTTGCTTACTTTCGGTTTCGGCAGACAACTTAAAGGCGCTATCACTCTAGCTGCCCCGTATCCGCCGCGTATGACCCAGATGATCTTTTGTTTCGAATTACAAGCATCAAGAAAACAATCTAACCGATGATCATCCGTATCTGCTGCCGCAAAAATCCTCTTATTGACTAAAGCTTCGCCTGGTATGTTTATGCCAAATTCTTCAGAAAGGTCTCTTATTCGATTAGCCGTGCTCTCACTTATCCCACTACTCAGAGCGACCGCTGTCATGTCCAGCTTTCCAATTCTGCGGCATATTTCCTGAAATTCTGTAGCGTTTTCTTTCAGCGAGGTGAGCTCTCTTTCCTTTTTGGGAACTTCAGTACACCCTAGGCAAAAAAATAAGAAAAAATAAAGAAAATTCACTGAGCCTTTAACCTCTTTATCGTGTATTGCGAAATCTACTTTCTCATAGTACTATATCTCTATAATTAGCTACATTATTATAGATATTTTCTACAATTTCTTCAATTTTAACGATTTTTTGACATTTTTCTAGTATTATGCGAGCTGGTGGAAGAGACGTGCAATTTTTTACCGCGTGTTTCTGTATTCCTGAGTATCTGCCTTTTTGTATTTGTTGTTTTTTTCTTTATTTTCTATTTATTTAAAGAAATCTATCTTTTTCAAGTGGCGATCCACCTCTTCCACCAGGTACCATAATACTCGAGAAGTGTAAAATTTCCGTTAATTTGTAAATATTTCTTGCAATTTTTACAATTTCTCCGATTTTAACGATTTTTTGACATCTTTCTCGTATTATGC
>JAITBT010000039.1 GCA_031283445.1 Holosporaceae bacterium | reverse complement strand
AATGCCCAAGGCCAACTTGTGCCTCTGAGCTCTCTTGCTGGAACTGCAGCTCCTAGCGGGTATGTAAGAGATGCATCAGGACAACTGGTTCCAGCTCTTACTCGGGAAGCTGGTTTAGCGGCTGGTAATGCAGCCGCAGCAAACCCAGCATATCAGGCAGCTAATAAGGTCGGATCTTCCATAGCGACAGCTACAAACGTCGCTTCATCTCTTGCAACACAGACTAGTGGGCTACTCTCTATTGTTTCCA
Organism: Holosporaceae bacterium; assembly: GCA_031283445.1. Lineage (GTDB taxonomy): Bacteria > Pseudomonadota > Alphaproteobacteria > UBA3830 > UBA3830 > JAIRMQ01. Next base: position 7,007 of record JAITBT010000039.1, on the reverse strand, counting down.
GTTTAAAATCCAGCGTAACGTCGAATAAGGGATCTTCAACTTCTTCTGGAAATAATGCAAATAACACTGGTGGAACAGGAAGTGCAGCTGGTGGGGGGAATCAAAATGCCGCTAGCAATACAGGAGCAACGAACACTGTGAGTACAGCAGCAGGAGGGAATGGAGCGGCGGGTACAGGCACCGCAGGTACTACTAGCGGAGCTGGAGGTGCAGTCGGTGCCGCTCTAAATCCGGACACCTTGTCACGAGCGGAAAAAGAGAAAATAGAAAAATTGAAAAAAGAGTATATGAATCTTAAAGATAAAGCTACTGCGGCGAGAAATAATCTAGAATCAAATGAGATTAAAGTAAAAGATCTGGAAGAATTATTGAAAAAATCAGATAAAGATGCACAAAACCTAACCGGAAAAGCCAAAATAAAGGCACAGAGCTCTGCAAACGGCATAAAAAAACAGTTGAGTGCGCTTGAAACTAAAAATAATAAACTTGCAGAAATCTATAAAGCTGCACAAAAAGCAGCGGATACGGCCGAGAAAGCCTACAACGACGCAGTAAATGCCGCTGCCGCTGCTCAACAGCATTAGGTATCCATGAAATTTACAAAAATCTTTCTGCTTCTGCGAGAAGAGTATCTATAATTTCCTTTATGGATCTCTCTTCTTTCACCAACTCTACTATTTGACCCGACATAAGTGAACCGCGATCTATGTCTCCTTCCTGAACCGCTCTACGCAGAGAACCAGCCCAAAAATGCTCTAGAGAGAGTCTTCCATTGTCTAAATCAACCTCTCCGTTCGTGAATTTTACAAGAATTTCTCGCTGTTTTTCGATGAACTCTTTTGTACCAATGTTTTCTAGGGCACGAACTGGTGCAACAGGAAATTTTTTATCCAGTTGGACCGGAGTAATGGCATTTCTTCCACTAGCTTTAAGAAGGGCTTTTTTAAAGTTATCATGAGCAATTGATTCTTTGCAGCAGGCGAAAACCGTTCCCAGTTGACAGCCAACCGCACCCAATCGGAGTAGCGAAGCTACTATTTCCCCTCTTAAAATGCCACCGGCGATAAAAATGGGATACCCATCCATATTCAGCAAAATATCTTGAATCAAGATCATAGTGGATAGTGGCCCCACATGTCCACCAGCTTCGCTGCCTTCTAGTATCAAGGAATCTATTCCAAGCTTAAATAATCTTTTGGCTATAGATAACGCCGGCGCGAATGTCATCACCTGCATACCAAAGGAGTGAATTTTATCTATTATGGCTTTGTCTGGAATTCCCCCAGCCAAAACGATATGGGAAACTTTTTCTTCTCCGCATATTTCGATAAGATCATGCAGTTTAGGGTTCATCAGAATAATATTTACGCCAAAATTATTTCGAGTTTTTTCTTGGGTAGATTTAATTTCTATTTTCAAAAGATTTCCATCCATAGCTCCTGACGCCAAGATACCAAATATTCCGGCGTTAGACATAGACGACACCAGATTCGCTTCGGAAATCCAAGTCATAGCTCCACCGAGTATCGAATATTTCGATCCCAAAATTTTTGATCCGCGTTCCATTAGTCTTAAAATTTTCATTTTTCTAATCCACAATGTCTATGTAGTAAAGCAATAGCCTCCAGTAGCTTATCACTAGAAACAATCAAATTCGCTCTATAATTAATTATAGAAAGTCCAAAAACTTCTATTTTCTTGCTTTTTAAAACTTCCACTAGAATTTTTCCAGTTTTTGGGGAAACAGATGACCCTATGATGCTAATGCGAGATAATGTTTTCCGTGCCACAATTTGTCGAGCGCTTTTAACGAAGGGACAGCTTTTAAGCATATTTAAGGCAATTGCTGTTTTCTTTTTGTCCAATAGAATATCTATTCTGGAAGGTTCTTCTTGCTCCACGATTTCTGCTTTTATCAGACGTTTCTCTAAAATATCGATAACGCTATTCGCACTTTCATTATGCAAAACTCTTATTTGGGAAAGACTTGGAGTAACAGCAAATCCTCGAAAATCTTTTGAAGACATTTTCGCTGAAATTATGGTTCCCACGCTCTGAACAAAGCTAGAAGCAACTCTTATGACCACATTCCTTTTCATGGCATAATCTACGGATTGTTCCTGAAGAATCTTGGCGCCCTGAGATGCCATCTCCAACATTTCATAGTAATTAATTTCATCTATTCTTTTGGCTTCGCTGCATAGATTCGGATCCACCGTGTAAACACCATCGACGTCAGAGTATATTTCGCACAAGCTTGCATCTATCGCGGCAGCTATCGCCACAGCTGTTAGGTCGGATCCTCCTCTTCCAAAAGTAGTTATGCGATTTTCTGAGTTTATACCCTGAAATCCACATATTACCGGAATTATCCCGGTTGCAATATCCATTTGTAGGTTGCCGGGATCAACTTTCCGTATGATGGCATGGCCGTAATTGCTATCCGTAAGAATCGGCACTTGCCATGAAGAATATGATTTAGCCATAATTCCAAGATTTTTCAAAGCTATCGCCAATAGCCCGGCGGTAATAAGTTCTCCGGATGATACCACTTGGTCATACTCTGGATCTCCTTCATAGGCATTTAAACTATGAACATAACCTATAAATCTATTTGTTACTCCGGCCATTGCCGAAACAACAGCGACAACACGCTGTCCATTTTTATATGTATGAGCAATAATATCTGCAACGCTTTTTATTCTTTCTAGAGTTGCGACAGAAGTTCCACCGAATTTTTGTACTATGCAAACCAAGAATATGTCCCCAACTGTTATAAATTTGGCAGTTTTGTGAAATTAATTAACTCTCTTAATTCTTGCCTAGCTGAAACGTGAGATATATTTAGTGGGGAGCCAGATTTTTCGAGATCCAACAGCGTCAATCCTGATAGGAAAAGCTCTTTAAAAATAACACGTTCGCAAAATCCAATACCTAGTCGGAATCCTATTCTTTTGGACAGCGCTTCCAACACAGCATTTATATCTCTCCTGTTTTTGGTGTATAGGGTTGTAAGACGATTTCTAATGACTATCCAATCAATTGGTTTTTCTCCTCTTTTAGCGCGCTCTTTTCTCTGGCTCCACACCATTTCAGCATAAATGCTAGGTCTCAGTGATTTCATGTCATTATCTGTTATCTTAACCAAGACATCCAGATCTACAAAACTATCGTTCATTGGAGTGATTAATGTATCTGCATAGGAATGTGCCAATCGCGATAAATAGGTATCATTTCCCGGAGTATCTATTACAATGAAATCGTGATCCGACAACTGATTTAGCGCCTGATGAAACGACTCTTCTTCCAGAGATCGTGCTTTCTCCATATCGTTATTTTCACTTCTCGGGATTGTAATGTGTTGCGGTAGCAGAATATCTGCGCCGGCATTCCTTCTGTGCTCATAATACTGTGTACATGTCCCCTGACGTGCATCCACATCGATTGTCCCTACCTTATACCCTTTGTGGAGTAGGTACACTGCCACATGCATTGCTATGGTCGACTTCCCCGTTCCTCCTTTTTCATTTCCCAAAACAATCGTATAGGGCCTCACCTACTTCTCCTTATTCCAAGTTTTCTTTTTATAAGTCAAAACAGCAAATATTATGACACCTATCGAAAGAACAGTCATTAAAATTGTTGCAAGCGCATTAATCTCCGGCGAGATACCAAAGCGCAAACTGGAAAATACTATCATCGGAAGAGTCGTCGCTCCTGGACCAGCAACAAAACTGGCGATAACCACGTCATCTAACGATAATGCAAAAGCCAATAGCCATCCTAAAATAATAGTTGGAGAAATTATTGGTAACGTTATTACAAAAAATACCTTAATCGGAGATGCTCCAAGATCCAAAGCAGCTTCCTCGATAGCTTTATCCATATCCTGCAACCTTGCTTGTACAAGCATTGTTACGTAGGACAACGTCAACGTTATATGGGCAATAGTAACAGCGCACACTCCACTTCTAGCTGGCCATCCGAAGATTTTTTCCATGCCCACAAATAGCATTAGTAAAGACAATCCCATAATCACCTCTGGCATGACCAGAGGGGCGGTAATTGCTCCAATGAAAATTGTTTTTCCACTAAATCTTTTGAATCTAGTAATAATTATTGCCGCCATTGTTCCCAGAATTACCGAAATAGTTGCCGAAAAACAAGCGATTTTAATGCTTGTTAATGTCGCTCTAAGGATTATGGGATTTGATATAAGAACTTTATACCACTTTAGAGAAAATCTAGTCCAAGAAGCCACAAATCTAGATTCATTGAACGAATAAACCACTATACAAATCAATGGAAAATATAAAAATAAGTATCCCAAAAATAAAATACAGTTAGACCATCTGAAGCGCATGGGTTATTCCTTTGTTAGTACTTCTATTTCTCTGCGCCGTTGCGTAAATACTATGGGCAGTACAACGAATATTAATAAAACTATCGATAAAGATGCCGCTGTGGGCCAGGACATGTTTTCAAAAAATTCGTTCCAGACCAGACGGCCAATGGTTAAGGTCTGCACTCCACCCAGCAGCTCCGGAATAACGAATTCTCCGATTGCTGGAACAAATACCAGCGCTGAACCGGCATAAATTCCAGGCGCTGAAAGTGGTACAACTATGGAGAAAAATGCTGTTATAGGAGAACTTCCCAAATCGTAGGCAGCTTCAATCAATGCATAATCAATTTTTTCAATAGCGTTGTATAAGGGGAAAATCATGAACGGTAAATATGCATATACAATCCCTATGCAGGCAGCGAAAGAGTTATTAAGGAGTTGTAGAGGTACATCCACCAGATGAAATTTCATTAATAAGCTATTTATAAAACCGCATGGGCTAAGCAACATTATCCATGCATAGACTCTTATCAAAAATGATGTCCAGAATGGAAGTACCACCAACATCAACAGGATACTACGAAACTTCTCGTGTGTTCTCGCGATCGCATAAGCCATGGGGAAGCCTATCAAAAGGCAACAAATTGTTGATGTACCAGCTATTAATATGGATGTTATGAATCCCCGAATATACATTTCGTCAGTGAAGAGAAACATATAGTTTTCTAGATTGATCCTGATCTGCAGCACATGTCCTGAGATCCAATCTACAAGGGATGTGTAGGGGGGTGATGCTATAAGACTTTCGGAAAAACTTATTTGTATCAGAATCAAACACGGGCAAATAAAAAAGAGAAATATCCACAAAAATGGAATAGAAATAATAAGATTGCGACCGCTAATTTTCCTAGCCAATTTCGTCAGCAAAAAAATAATTCTTTCTTCTATTCTATACACTTAAATCTTCCCATCGCTGAAAAATCATCGGGAGTGAGTCTACTACAAGAAGACTTAATACTCAAATACGGAGGAATTTGCAACTGATAACACCTGATTACATATTCAGGGTTGTAGAATTGCGTAGCAACTTCTACCGAAGGTATTGAATAACCATCAAACTTAGGCATAAACTCTAGATTGCACTATATGTGATTTGGTGTGTATTTGTAGTTGTGTATGGAGGTTGTAATGAAGTGGTTGTTTTTTGTATTGGGAAGCGTGTTATTTCCGGATTGTTTTTGCGCTGCGCCGCCAAATGTTTACAGGGAATGCATGAATAAAGCCCTAATTCAAGGGCCGATGAGTTTAGATGTCGCGGGAAAAAATGTGATTATGGAAACGATAAGAAACATGTCACACTATACACCAGAATTGGGAGTCACAGTAGAATTATGGTTAAAAGGAAACCTAGTACCGCCGGAAGGAATTGTATGTATGAATATAATCAAATTATTTGCTTGGATAAGAACAGAAGTCAATAAAAGGAATGCTGCACCGGCAAGGTTTATGGATTACCTGCAGAGCGTTGGCATCGCAAGGGGGACGCTGGAAAATCAGATACGAAGCAGATTGGTCGGTGGGGAAAGTTTAACCACCATTGATGCAGACTTGGCGGCTGTCCAGCAGCGGGCGGCGGCTGCCGAGAAGGCGGGTGCGAATCTTACGCAGATTTTGCCTCCGGTAAGTGTGCCGCATCTACTGGATCAACTAGAGCAAGCCCGTGTCGCTGCTTCTCGGCCGGAAGCACGGATTGCACGGCTCCAGATAGCGAAAAAGCGAATAGAAGATGAGTTAGCAGAGTTGCTGGGTCCGGAAGGGGCACTCCCGGCTAGAAGTAGCATGCAAGGGTGTTCCTGCGAGGATATATATTGTGATTGAGAGGATCTAGATCGAGCTGGAAATCCTGGTGGTCCTAAGACTATCTCGGGTAGGGGTGTGGAGTTTAGGGTTATTCTGCTGGAATACACACCGAGCTCTATCCGAGATCAGTAGTAGCAATGAAGCATTGTATGTAGAGAATGAAAGGATCAGAGAGAGAGTGGAAGCTCTGCTCTGGATTGCGTGACTTTGAAGTTCCGGTATAAGAAGAAGAGATCTAGGGAAAAATCAGGCTAATACAAACCGGAAATCGCGTAATAGTGCCGATTCAGATTCTCTATGCATTTGGGTTTTCATATATCCCCAATCACGATAAGAAGTTGGATTTATTGAGCAGGTGAAAGTTGTGATTAATTCTAGAGCGCATTTTTTCGGAGATAGAGCTGCATGTATTCCAGAAAAAAGCTATAATATTGTGTCTAAATTCTCTGGCAGTCTTGAAGTATCTGTTGTTTCTGACATATTTGTTCATGACTTTTCAAAGTCGCTCTATCGGATTCAGGTTCGGACTGTAAGGTGGAAGAAAATGTAAAATTATATCCCTTTCCTTTGCTGCTTTGAGCGTTTTTTCGCTTGTGTGATATCCGCTTTGATCCAAAATAATATGTATTTTTCCAGGATATTTTTCTTTCAAAAAATCGAAATATTCAATGATCGAATCGCTGTTAACTCCCCGCCAGGTAAGCCACTAGTTTGACTAGTGAGACACAAAAGGCTTGGCCTCCAGATTCAGTATAGGTGTAAACTACTTTCTGGCTTGTCGGTCAGAAAGTAGTTTACACAT